>NZ_JBWKUP010000022.1:0-98255 GCF_059420905.1 Janthinobacterium sp. GW821-FHT03C08 | reverse complement strand
GCGGCACGGTTCGCCGGCGCGCCTCGTGCAGGAAATGGGCCATGCGCCGGCACACTTCGCTGCGCCGCGCCGGCGAACCGTGCCGCAGCACGTGGCGCCATTCGCCGTACAGCCGCAGGAAGCGCCGCATGCGCCGGTGGCCCAGGACCAGGTCGTCGACGACGATGTGCGCGGGCGTGTTGTCGCGCAGGATGGCGCGCGCCTGGCTGCGCCAGCCGTCGTCGTCCGTCGCCTCGCCGTCGTTGCCGCGCGGCGCCGGCATGACGGCGCTGATGCGGAAGTTGAATGCGGCCGCCGCCTGCCCGCCGGCGCCGGGCGGCCCGGCCAGGGCGTCGCGCAACAGCACCCATTCGACGATGTACAGCCTTTCGTGGCCGCCCGCGGCGCGCAGCAGGGCGGCCGTCAGCATCACGGCATGCACGGCGTCGCGGCAGGGCGCCAGCTGCCACCAGTGCCCGTCCATGTCCTGGCAGGCGAGGATCAGCGGCCCGCCCGCCTGCAGCGTGCCGAGGCGGTAGCGCAAGGGGTCGGCCAGGGCCGCCAGCAGCGCCGGCTCCACGGCGCGGCCCGCCAGGGGCGCGTCCGCCATGGCGTCGCCCGCCAGGTCGTCGTCGCCGCCATGGTCGACGGGCAGGAACGCGGCCTCGACCCGCGCGCCGTCCTCCGCCGGCAGCTGGCGGCCGAAAGGCGCCTGCGCGCCATCGCCGGCGCCGCCGCGCGCGGGATCGAGCAGTCCCAGCTCGATGCGGCAGCGCACTTCCAGTCCCGCCATGGGGTGCTGGCGGTCGGCCTGCCGGTAGTCGATGCCGCGGCCCCGGTCGCGCGTCGCTTCCACTATGCGCCTGAGCAACTCCTGCCGGGCCCGCACCAGCGCCGCCTGGCGGGCCGCAGCCGCACCGGGCAAGCCGGAGACGGGCGCCGCCGCGTTCAGGGGCGAGGCGTACAGCGACAGCAGGAAGCCCAGCACGGCGCCCTGGCGCGCGAGCACGGGGTCGTTGCGCGCAGTCAGTTCGTGCATGCCGCGCTCATAGCCCGCCATCAGCAGGTCGTCGGCGCCCGGCACGCAGCCGCGCAGCGATTGCCAGGCATAGGTGCGCTCGCCGCCGGCCGTCACGGAAAACAGGTCGCGCACGAAGGCCAGCTGGCTGAAGTAGTCGGCCATCAACTGGTCGAAGGCCATCAGGTAGCCCTTCAGCTGTCTGGCCTGGGCCTGGCGCGCCGCGCCCGCGCCGGATGGCAGGCCATAGGCGCCGATGCCATAGACGGCGGGAAACTGCTCCTGCACCGACGTGTAGCCAGACAGCGGGACGCCCGTGCCGGCAGGCGGCGGATACAGCGCGTCATAGTCGTCCCGCAGCGGATAGCGGCGGCGCTGCAGCGCCCAGGCCCGGTCCAGCAGGCGGCGCACCTTGGCCGGACTGGGCGTGCAGACGGCGTTGTCACACAGCAATATCAGCCCATCGTCGCGCCAGGCGGTGTCCAGCTGCAGGATGTTGCCGTCGCCGGCGTCGATGCAGTCGTCCACGCCATAGCCGCGCGCATGGCCCTGGACGTACACCGTCAGCGCATCGACGGCCAGCACGCCGGGCACGCTGGCCATGGCTTCCAGCACGGCGCCCACGCGCACGCAGCGGGGCAGCGGCGCGAGCTGGTCGGCGCCGACAAAGCCCTGCAGCAGCAAGGGACCGTGGAAGATTTCCGCGCTCGTGCGGCCGGCCTGGCGCAGCTCGGCCAGCGAGCTGCGGCGCGGCTCCGGCGCCAGCACCATGCCGACGGCGAACAGCAGCTGGGCCAGCGCGGCGTCGGGATCGCTGAACTGGTTCAGCAGCACCGTGGCTTGCAGGCGGGTGGCGAGCGGGGCCAGCACGACGCAGGCCGCCACGTCTTCGCACAGGGCCCGCTGGCTGGCGTAGTGGTCGAGCAGGCGCGCGGGCAAGGCAGCCTCGGCCGGTGCATCGCAGCTGCAGTCGGCGCGGCGCGGCAGCACGTCGAGCCGGTACAGGCCGTCCACGCCGCCCGCGTCCCGCGCCGCCAGCGGCGTCAGCCAGACATTCGCCGCCTCCGGCACGCGGTCGAGCAGCAGGCGGCGCAGGTCGTCGGCGGTGACGGCGCTGACGGGCAGGATGTCCCAGGCCGCGCGCAGGCCCTGGTGCGGCAGGGCGATGGCGCCGCTGCCCGGCGCGCCCAGCAGGTCGGGTACGGGAAAACCGGCGCGGTAGGACAGCTCGGTAAGTGCATAGCACAGCTGCTCGAGGATGGTGACGCCGGGATCGGAATAGTTAAAATTGGTCCACAGCTCGCCCGACAGCTGCTGTACCAGCCGCGTGCCTTCCTCGACCAGGGCCTGGTAGTTCAGGCCCGCGTGCGCGGGCGGCGCGCGGGCGATGGTGGCGTTGTCCGCCGGCAAGCCGTCCCCTGCGCTCATGCGGCCTCCTGCGGTGGCGCGATGGCCGGCTGGCGCAGCAGTTCGCAGCCGTGCGGGGCGTCGGCCACCAGCGCGTGCGACAGGGCCGAGGTGTAGTAGGCGGGCGGCGCGCCCGCGCGTCCGGGGTCCGGTGACAGCCGCAGCGCGAGGATGGCCTTGACGTAGGGGCGCTGGCGGATGAAGCGCGCCACTTCCTGCCAGGTGTAGTAGCTGGCGGCGCGCGCTCCCAGCGCGGGCGTGGGCCATGGCGACAGGTAGGCGACCAGTTCCTCGTTCAGGCGGCGCAGGCAGGCGCTCTTGTCGTCGTCGGCAAAGCGCAGGTTGGCGTGCACGCACAGGCGCACGTATGGCGGATTGCTCACGTGCAGCTCGATGAAGGGGCTGATGCGCGGCGCCAGGTAGGCGGCGATCTGGCTCAGCGCCTGCGCCGTGCAGCCCGGCACGGTGGGGTCGTCGATGGCCGGGGTGGCGGGACCGGGCACGGCCACGAGCCACACCTGGCCCGGCGCGCAGCCGGGGGCGCCATTGCTGGCCGCCACCACGCCCGCCTGCCACAGCGAGGGAAAGGCCGCCAGCACCAGGCTGGCGTAGTCCCAGGCCTGGATGCCGTAGTCCTTGTGGCGCAGGCGTTCGGCCAGCCACAGGTCGAAGGCGGCACCGCTGGCCCGGGCCCGTCCGCCGAACGACGCTTCCGGCTGCACGATGCTGCCGATCTCCGGCAGCGGTGCCGCGGGCGCGCTGATGCTGCCGGCCGGCAGCGGCGTGCCCAGCGTGCCGGCGCCGCCCGGCCCCAGCCAGGTGGCGCTGGCGGCGTTGCCCAGCAGGCCAGCCAGCAGGGGATAGCGGGCGGCATCGCCTTCGGCGAACGCGGCGCGCAGGCGCAGGGGCGCGCCGGCGGGCCAGGGCGCCAGCGCGAAGCGCACGATGCCGGACTGGCGCAGGCCGTTGGTCGTGTCGCTTTGCGGCGCCAGCGCTTGCCAGGCAGTGCCGTCGCCTTGCTGCCAGTACGGCATCGCCGTGTCCATGGGCCAGCCGCCGGGCGGCGGCGCCATCTGGAACAGCAGGCTGAGTTCCGTGGCGGGGGCCGACAGGGTGATGTCCAGCGTGCCCGCGCCGGCCAGGGGCGCCAGCAGGGGCACTGCCTGGCCGTCTTGCCAGCCGGCCGCCTCGATCCGGTCAAACGGGCACAGGTGGAAAAAATGCAGGGCGGTGGCGCCCGCCTGGCCAGCGACGGGCGGCTGCGCGGCGGTCGCGCCGTAGCTGACCTGGATGCCTTGCGCCATCGGCAGCCATGGCTGGTTGGGAAAGGCGGGCTTGACGGCATCGTGCATGCATTTCTGGATGCAGTCAGGGTCCGTGTCGGCGGGCACGGCGCGCAGGCTGTCCTGCAGCCGGCGCATGCTGCCGGCCAGTTCCGGCCGCGCCACGGACGTTGGGGTGCCGATGCTGGCTTGCCAGGCTGCCAGCAGGGTGTCGCCGGCCGCCAGCGCGGCGTGCGCCTGCGCCACCCGTGCCGTGGCGCCGCCCGCCTGCAGGGCCGCGCCGTGCCCGGCCAGCCACTGCCGCAGGCCCGCATGCACGGCGGGGCTGTCCTGCCCCGGCGCGCGCAGGCGGCGCAGGCGCTGCAGCAGCGATGCGCCCGCCGCCTGGTGGCGCAGCGCCGCGCGCAGGCCGTCGCGCCATGCCGGCTGTTCCGGCATGGCGACGGCCTGGCCGATGGCGGCGTCGAGGGCAGCCAGCGCCTGTCCGTCCAGGCTGCCCAGGGATTGCTGAACGGCAACACTGACCCGCGCGGGGAAGCTGGCGTCGTCGCCTTCCTGGCAGGCGAGCAGCACCGGCTCCAGCGGCGCGTCGCCATCGCCGACGGGCGGCGGCGTGCATTGGCCCGCGCAGGACGCGGCGATGGCCGTCAGTTGCAGCGACGCGGCCATCACGTTGGGCGCGTACAGCACGTCGCCGAATGCATAGCTGGGGTCTTCCAGGCGCAGGCGCACGGCGCTCAGCTGCGGGTCGTAGTAGCGCTCGGCGGACCTGGCGATGACCGGCTCGCGCAGGGTCGTGCGTGGCAGCAGCGGCGCCGGCTCGATCTGTTGCACGCCCAGCTGGAACAGGCGCTGGAACGGCGGGCCGCCGCGCAAGGTCCAGCTGCCCGGATTGACCACCTCGAGGCCCGCCGTAAAGATGCGGTTGTTGAACAGCTGGCCGGGCGCGCGGGTGCTGCCATCGGCGTCGATCACGTAGCCTTCGTAATAGCCCTTGAAGCCGGAGCTGGCGACGGGCAGGCCGAACCAGGTGATGGTGACGCTGAAACAGTCCAGCCGCTTGGCGAACAGTTCGGGCGCGCTGATGCTCAGGGCCGCATGCTGCACGGGCGGCGAGCCGAACAGGGCGAACGGCGCGCCCGGGTCCAGCGGGCCGCCCGGGCCGCTGATCTGCAGCTGTTCCAGGCCGCTGACCGCCACCCGCAGCGCCAGCGCCGACAGGCTCAGCGCGGACAGCGCCGCGTACGGATACGCGCGTGCCTCGCCCGGGGCCGGCGGCGGCGACTGCAGCAGCCGCGCCGACAGCGTGGGCAGGCCGCCCCACGGCAGGGCCGCCTGCGCCGGGTCCGCCGCCCAGGGCGCGGCATCCGCGTCGAGCTGGAACGACAGCAGATAGGGACCGTCCGGCTGCGTCGGCGGCGCCACGTGGTAGCCATGGATATCGGCCCAGCCGTCCGGCGTCGTATAGCGCAGCGCGAAGGCGACGCCCAGCAGCCGCGCCAGGTCGGCGGGCGGCAGGCTGTCGGGGGCCTGCGCCGCCGTCGGCTGCAGGTACAGTTCGAGCTTGATTTCGCGCAAGCCGCCCGCCAGCAGCAGGCAGTCGCTGGCGATGGCAAAGCCGAGGCTGGCTTCCTTGGCGAGCAGGGCGCCATGCAGCCCCGGCTGGTCCGCGCCGAACAGGGGAAAGGCCGCAGTGATGGCCGGCGGCGTGTCCGACAGGGCCACCTCGCCGGCCAGCACCAGCCGGCCGGCCGGCGCGGCCGGGTCGCCGCACGGCGCCAGCGTCACGGTGCGCAGCGCCGTCACGCTGGCGGCACTCACCGTCAGGTCCGCGTCGAGCCCATACAGGATGGGCAGCCCATCGCTGTCGGTACCGGCAAGAAAGGGCGTGCCCTTGGCCAGGCTGGTCTGGCTGACGCCGTCGGCGGGGGTGAAGGCGAGGACCAGATGGTCGGGCGCCTCCGCCCGCGTCTGCTGGCGCAGCACCTGTTCCTGGTAAAAGTCGAGCAGGCGGCGGGGAAAGCGGTTGACGCTGTGCTGGGCGTGGCGGAACAGCTGGGCAAAGGCATCCCACAGCCCCGACTGGGGCGCGTGCCGCCTGTCGAGCAGGGACGCCGGCAGGGCCGCGACGGCGGCATCGCGCTCCTGCTGCAGGGCCAGCAGCAGACTGGCGAGGAATTCTTCCAGCAGTGCCAGCAATTCCTGCAGCCAGCCGCCGCCCTGGGGTTCGCGCTGCAGCCGCGCCTCGGCCGTTTCGCCGCCGAAATGCTGGGCCAGGCGCGCGGCCGGTTCGAGCAGCGGGCCTGGCGAGCGCCACGCGGGCACCTCGGCCAGCGCCGGCAGCAGCCCCGCATGGGGCACGCCGGCGCGGCGCGTGATGGCCAGCAGGCGCGTGGTGCTGCCGCTCAGCTCCTGCCACAGCCGCAGCCGCTGTTCCACGCCGATCACGTGGCGCAGGGCGTCGAGCAGCAGGTCGATCTGGCGCTCGATGTCGGCCAGGTCGAGCGCGGCCAGCAAGGCCAGCGCGACGCTCTGGTCGCCGCGGAAAAAGGCGGACCAGTCGCCATCGGGCGCGTCGGCCAGGTCGTAGAACTGGATCAGCCTGCCGTATTCGGCCGCAAAGGCGAGCAGGCTGGCCAGGCTGCGGCCATCCACGGGCGCGTGCCCGGGGTCCGGGGCATGGGCCAGCCGGTCGAGCTGGCTCATCGCCTGGTTCAGGGCGCCGGAAGCGGGGGACAGGCTCATTGCGCAGGCTTTCTCATGTCGGCGGCAGGGCCGTGGTCGCTTCGGACAGATAGTAGGGGTACACGAGGTTGCTGCGCGCATTCGTCTTGCGCACCAGGTAAGCGATGCTGATGTCGAGCCGCCCGTCCAGCGGCGACTGTTGCGTGATGTCGATGCTGATGACGTCGATGCGCGGCTCCCAGTTGAGTATCGCCTTCTGTACGGCCGTGCGGATTTCGTTCTCCAGCGTGGCGGTCAGCGCGTCGAACACGCGCAGGCGCAGATTCGTGCCATACGAGGCGAGCATGAGGCGTTCCGTGATGGCCGTGCCGAACAGCACCCGCAGGCACTGCTTGATGTTCGCGTCGTCGCTGGACATCTCCACCGACGCCAGGACGCGGCTGAAGGTGGGGGGGAAGGTCCAGCCCGTGCCCAGGAAGCGGGGCGCAAGGTCGTCGGCCATGCCTCAGCCTCCGATCAGCACGGTGGGCATGCCGATGGCGATGCTGCCGCCATGGGCCGTGGAGTCGCCCATCCTGGCGGCGGGGCGGCCGCCGATGGTGACGGTGGCCGAGCCCTTGACGATGGAGTCGGGCGGCCCCACGCAGACGCACATGTCGCCCACGCAGGCGGCGGGCAAGCCGCCGATCAGCACCACGGGCACGCCCGGCCCCGTGATGGGGCCGCCCACGTGGGGGATGGGCGGCACGCCGGGCGTGACCATGGGGCACACGTGCAGGTCGGTCTGTCGGGCGGCTGGGGGCATGCGCTGGCTCCTGTGGTCGATGGTGGGGATCAGTTGATCTTGACGATGCCGCCCTGGACGGTGACGATGCCGCCCGAGGTCAGCTTGGCTTCGGCCGAGCCCTGCGCCGCGAAGCTGGTGTCGGCCTTGGCGCTGATGGTGGCACCCGCGATGTCCACCCCGGCCTGGCCCTTGAGCACCAGCTTGCCCTGCGCGGCCAGGCTGATGTCGCCCTTGGCCGTCAGCGTTATCTTCGCCGCGCTGTCGACGCTGATGCCGCTGTCGGCCAGGACGACGGTGTTGCCGTTGCTGTCCTTGATCGTCAGCTTGCCATCCTTGTCGTCGAGGCGGATGCTGTGCTTTTTCTTCGTCGAGATCTCGAGCGCCGTCTCCTTGTCGAAGAAATCGAGGCGCATGCCGGCGCGGGTGACGATGGTCTTCTGGCTGTTTTCCCCGTCGGGCGGCACGGGCGGCGGGTTTTTCTTGCTGTACAGCGCGCCGAGGATGACGGGGAAGCGGGGGTCGCCATTCATGAAGGCCACCACCACTTCGTCGCCCGCTTCGGGGTAGAACTCGGCGCCGAAGCCGTTCGAGGCGTAAAATCCGCCCAGCCTGGCCCACAGCCCCAGGGTGCCCGCCTGCAGCAGAGGCAGCGACACCTGCACGCGGTATTCGCCGTCCGGGTCCTGGTCCGTCTTGAGCACCACGCCCGTCTGCAGGCTGGCCGCCGCCGGCAGCTGGCCCGAGGCGCCCGGCGCCACCATCTGCGGCGCCGTGGCCGCGAACCAGTCCGGCGACAGGCCGATCGTGGCGCTCGTGAGCCACAGCCCCTGCGCCAAGCGATGGTGCACGCCGGAGACGTAGGCCGCGCCGTTGAAGCGGTCGCCCAGGCCCGCCAGGGTCACCATGGCCCCCACCTCGGCCAGGGCGTTGCCCTGGAACTGCACTTCGCCGCGGATCTTCGCCAGGCGCGTCTTGAGCAGTTCGGCCGAGGACCAGGCCGTCAATTCGGCCGGCGCCAGGGTGCCTGCCGTCTGCTGCAGGTACTGCTTGACGTCGAAGACGCCGGCCAGCTGTTCCGAGGACAGGTTGCCGGGCGCCTTCACGCTGGTGCTGGCCTGGCCCGAGACGGCCACCTTCTGCGTGGCCGGGTCCCAGGCCTGGCTCTGGATGGCGCTGGCCTTGTACTGCTCGGTGGCGTCCATGCCGGCGCGAAAGTCGAGGATGGACTGGCCGTACGTCAGCGTCAGCACGGGCGGGGCGGCCGTGTCGGGCGGCGCCACCCTGACCTTGCCTGCCGACGTCACCACCACCATGCCGTTGAGCTGCGCGCGCACCAGCATCAGGTCCCAGTCGGAGCAGTAGAACTGCACCACGGCGGGCAGCACTTCCGTCGTGGCCTTGACGTCCGCGCCCAGGCCGGCCTGGCTGATGAGTTTTTCGATCACCTTGCTGTCGGTGGTCTTGTCAAAGATGGCGTTCTTGCGCGCCAGCGTCATCACCGCGGCCTTGTCGGTCGCCTCGACGATCAGCTGCGACGGCCCGTTGCCGCTGATGCTGATGCCCTGCTGGCACACCAGGCCGGAAAATACCGTGCTTTGTCCGCCGTCGTAGCCCAGCGCGATCTCCAGGCTGGCGCCGGGGATCAGGGCGGTCGTTTCGCTGATGGGAAAGGTGGCCGTGTTCGGGCTGCCGTCGGCGATCACCAGCCGCGCGCGCGGCAGCTTGTTTACGCCGGTCCAGATATCCACGGCCAGCACCTGGTAGGTGGAGTTCAGGGGCTTGCCGTCGGCCGTGATGGCGACGTTGACGATCGAGCCGGCCAGCAGGGCGGGGGAAGGCGCGCTCATGCCGCCGCTCCCGACAGGGGCGGAAACACCAGCTGCGCGCCCGGGCGCAGGCGGCGGAAGTCCGGCAGCCGGTTGAAGGCGGCCACGCCCAGGTAGTACTGGCTGCTGCCATAGATGCGGAAGCACAGGGCGGGCAGGGTGTCGCCGGCCAGCACCGTCACCAGGTGCGTCATGTCGGGCGAGTGCAGGTTCGCTTCCTGCGCCAGCTCCACTTCGCTGCTGAACGAGGTGAAGGACACGGCCAGCCTGGCGCGCAGGGGCGTGCCGTCCGGGCGGAACAGGGTGTAGCTGATGCTCAGCTTGCTCAACACGCAATCGAACTGCAGCTGCGCCCAGATCAGGCGCAGGAAATTGGGCCGGTGCGTGTCGCTGTTGACCGTCACGGCCAGCTGGCGGAATTCGTCGATCGGCGCCGTCACGCCCTTTTTCGGGATGGGCGTGCCGGGGATGGGCGGCGGCACCACGCCGGTGGCGTCGAATACCAGCTCGAAGGCCACCGTTTCCTGGCACACCTTGTTAAATTCGGGCGAAGCGCCATTGCTGCCCGGCGCCTGGCGGTCGCTGTGCGAGATGCCGTACTCGTGCGTATAGGTGGCGGGGTTGATCCACACGGTGAACTGGCCCACCTGCTGGTTGAATTCCTCATCGGCGTAGGCCTGGATGATCATGTGTTCGAGGCTGCCCGTCATGTCAGCGCGCCTCGTTCATGCGCAGGGTCTGCAGCACCAGGCGCACGCATTCGGCGACGATCTGGTCCTGCTGCGTGGCGGCCAGGGGCGCGCCGGCGCCGCCACAGCCGCCTGCCGCAGGCGCGGCCGGTTTCTCACTGGGGTCGCGCACTGCCACGCGCACGCCGATTTCACCTATATGCAGGGGCATGTCCATTCTCCTCTAGGGGCGTATCAGGGCCGAGACCGCCGGCACCATGGCGGCCGCTTCGGTGAGCGGCATGCGCGTCACCGTGGCGTAGGCAAATTCCATGACTTCCGTCAATACTTCGTTTTTCTGCGAATCGAACGGTCCCGTCATCCAGCGCACGGGCCAGGCCCGCGCGATATTCCACGCCACCAGGGGAATATGGTCGGCGCCGAGCAGCATGACCACCAGCGTCTGCGTCAGGATCGGCTGGGCCAGCGTGGAACCGACCGTCTGCGCCGCCCATTCGGACAGGAAGGATGGCCGCGTCACGTAGCCGCGCCGCAGCACCAGGTTGGGCGAGGACGTGGCGCCAGGCAGCTGGTGGACATAGCGGTTCTCGCCGCCTTCCTTCAGCGCTTCCGTTTCGATCTTCGCTTCCAGGCCCGACGCCTCCTGGAAGCCGGCGTCGGCCATGCTGCTCAGTTGGAGGGCCGTGCCCGTGCCCGCCACCATGACGGTAAAGTAGAACGATGGCGGCGGGCAATAGGGTGCAAACATCGTCACGGCGCCGAGATGACCATCGTCTCGAAGGCGATATCGACGCTTTCCACGGCCACTTCGTTGCCTTCCGATTTCAGCTCGGTGCCCGTGACCTTGATCGGGAAGGCATTGTTGAGGGTCCACACCATCTTCGGCGTGGCCGTCTCATCGAGCAGGCTGACCACCACGGTCAGGCGCGCGATGGTATTGAGCTTGATCTGGTCGAACCACGTCCACAAGGTCGTATCGTTGACGAAAATGCCCTTGCGCATGGAGACATTGCCCACCTTGCCCAGGCCCGGCATCTTGATCGGGTAAAAACTGGGGCTGTCGCCGTGGCGGTACTCGATCGGCGTGACCTCGGTGGACAGGCCCGTCACTTCCTGGAAACTGACGGTGCCGGTCGGCAAACCCGTGACGGAAAAATAAAATTTTGGCAACGGCCAAACATTGGGGGATTGAATTTCACCAGCCATCATGAACTCCTGCTAAAAAGTGATCGGATTGTTATTGAGTTATTAACTATCATTTACACGCCCTGCATGGTCTGCATGAAGGTCAGCTCGATGAATTCAGCCGGATGGATCAGCTGCACCGTGACGTTGACGATCATGTAGCCATTCAGCACGTCGAGCCCGCTCATGGTGGTGGGGACGCCACAATTGACGGTAAACGCGTTGCTGGCCTTGTCGCCCATCAGGCCGCCAGACTGCCACAGCTGGGTCAGGAAGTTGGAGATGGTGGCCGTTACCGTGGCCCAGGTGCCGCCATCGTTGGCGGCGAAGATGTATTGCTGCAGCGCCTGCTTGATCGACTGCTCGATATAGTTCAGGGTGCGGCGCACCTGGATGTAGCGGTAGTCGAGGCTGTTGCCATCGAGGGTGCGCGCGCCCCAGACGACGGTGCCGCGGTTGACCATGGAGCGCAGGATGTCGATGGCATTGCCGCTCAGGGGCACATTGAAATCGCCCTGTTCCGCGTCGGTCAGGTCGACCATCGGGTAGATGACGTTGTTCAGCGTCATGTTCGCCGGCGCATTCCACACGCCGCGGTTGTTGTCGTTCAGCGTCCAGATGCCGGCCAGTGCGCCGCTGGGCGGCACGACATTGAGCTGGGTGGCGAGGATCTGTTCGATTTTGCTCAGCAGGGGCGTGGCATTTTCCAGGTACTGGTCCAGCGCCACCCTGGCCGCCGGCGTGTCGTTCAGGGCGGGATTCGGCTTGGCCGGCGTCAGCGAGACCAGCTGCTTGGGCTCCGCGGTCATGGTGGCGACGATGGCGGTCGGGTCGCCGAAGGCCGTCGTGTCCGCCGTCACCACGGGAAAGGCGGCGGCGATATGTTCCGCCACGTCCTGGAACTTTTCCGACAGCTTGCCATCCTTGCCAGGCGGGTAGAGCCCGTACGCCTGCGAGGTGAGCAGGCTGTTCATCCACACGGTGCTTTCCGCGCTGCCCGACAGGTTGTTGTAGAGAATGTCGGCGGACGTCATCAGGGACGATTGCAGCGCCGGGCCATACGCGGCGCCATAGCTGAACGCTTCGGCGGCGGGGCTGATCGCCGTATAGAAGATCTTCGCCTGCTTGGCCATGCCCGTGGCGCTCCAGTTATCGGCATCGAGGGCGCCGGGCAGGTCGAGGATGGCGACCCGGTCCTGCAGCTTCTTCGACTGCCGGAGCATCTCCACGGCGATGTCCGCATAGCCGGGATAGCTGTCCGGGTGGCCATCCTTGCCTTCCTCCTTGGGAAACAGGCAGGCGTCCGGCACCAGCAGCATCGTCGGTCCGCGCGTCACGGCCGACACGTCCAGGCCCTTCTGCAGTTCGGTGGCGCTGATCTTGACGGGATCGGCGTCCGGCGTCGGCAGCACGCTCTGCTTGCCCCAGTAATTACTAACGGAAACGACGTAGCAATTGCCGCCGCCGTTCTTGAAGAACATCTGCATCGCCGAATACAGATTGAACTGGGCGATGGTCTTGATCTTGCTCTTGCCTTCTTCCGCCATTTCCGTCGCCTGTTGCAGCGCCGCATCCGGTGCAAGCGAAGTGCCGATGGAAAAATAGTCCGTTTTGTCGTCCAGCGCCTTCGTGTCCTTGGCCGACAGGACCTTGATGACGGCCTGGAAATCGTACTTGGCGTCAAAGGTGCTGTTATCGACGACCTCGACCACCCCTTTGGCGTCGAAGTCGCCGCCGAAGTAACTGTTATAGTCGGACAGCGAACTCAGCTGCACGGCCGTCAGGTACATCTGCTGGCCGCTCGACGGATCGACGGCCGTCTCCGTATAACCGATGAAAATGGGTACCGCCGTCGGCATGCCGACGATGGACGGCGGAAACGAGGGGAACTCGGTGATATAAACGCCGGGCGTTTTCCGATTCTTCGCTAGGGTTGTACTCGTCGACATGGACTTTTTTCCTTGTAGTTAAAGACCTGCAACATGGCAGAATTGCCGGATCAAACATACACATAAATCTCAGAAATCCCGGACTGGAACCGCTGAGTGAGACTCGGCCACACCGGCGTGGCGGCCGCCACCGGTAGCCGGGAAATCCTGATCGCATTTTCGTGGCCCTTGGCATCGCTGCGCTGGCCCGTCAGCTGGAAGACTTGCGTGGCGTGCTGGCTCAAGGGCAATGGCTGCTGCGCCATGAACACCGTGGCCAGGTCGCCGTTCGGCAGCAGCACCGGTTCCGGCTGGCAAACGAAGTCCGCGCCCTGGCCGCTGATCCGCAGGTCCCGCAGGATGCCCCTGGGGCCTTGCGAGACGATGTAATACTGCCAATAGGTATGCCGCGCATCGAAGGGCAGCACATACGGCGTGCCGCTGGCGGCCGGCGGCGCGGGCGGCGTGCCGAACAGGGATGGCAGCGGATACACGCCGGCACTGTCCGGGGTGGGCTGCGTCAGCAGCATGTCCAGCAGCAGCAGGGCATCGGCCTGGGGCTGGATGTACAGCACGCTCCAGGGATATTTCCCCGTAGTAACCTCGTTCCCGTGCGCATCCTGCACGCGCACGGTGTACAGGTCGAACGGCAGCGTGCTCATGTCGATCTGCGCCCAGCTCCATTGCGGGGCGCCGGCGCCGCTGCCGGCGGGAAAGATCGGGATCGGCTCCGTGCCCGGCGGCGGCAGCACCACGCGCCCGGCGATGTCGGCGACGACGACGCGCTGCGCGCCGGCGGGCAGGCGCAGCGTGACGTCGCGGCCGACGACGTCGTAAAAGGCCGCTCCGTCCAGGAAGGGGCCGGGCGACAGCCGCGCCAGGCCCTCTTCCAGGTGCGCCTGGCAATTGCTGGCATATAAATTGCGCTCATTGATCTTGGTGGCCAGCGGCAGCTGCGTGATGTCGATGAAGGCGGGATTTTGCAGCTGCATGGAAAAAGTCAGGCGCTCCCAGAATTCCAGCGTGCCGCCGGGGCCGGGCAGGGCCTTGGCGAGCAGGTAGGCCTGCAGGTCCTTGAGCCGGCCCCGCTGGATGAAGAGGCTGAAGCCGAAGCGCTCCTGCCTGAGTGCCATGCCGAAATTGCCCATCAGCTCCACGCTCGCAGGCGTGGGGGCGATGCGCAGGTCCGGGCAAAAGCCCCGCGACAGGCTGTAATAGGTATGCCGCACCGTCACGCTGAACAGTTTCACCAGCAGCGTATCGCCGCCGTCGGGCGAGAACGCCATGCCCATGGACAGGTAGTTGCGCTGGAGTGCCATGGCGGCTCAGCCTTGCGGGGCTTGCGCCGTGCCCAGGCCCATGGCGCCATACGTCCTGGCCCACATGGCGTTGGAGTCGAATGGCAGCAGGCGCAGCTTGTAAAAGGCGCTGGGCAGGTACTTGGTGCCCAGGATGCCCATGACGTAGTTGACGTCGACGGGCGTCAGGTTTTCCATTTCCAGCGTCAGCTTGTCGATGCCCGGCTTGAGCTCCGGCGTGTCGGACGGCGTGAAATAGGGGCGCTGCTGGAAAAACGAGATCAGGACCGAGATGGCGGCCAGGCCTTCCGCATAATTTCTCTCGGAGAAATTTGCCATGAACATCAGGTGCAGGTTGATGTAGATGGGCGGACTGACAATGGCAAAGGCGTCGCCGCCGGGCCGGGCCGGGGTGTAGGTGCTGATCATGTTTTCGCGCGTGATGTTGTACACGGTCATGACCACCTTGTCCTTGATGAATTCATTCACGCGGCCATTGTGGTCGACGATGCTCGACAGCACGACCCAGTCGTCATTGCGCCTGTGAATGTTGAGCAAGTACTCGTTGGCTTGCCGGCAAATCACTTCCAGCACATTGCGTATGTCCGACATGGTTCAGTACCCGGGAAACGGCGCTGCAGCTACGGCACCGCGCGCCTGCAAGCGTGGGCGCGGCGAGGAAAGGGACGGGAAATTCAGGTATGGCATTTGCTGTTCCATGGTAATTGTCGCTGCCTGGAATCATGTAACCGCAGCGATGGTAGCATGCAAAAAAAGTAATAAAACTATCCTATTGTCACGATAAATTTATTTGTTCAGGCCGCCATTCGGGGACGCCGCGAGGCCGGATCGCGGCGTGACAATGTGCGTGTTTTTTTACTATTCAAGCAAGTACAATCCGAACGCCGAGGCCGCCAAATGGCCATGCCCGGCCGGCTGCACGCCAGGCAGCCGCCGCCTTCTGGGCAGCCATTGATGTTTTCTCTACCGGGGAGCCGAACCATGCAGGCACACGCCGATACCACGCGCGATACGCGCCAAGGCAAGGCGGCCGGGCCGTCAGGCCAGGGCCGCATGCTGCAGGCGCAGGGCATGCACGGGCATCCCCGTTTGCGCCAGTTGCAGGCCCATGCGGAAATGGCCAATGGCGCTGCGCTGGCCAGGCTGCCCGTGCAGCGCATGGGCGGCACGGCGGCAGCAGCCCCTTCCACGCCTGGCGGCTTGCCCGCCGGCCTGCAGGCGGGCTTGCAAGGCCTGTCCGGCTATCGCCTCGACGATGTGACCGTCCATTACAACTCGCCCAGGCCGGCCCAGCTGCACGCGCACGCCTATGCGCAGGGCACGGCCATCCACCTGGCGCCGGGCCAGGAAAGGCACTTGCCGCATGAAGCCTGGCATGTGGTGCAGCAGAAACAGGGCCGGGTCAGGCCGACGCTGCAGATGAAAGGGGGCGTGCCCGTCAATGACGACCGGGCGCTCGAGCACGAGGCCGACGTGATGGGCAGCCGGGCGGCGCAATGGCAGGCCGGACTGGCCGCGCCCCGCAGGCAGGCGTCCGCATCGCCCGGAGTCGTGCAGGGCTACTTCAAAATTGGCAGCGCGGAGCGCACCAAGGCGATACCGGGGGAGTACCATCGGGGACCGATAGCGGACAGGAAACTGAACACTGTCCTGATTGCCTGGGCGAGGGATGATGATATTACCCATACTTATGTCACGTGGCAGGCTGCCGTCGATGACCTGGTCGAGATGCACGATAAAATCGTGGCAATATCGAATAAGTTGCTCGGGAGTAAGATTGAATTTGACAACATACTGGATAACTATCACTCCAGCCGCAGCCGCATTCCCCCCGTCATGCTCGACGGCGTACAGAATCGCCTGACCTTTTTGTTGTCCATGAACAATGATTGGCATTACCAGCGCCAGTGGGTGGCCACCTTCGGGGAAAAATATGCGGCGCTGGTGCAAGTGCTTGAAAAAGCAGCCCGGCTGCACGAACTGGGGCCCGTCGAGCAGGCCGAGCGCAAGGAGCAGTCCGTGGCCATGCATGGCGACGAGGTCTTCGAGCAGGTCGAGCATGCAACGCTCGGCCACCTGCATGGCATTCCGGCCCGCCTGTCTGACGCGAACCTGGACGAGCGGCATCAAGCCATCGGCGTCATCCGCGGCACGGACAACGAGGAATTCATGCAGCAGACGGGCAAGACGGCAGAGACATTTGGCCCGTACATCAAGGGCGCGATACTGGCGCCCTTCATCCGCGACAATCGCCGCGCGCTGCTCGATCTGGTGCACATGCTGGGCGACGCCACGGCGGTGTTCAGCCTGGAACGGGGCGGTTCGCTCGTCGCCGACCATCTGCTTGCCGTCAGGCGCGACATACTGAACGTCAAGATCGCGAAAACGGAGAAGCGCACCACGCAGCACAGAGACCTGGCCATGGCCATGATGAACCTGGAGGAGGGCCGGATGTTTTCCATGCTGGCGCGCAATCCGCATCTGCTGCATCGACCACCCATGATCACCATCGCCCTGACGGAAACGGCCATTTCCGGCTCCTCCGTCAATACCTTGCTGAAAACCATCAGCGACTACCATCATTTATTGCCACAAACGCAATTCCGCCTGCTGATCGAGCGCCAGACGATCAAGGAAAAGCGCCTGTCGGCGGCCAGGACGGGCGGCATCCGCGTGGAAGACCCCGGCATCGACATGCAAAAAAACCTCGTCACCAGCGCCATCCCGAAAGTGCAGATGTTCATCTCGCACGCGCAATACATCCTGGGAGAGGACGTGGATTATCAGATTTCCTATGCCGGCGAACACGCAGGCGAACCCTTGCTGATATTCGACGAGGCCCACGCACAGATCGTGGCGGTCAAGCTGAGTTCTCCTTCAATGACGCCGCGCGACATCCTCATGCGCATGATAGGCGGGGCCTACGACGAGACGCTGGGCAAACAGTTCAAGAACTTCTAGGCCGTCCGCCGGCGTGCCCCCGCAGTCGGCGGCCATGGGTTCTTGTTGGTAATGCAGGACATCAGGAGGAGATCGCCATGGCCCATCTTGAAGCGGCACGCACCGGCGGCGCGGCGGCCGGCCATGCCCATGCCGCACAGCCGCGGGGCGGGCAGGCAGCCGCCCCCCTGGCGCCAGGCGCCGGGACATTGCAGGCGCTGGCGGAAAATAGCCAGCAGGCCATGCAATTACAATCCTGGCACGCCATGGCGAATCACGGCGCGCAGGCGCAGGCCGTGGTGCAATTGCAGGCCGCCCCGCAGGCTGTGATTCAGCTGGGCAAGAAAAACGAGAAGTGGCGCAACGCTGCCATCGACGGGGAATTGAAAAGCGCCAGCGGACGCCTGACGGTGGGCACTTCTGCTGAAGCGGCCGATAGCGGCCACCACAAGCTTGCAAAAAGTAAATTGAAGAAACTCTACGTGTCGCTGACGGACGGCGACAAGACAACGCTGGGCGTCAAAGGCGAGAAAGACTTGCTGAGCCTGCGCTCCAATATCACCCTCGGTCCCAATTCCAGCCTGCGCAGCGATGACCCGGGCGACGGCTTCGATGCCAATTTCGTCGCGGGCGGCGCCATGACGCCGCGCTCGGCGCACCTGGCGCGCGCCGAGCAGGCGCTTGACGGCGGCGAGTTCAAAGACACCCATGTACGCGAGGGCGCGGAGTCCGGCGCGCGCTGGGGCGCCGTCGCGGGAGGGCTGGCTGGCCTGGCCAACTGGGCCTTGCCCCCGGTGGCCGCCTTGCTGGGCATCGCCGCCGGTCCCGTCGTGGCGGGGGCCGGCCTGCTGGCTGCCGGAGCCATGACCGGGGCGCTGGGCGGCTCCCTGTTCGGCTACTACAGGCAGAGGAAAAATGATCAAAGGAAACAGCGTGCCGTGGATGCAATCGCCGCGGCGGAGAAAATCCAGCCGACCAAGAAGAAGCTGGACACGAATTTAGCAATGTGGCAGGAAGATCTTGGTAAACACCCCAAGATATTTTCCAAAACAAAATAGGCCTGGCTGGCCGCACAAGCATTGCCACATGGACCATCTGGCGGGGGCGCTGGAAGCCGGCAAGCGGGCCGACCTGGTGATCCTTGCGCAAGACCCGCTGGACGAGAGCGTGCGCAAGCTGCGCGATATCGTGCTGGCAGAGACCTGGCCGGCTGGAGTAAAGATGCATGGCCACAGCCCGCTGTCGGCCGACATGGCGCGGGAAGCGGCCGCAAGGTAACAGCTCCCGATAGCTGCGTGCAGCGACCGGGAGCCATCGGCCGTTCCGGCGCGATGCGGATCAGGCCGGCTTGCCCTTGCCGGCCGAGATGCGGTTCCAGCCGTAGCCGGCAACGATGATGGCCAGGATGGCCGCCTGCGCCAGCAGGGTTTCCGCCGTCGGCAGGATGCCCAGCAGGTCGATGCGGGCGAAATCGACGGGGGTCACGCCCACCCAGCCCGCTTCCTGCAGCGCGGCCACGCCCTTGCCCATCAGGATCACGGCCAGCACGGCCACGAAGGCGGATGTCCACGAGAAGAACTTGCCGATCGGCATGCGGGCGCTGCTGCGCAGCAAGGCCCAGGCGATGACGGCCAGCAAGACCATGGCCACGAGGAAGCCGCCCAGCAGCGCGCCGCCATTGCCGTCCGCCGCCAGGGCGGAATAGAACAGCACGGTTTCAAACACTTCCCGGTAGACGGCGATGAAGGCCAGGGCGAACAGGCCCCAGGCGGAGCGCCGCGACATGGCCGCCGTGAGCTTCTCGTGCAGGTATTCCTGCCAGCGTCCGGCGCTGCTCTTCTGGTGCATCCACAGGCCCACGCTGAGCAGGACCAGGGCCGCGAAGACTGAGCCGAGTCCTTCGCTCACTTCGCGGCTGGCGCCGCTGATCGTCACCAGGTAGGTGGCCGCCAACCATGTCAGGCCGCCCGCGCCCAGGGCGCTGATCCAGCCCGCATGCACGTAGGGCAATACATCGTGGCGCTTGGCCTTGCGCAGGAAGGCGATGATGCCGATGACGATCAGCAGCGCTTCCACGCCTTCGCGCAATAAAATCGTCTGGGCGCCGACAAAGGTCGTCATCGGGTCGGCCTGGGCGTCGCCCAGCTCCGCCTCCACGTGGGTAAACAGTTGCTGCAGCTTGTCGCCGGCCGCCTCGGCATCGGCCAGCGTGCCCTTGGCCACGGCCGAACGGTAGGCCAGCATGGCGTTTTCCACGGCCAGCAGCAAGGACTTGTTGCGCGCGCCGACCAGCGGCTCGATCGGCTCGAAACCGTCCAGGTAGGCCGACAGGCCCAGGCGCGTGGCGGCGGCGCGGTCGCCCGCCCGCATGGCGGCCAGGCTTTCGGCCAGGCGCAGGCGCGACAGAGCCAGGCCGGCCGGCTTGTGCGCCTCGGCCTTGCCGGGCGCGCTGCGCAGGTAGGCCGTCAGCGCCTGGGCTTCGTCGGCGCCCAGCTTGGCGGCCGCCGCTTCCTGCGTCAGCGTCGTCACGGCGGCCAGGTCCGCGTACAGCTGTTTGGCCCGGGGATCGTCCTGCCACAGTTTTTCACCGTGCGTGCGCGCCGCCGCGTCGTGCGACATGCCGCCGACAAAGAAGGCCAGGTCCCAGCGTTCGCTGTCGGACAGCTGGCCGAAACTGGCCATTGACGTGCCGGCCACGCCCTGCGAAATGACCTGGTACAGGGCCATCAGGCTGCGCGACTGCGCCCGCTCGCCATCCGTGAAGGCGATAGGCTTCGGTTCCAGGCTGGCCGCCAGCGGGCCGTCGCCGCCGCCGGCCACGCCGTGGCACGACGCGCACTGGGCCGCATACAGGGCCGCGCCGCGCGCCAGGTTGGGCAGCGCCTTGGGCGCCACGGGGATCGGATAGGCGGCGATGAGCAAGCCGTTCGCATGGTGCGCCAGGCGCTTGACCTGCGCGCCGTCCGCCTTGGCGACGACGGCGGCGCGCAGCTCGGCGATGGCGGCGGCGATGGCCGCCTTCGACGCGTGCCCGGGCAGGGCGGCGATCTGCGTCGCCGCGTTGTCCGTGAAGTCCAGCATTTCCGCGTATTCCGCTTCGCTCACCACCTTGCCGTGCTCGACGGCGCCACCGTAATCGACGGCCACGTAGTCGATCAGCTGCCACAACTGCTTGGCGCCCGTGTCTTGCGCAGTCTCCTGCGCCTGCGCGCCACCGGCCAGCAGCAGGGTGGCGGCCAGGAGGGGATAGCAGGCGAGCCATTTCTTCATTTTAATGAACATGATTCTCATTCTCATTTCTTGTTAACCCGGCGACTATAGGACAGCTACTCGCGGGTGTCAACGGCGCACGGGCGTGCGCGGGCACAAAAGGCGGCGCCCGGGGCATATTGCTTGCCGGGCTGGCAGGGGGAGGGGACAGACAGGGGGCCGGGATGCGCCGCGGGCGGCGGGAGAAGGGAAAGACGGGAGGCTGGCCGCGCGCGCGCCGCGGCCGTGTCCGCTTGCCGGCGGCAGGGATGCCCCTGCGGCGCCGGCGGGCCGGTCAGCCTTGGCTGAAGTCGAGCACGACGCGCGCGGCCACCTTGCCGTGCTCCAGGCGGTGGAAGACGTCGTTGATGGCTGACAGGGGCTGCAATTCCACGTCGGCCCTGACCTTGCCATTGGCGGCAAACGCCAGCGCCTCGGCCATGTCCTGGCGCGTGCCCACGAAAGAGCCGCGTATCGTCACGCAATTGGCGACGACGTCGAACAGCGGCGTGGGGAAGTCGCCCGGCGGCAGGCCCACCAGCACGCAGGTGCCCCGCTTGCGCGTCATGGCCACGCCTTGCTGGAAGGCATCGAGCGACGGCGCCGTGATCAGCACGCCGTGGGCGCCGCCGCCCGTCGCCTCGCGCAGGGCCGCCACCGGGTCGCCCTGGCGCGCATTGATGGCCACTTCGGCGCCGAGGGCGCGCGCGTGTTCCAGCTTGCCTTCATCGATGTCGACGGCCGCCACGCGCAAGCCCATGGCCAGCGCATACTCGATGGCCAGGTGGCCCAGGCCGCCGATGCCCGACACGGCCAGCCATTCGCCCGGCCGCGCTCCCGTTTCCTTGATGCCCTTGTAGCTGGTCACGCCGGCGCAGATGATGGGCGCCGCCTGCACGGCGGACAGGCCCGCCGGAATATGCGCGACATAGCGCGGGTCGGCCAGGATGTATTCGGCGAAGCCGCCATTCTTCGTGTAGCCGCCGAACTGTGCCTCGGCGCACACGGTTTCCCAGGCCGCCAGGCAATGTTCGCAATGGCCGCAGGCGGAATACAGCCAGGGCACGCCGACCCGCTCGCCCAGTTGCACTTCCGTCACGCCCGCGCCCATGGCCACCACCAGGCCGATGCCTTCGTGGCCGGGGATGAAGGGCGGCGCGGGCTTGACTGGCCAGTCCCCGCGCGCCGCATGCAAGTCCGTGTGGCAGACGCCGCAGGCTTCCGTCCTGACGAGGATCTGGCCGGGGCCGGGTACCGGCACAGGCACCTCGCGCAGCACCAGCGGCTGGCCCAGTTGCTCGACGACGGCGGCTTTCATGGTAGTGGGTGTCATGGTATTCCTTGTGAAGTGGCAAATGCATAATGCAGGACGCAGGCGCTCTGTCACGGTCTGTGCATCAGAGACTTGCGAATGATCATATTCTGCTGCACACAATAGGAAAATTGATTGATCTACATCAACTTATACCGGGAGGGCCGGGGATAAAAAAGCACCTGGCACGGTGCTTTTTCACTGCTTGCTCGCTGCTGGCTGTTCCGCACCTCACTTGCCGGCACCGAGGGCTTGCAGCGGCTGCGGGGCATACAGCGCATTCTGGAAGGCGGGCACGTATTCATATTTCATCATCTTCCCCAGCTTCAATGACTTGATGTACCGCGAAAAGCTGCCGTCGCCCAGTTGCAGGTCGACCGATTCCGCGCGCGTACTCGATGCGTGGCTCAGCAGGCGGGAAACGGCACGGCCATACGTCAGCTTGCCAGCGCCATCCGTGTTGGTGAAGCTGTTGCTCACCAAATCGGCCTTGTGCGACAAGTCGCCCAGTTTTTTTCCTTCAAAGACAAAATCAAGCTTTCCCGTTGCGCTATCGGTGACTTCGAAGGAAATGCTGGATGCCGTCTCCTTCAGATCGATGGCTGTCAGCCACTTGGGCAGCTGGTACCCGACGACGCCGCGCACCCTGGCCAGTTCCGTGTTCACGGGCAGCTTGAGCACATAGCCCCAGAAGTCCTTGGACAGCGATTGGCCCAGCAAGGTAAAAGGGCCAAAACTGCGTGCGCCGGGTTGATTGGTCACGATCGCCAATGAAATTTCATTGTAGCTGTCGTTGTCGCAGTAGTCATAGGCGTAGGCCGTCAATGCCACGGCGCCCCGGCCTGGCCACACTTGCAGCGGCTGCACCTGCTGGCGTATGTCTTCCGGCATCAGCTCCTTCAGCCTTGCCAGGTCCGCCGTAAAGACGGCCGTGATCTTGCGGTTCTTGTAATAAAAGTTCGGCGAATACGAGGTAAAGCCGATGTCCACCTTTTCTTTCCTGATTCCCTTGAACCAGCTCAGATCGACGTCCGGCGCTTCCGACGCGATGACCGACAAAGGCGGATTCGAGCGAAAGCGGTCATACAGGCCGCCGGCCTGCACGGGAACGTCATGGCCCGCGATATTCACGACGACCTGGGTGTTTTCCACGGCGGTGTCAGCCCGGGACACGGTTGCTGCCGTACTCAAGAGACATCCAGTGGCTGCCGCGGCAATGTTCATCTTCATTTCTCGCTCCTGCAATGATTGATCTGGAAAAGTTCAGTGAAGACCCACCGCCGCCATTACGCGGCAAGCGCCTGCCTGTGCATCCGGCGGCGATACTGCCGATTCCTGACGACGGTTTCCCATTGCTGAACCAGCAAGGCCAGGGCAGGGGCCACATTCGGCCTGGCAGGCTTGCCCTGGCTCAGGCGCCGCAGCTGGTACTTCACCATCGCCATATAGGCGATGGACGACAGCACCTTGTTTTTCCAGGTGATGGCCCGCAGCGAGGGGCTGGTAGCCTTATCGGACAGCCAGGCCTGCGGCAGCCGCGGATCGAGCGCCAGCGCCGTCCCCATGCCGGCCATGGCGATGCCGCTGTCGAGCACTTGCTCGACCACCTGGTAGCGGCGTATGCCGCCCGTCACCATGAGCGGCATGCGGGCCACCGTGGCGATGTCCTTGGCGAATTCGAGGAAATAGGCTTCGCGGGCCAGCGTGCGGCCATCGCGGGTCTGGCCATGCATGGCCGGCGCTTCATAACTGCCGCCAGACAATTCAATCAAGTCCACGCCCAGCGTGTTGAGCATGGACACGACCTGTTTGGCATCTGCCGCACTGAATCCGCCCTTCTGGAAGTCCGCCGAGTTGAGCTTCACCGCGACGGCAAAGCCTGTGCCGACTGCCTGCCGCACCGCGCTGACGACATCGACCAGCAGCCGCGCCCGGTTTGCTATCGATCCGCCCCAGCGGTCGTTGCGCTGGTTGGTGATCGGGGAGAGGAACTGGCTGATCAGGTAACCGTGCGCCGCATGGATCTGCACGCCCGTAAAGCCAAACTGCTGCGCCAGCTGTGCGGCGCGGACAAAGCGCTGCGTCACGTCGGCAATATCGGCCTCCGTCATCTCGCGCGGCGCCGCAAATTGCTTCGAGAAATTACCCAGATCCATGGACACGGGGGACGGCGCCATGGTTTCCTGTCCCATGGCGGCAGGCATCTGGCGGCCCGGATGGTTGATCTGCATCCAGATGTGCGCCCCGCGTGAACGGGCCGCACGGGACCACTGCTCGAAGCGGGCGCCAAACTGCGCCGACTCGAGCACCACGCCGCCGGGGCCCGTCATGGCGCGGCGGTCGATCATCACGTTGCCGGTGATCATCAGGCCGACGCCGCCGTCGGCCCACGACTGGTACAGGCGTATCAGCGCCGCCGACGGCGCGTGGTCCTGGTCTGCCATGTTCTCTTCCATGGCGGCTTTGGCGAGGCGGTTCGGAATGACTGTCCCATTGGGCAGTGTCAGTGGGGTAAAGGGTTGCATGCTGATCTCCAAGGTTGCGATAGCCTCACGATAAGCTTTAAGCTAACTTGAAGGTCAAGCCCCCAAACGAAAAAAATTCCCATGTCGCGTTCGGGACACTGCTTTGATGACGTCCGCATCCATCGGGCCGCAAAGCGCTGGCGCTTGCCCATCTTCCGCTTGACATTCAAGCTGGCTTCAAGCTTATAGTCGGTGACGCGCTGTCCGGCGCACAGGGCCGGGACTAGGCAAAGGGACGGAGGACGATTCCATGTCTGTGTTCAACAGTGGCACAGGCACCGCCGAAAGCCCTTCGGGACAACAAATCGCAATATTTTAGGGAACACCATGAAAATTGGCGAATTGGCCAGGCGCAGCGGCTTGGCCGCTTCCACGATCCGCTTCTACGAATCGAAGGGCTTGCTCAAAGCCGTGAGCCGGCAGTCGAACGGCTACCGCGACTATCCGCTGGAAGCCGTGGCCGTGCTGTCCATTATCAGCGGCGCCCAGCAGGCGGGCTTTTCCCTGGAGGAAATCAGGCAAGTCTTGCCGGAGGATATGTCTTCATGGAAACATGACGAGCTGCTGGCGGCACTCAACAAGAAGGTGGCGGATATCGCCTTGCTGGAAGCGCGCCTGGCCCGGAACAAGGCCCAGCTCCTGTCGCTGATTGAACTGATTGATGCCAGGCCGGAGGATGTGGATTGCCAGGAAAATGCTGCCAGGGTCATGCATAGTATGGGCATGACTGGCAAGGAGTAGAGACGCGATGCACATCACGCCGCAGCCATCACGGAAGCGGCGCCAGGGGCGTCACAGCCACCTGGCATCGGTATATCACCGGCTTGCCGCAATCACCTCGCTCATATATTGATGCAAATCGCGAAAATCGCTGACTTTCCAGGCGTACGGCGCCACCTTGACGCCATTCTCTCGCAGGGTTTTGGGAATCAAATCGCCATTCGGGCGCAGTATGACCGATGACACGATGACACCGGGGTAATCGCGCAGTCTTTTCTTGAAGGCGGCCGTCGTGAGATCCGGCGTGGGCGGATTGCTTTTATGCGCCAGCGCGCCCGTACCCTTGATATCCGCGCCGTGGCACATGGCGCATCGCTGCATGAACAGCTTTTTGCCGTTGGCATTGTCCGCGAAGGAAGGCGGCGCTTGCATGAGCGATAACATTCCCAACGTAGCGATAACTGATATTTTCATTTCTTCATGTAGTCTGGTTGTATGAACCCGATATGTATCGGGGGAAATCCCCGCCGTGCGCCTGCCGCAGCCCGCTCCCCGCGAGGCGGGAACGGGGGGAACCGTGGGCAATGCGCGCGCGTTTGCGGGAGGGCGGCCCGGCGGCATTGTCCCACAAGCCCCGCATGCGACGCCCGGCATTAGCGTGCGCCGTCATTTTGCAGGATTGACAGGGCGAGGCGTGGAAAATGCTTGACCTTCCCGCCATTGGAACGCTTAGAGTGCGCATATCGGCAAGTATTGCGTATTGTTTGGCCATATTGCCGTCCCGTATAATCGGCCCCTGTCCAGCCAGCCTGGCAACACCCTTATAGAACGTTGATGAAGATAAGTCGCGCCACGCGTTTATTGACGGCATTCGTCGCCATACTCAGCATGCTGTTCATGCAGCACGCTGCCGCGGCATACCTGTGTCCGGGCGCGCCGCTGGCGGGGAGCAGTCCGGCGGCCACCCTGCACGCGGCGATGACGGCCATGCCGGACATGCCCGGCTGTACCGGCATGGATATGGATCAATCGACCTTGTGCCATGTGTACGCGCATGGCGATGCCGCCAGGCAAACACTGGACAAGGTACACGGCGCCGACTTGCCGCCTTTCATCGCGATCGTCGTGCCGCTGCTGTGGCTGGTGCCCGACGCCCCCATCCGGCAGGACATCCGTCCGCCCTCGGACGTGACCCTGGCGCGCTCCACCGCGCCGCCCATCGCCATCCGCCATTGCTGTTTCCGCATTTGACACTGCAGATTGCCTAGAACCTTGTCGTCTCGCCATTCTATTTGGCGCGGCGCTATTGTCCATCGCATTCTGGAGTTCCCATGTCACTCTCGCACGGCGTGCATCAGCACGCACGCGCAGCGCGTCTTCGCCCCTGGCGCAGGACGGCGCTTGCATTTGCCCTCGCATTACCCTTGTTTGCCGCGGCCGCGCCGCCTCCACTGACCTTCAGCGGGGCGCTGCGGCAAGCCGTTGCCCGCTCGCGCCAGCTGCCCGCGCAAGACCAGGCGGCCATCGCCGCGCAGCAGATGGCCGTCGCGGCGGGCCAGCGGCCCGATCCCGTCCTCAGGGCGGGCATCGATAACCTGCCCCTGGGCGGCCGCGACCGCATTAATTTGAATAACGATGCCATGACCATGCGGCGCATCGGCATCGCGCAGGAATTGACGAGCGCCGATAAATTGCACTGGCGCGCAGTCCGCCAGCAGCGCGAGGCGGGCAGGGCGCAGGCGCAACAGCAGGCGGCCCTGGCCGCCATCGAGCGCGACACGGCCAGCGCCTGGCTGAGCGTGTATTACAACCGGGAAATGGTCACCGTGCTGGCCACGCAGCTGGCGCTGGCGGGACAGGAAATCGACGCGGCCGAGGCTGCCTATCGGGGCGGGCGTGGTAGCCAGGCCGATCTGCTGGCCGCGCGCGCCGCCCTGTTTGCGCTGGAAGACCGCGCCAGCCAAGCCCGCCGCGACCTCGACGTGGCAGTCAATGCCTTGGCGCGCTGGACGGGCGGCCCCGGCGAGCTGGACGGGGCCGGCTTGCCTGACCTGGACAACATCGGCCTCGATCCGGCCATCCTGGAGAGCGGCATTGCGCGCCGGCCGCAGCTAGCCGTGCTGGCGCTGCAGGAAGAAGCGGCGCAAGCGGACGTGCGGCTGGCGCAGGCGAACCGCCATGCGGACTGGAGCGTCGAAGTGGCCTTTCAGCAGCGCGGCGGCGCCTACGCCAACATGCTGTCCGTGGGCCTGTCGCTGCCCCTGCAGTGGGACCGGCCGCAGCGCCAGGACCGCGAATTGGCGGCGAAACTGGCCCTGGCCGAACAGGCGAAGGACGAGCGCGAGGAAGCCACGCGCGACGATGCCGCCGCCACGCGCGCCTTGCTCATCGCCTGGCAGAGCGGCCGCGAACGGGGCGCGCGCTACGCCCGGCAACTGCTGCCCGTGCTGGAACAGCGCAGCGCGGCGGCGCTGGCCGCCTACCGGGGCGGCAAGGCCACCCTGGCCGACGTGCTGGCAGCCCGGCGCGGCGCACTCGACGCGCGCCTCGCCTGGCTGCAAGTGCAGATGGATACCGCCCAGCGCTGGGCGCAGCTGCGTTTCCTCTTTCCCGACACCCCGCACGACCTGGAGCAGCAGCCATGAACCATCCAAAAACATTCGCCATCGCCGTAGCCGCCGTGCTGGCGGCAAGCTATGCGGGCTACCAGCTCGGCGCCGCCGGCGGCAGCCGCGCCGCACCGGCGCAGGCAAGCACTAAAAAACCCCTGTACTGGCACGACCCCATGGTGCCGGGCCAGAAGTTCGACAAGCCGGGCAAGTCGCCGTTCATGGACATGCAGCTGGTGCCCGTGTATGCGGACAGCGATGCCGCCAACGATGACAGCGGCATCCGCATCGATCCCCGCGTGCAGCAAAACCTGGGCGTGCGCACGGCGCGCGTTACCTCCGGCACGCTGGCCGCGCCGCTGGCGGCCGTCGGCAGCGTGGCCTACAACGAGCGCGACGTGGCCGTCGTGCAGGCGCGCAGCGGCGGCTACCTCGAGCGCCTGGCCGTGCGCGCCCCCTTCGATCCCGTGCGCAAGGGGCAGGCCCTGGCCGAGCTGTACGTGCCGGACTGGATCGCCGCGCAGGAGGAATTCCTCGCCGCCCGCCGCATGCGGGGCGATGGCGCGGCCGGCCTGGCCGACGCGGCCCGCCAGCGCATGCGCCTGGCCGGCATGGACGAGGCGCAGATACGCCTGGTGGAAAACAGCGGCAGCGTGCATGCGCGGCTGACGGTGGCGGCGCCCATCGCCGGCGTCATCGCCGGGCTGGACGCCCGCGAAGGCATGACGGTGGCCGCCGGGGCGCCCCTGTTCCGCATCAATGGCCTGTCCAGCGTATGGGTCAATGCCGCGCTGCCCGAGAGCGCGGCGGCCAGGGTGCGTCCCGGCACGCCTGTCGAGGCGCGCGCGCAAGCGCTGCCCGGCAAGGTGTTCCACGGCAAGGTCAGCGTAATCTTGCCGGAGGTTAACGCGGCCACGCGCACCGTGACGGCCCGCATCGAGCTGGCCAATCCTGGCAGCCAGTTGCTGCCCGGCATGTTTACCACGCTCAATTTCGCCCCGGGGGCGGCTGCCGACGTCCTGCTGCTGCCATCGGAAGCCGTGATCGCCACGGGCACGCGCCAGCTCGTCATGCTGGCAAGCGACGCCGGCCGCTTCACGCCCGTCGAGGTGCAGACGGGCGGCGAAGGCAATGGCATGACGGAAATCCGCAAGGGCCTGGTTGCCGGCCAGAAAGTGGTGGTGTCGGGCCAGTTCCTCGTCGATTCCGAAGCCAGCCTGAAGGGTAAGATCGCGCGCATGGGCGGCATGCCGGCCGCCGCCACGCCTGCGGCCGTGGCGCAGCATCACGCGGCGGGCACGGTGGAACAGGTCGGCCCGCATGACATCACCATTTCGCACGGCCCTGTCGCCGCGCTGCACTGGGGACCGATGACCATGGCCTTTGCCTTGCCGCCGGGCGGCCTGCCGGCGCAGGTGCGCGTGGGCAGCAAGGTGGACTTTGACTTCAGCAAGAGCGCGGAGGGCGGCTTCGCCATCACGGCCATCCGGCCCGCCGCCATGGGCGGCATGGAGATGTCCACCATGCCAGGAGGCAAGCCATGATCGCCAAATTCATACGCTGGTCCATCGGCAACCGCTTCCTCGTCCTGCTGGCCACCGTGTTGTTGGCGGCCTGGGGCATCTGGTCGCTGGCGCACACGCCGCTCGACGCGATTCCCGACCTGTCGGACACGCAAGTCATCGTGCGCACCAGCTATCCGGGACAGGCGCCGCAGATCGTGGAAAACCAGGTCACGTATCCGTTGACGACCACCATGCTGTCCGTGCCGGGCGCGAAGAGCGTGCGCGGCTATTCCTTTTTCGGCGATTCCTTCGTCTACATCCTGTTCGAGGATGGCACGGACCCGTACTGGGCCCGCTCGCGCGTGCTGGAATACCTGAGCCAGGTGCAGTCGCGCCTGCCCGCGCAGGCGAAGACGGCGCTGGGGCCGGACGCCACGGGCGTGGGCTGGATCTACGAGTATGCGCTGGTCGACCGCAGCGGCAGGCAGGACCTGGCGCAGCTGCGCGCCCTGCAGGACTGGTTCCTCAAGTTCGAGCTCAAGGCGCTGCCCAACGTGGCGGAAGTGGCCAGCATCGGCGGCATGGTGCGCCAGTACCAGATCGTGCTGGACCCGGACAAGCTGCGCGCCTACGGCATTCCACATGGCAAGGTGATTGCCGCCGTGCAGCGCGCCAACCAGGAAACGGGGGGCGCCGTGCTGGAACTGGGCGAGGCGGAATACATGGTACGCGCCTCGGGCTACCTGCAATCGCTCGACGATTTCCGCCAGATTCCCCTGGCGACGACGGACGCGGGCGTGGCCGTGCGCCTGGGCGACGTGGCCACGCTGCAGCTGGGGCCGGAAATGCGGCGCGGTATTGCCGAACTGAACGGGGAGGGCGAAGTGGCGGGCGGCGTGATCATCATGCGCTCGGGCAAGAATGCGCTGGAAACCATCTCCGCCGTGAAGGCCAGGCTGGCCGTGCTGAAAGCGGGCTTGCCGCCCGGCGTGGAGATCGTGCCCGTGTACGACCGCTCCAGCCTGATCCAGCGCGCCGTGGGCAACCTGCAGCACAAGCTGATCGAGGAATTCACCGTCGTGGCGGTGGTTTGCGCCATGTTCCTGTTCCACCTGCGCTCGGCGCTGGTGGCCATCATCTCGCTGCCGCTGGGCATCCTGATCGCCTACATCGTCATGCATTACCAGGGCGTCAACGCCAACATCATGTCGCTGGGCGGCATCGCCATCGCCATCGGCGCCATGGTCGACGCGGCCGTCGTCATGATCGAGAATGCGCACAAGCATATCGAGGCGTGGCAGCACGCGCACCCGGGCCAGCGGCTGCAGGGCGACACGCACTGGCAGGTGATCGGCGACGCGGCCGCCGAGGTGGGACCGGCCTTGTTCTTCTCCCTCCTGATCATCGTGCTGTCCTTCATTCCCGTGTTCAGCCTGGAAGCGCAGGAGGGGCGGCTGTTCGCCCCGCTGGCGTTCACCAAGACCTATGCCATGGCCGCTGCGGCGGGCCTGGCCGTCACCCTGATCCCCGTGCTGATGGGCTATCTGATCCGCGGCCGCATCCCGGCCGAGCACAGCAACCCGCTCAACCGCTGGCTGATGGCCATGTACCGGCCCCTGCTCGAGAAGGTGCTGCGCTGGCCGAAGGCCACCGTGCTGGTGGCGGGGCTGGCCGTGCTGCTAACGGCGTGGCCGCTGTCGCGCCTGGGCGGCGAATTCATGCCGCCGCTGGACGAAGGCGACCTCTTATATATGCCGTCGGCCTTGCCGGGGATAGGCGCGGGCAAGGTGGCCGAGCTGCTGCAGCAGACGGACCGCCTGATCAAGACCGTGCCCGAGGTGCAGACGGTGTTCGGCAAGGCGGGCCGCGCCGAGACGGCGACGGACCCGGCGCCGCTGGAAATGTTCGAGACGACGATCCAGTTCAAGCCGCGCGCGCAGTGGCGGGCGGGCATGACGCCCGACAAGCTGGTCGAGGAGCTGGACCGCGCCGTGCACGTGCCGGGCCTGACGAATATCTGGGTGCCGCCCATCCGCAACCGCATCGACATGCTGGCCACGGGCATCAAGAGTCCCGTCGGCATCAAGGTGGCGGGCGCCAGCCTGCAGGACATCGACGGCATCACGGCGCAGATCGAGCGCGTCGTCAGGACGGTGCCCGGCGTGTCGTCCGCGCTGGCCGAGCGCCTGAACGGCGGGCGCTACGTCGATATCAAGATCGACCGCGACGCAGCGGCCCGCCATGGCTTGAATATTGCCGATGTGCAAAGTATCGTCGCCAGCGCCATCGGCGGCGAGAATGTGGGTGAAACGGTGGAAGGCTTGCAGCGCTTTCCCATCAGCGTGCGCTATCCGCGCGAGCTGCGCGATTCCGTCGAGAAACTGCGCGACCTGCCCGTGCTGACGGAGCGGGGCGCGCAGATACGCCTGGGCGACGTGGCCGCCATCCGCATCGACGACGGTCCGCCCATGCTGAAAAGCGAGAACGCGCGCCTGTCGGGCTGGGTGTACGTGGATATCCGCGGGCGCGACCTGAGTTCCGCCGTGCGCGACATGCAGCGGGCCGTCGGCGCGCAGGTCAAGCTGCCGGCCGGCTATGCCGTGTCGTGGTCGGGGCAGTTCGAGTACCTGGAACGGGCCACGGCCAGGCTGAAAATCGTCGTGCCCGCCACCTTGCTGATCATCTTCGTGCTGCTGTACCTGACCTTCCGCCGTGCCGATGAGGCGGCGCTGATCATGGCCACCTTGCCGTTCGCGCTGGCGGGCGGCATCTGGCTGCTGTGGCTGCTGGGCTACCACCTGTCGGTGGCCAGCGGCGTGGGCTTCATCGCCCTGGCGGGCGTCTCGGCGGAGTTCGGCGTGATCATGCTGCTGTACCTGAAGCAAGCCTGGGAAGCGAAACTGGCGCACGGCGCGCACGGCGAGGCGGCCTTGCTGGACGCCATCCGCGAGGGTGCCGTGCTGCGCGTGCGGCCGAAAGCCATGACGGTGGCCGTCATCATTGCCGGGCTGGTGCCGGTGATGCTGGGGGAGGGGACGGGATCGGAAGTGATGCAGCGCATCGCCGCGCCGATGGTGGGCGGCATGCTCACGGCGCCGCTGTTGTCGATGTTCGTCGTGCCGGCCGTGTACTTGTTGATACGCCGCAAGGCAATGCGTGCGGCAATGGGCAAGCAGCCGCCTGCCGGGCTTGGGCATTAGGCAAGCGCAAGGCGCCCGCAGCGCGACAAGGTGAATGCACCGCATTGCCCGGCGGCCCTTGCGCCGGGCATGGGGCCGGTGCAGGCATCGGGTAGAATGCGAGGAGAGTCCCGTCGCGCTTTCATTCTTCGCTAAACGCGAATAGGCGCGCGGCGCGCCCCCCGTCCACCTTGTTTTCCGGCAGCCATGGATCGAATTCAAGCAATGCAGGTGTTTCTGCGCGTCGTGGAAGCCAACAGCTTCAACAAGGCGGCCGAAACGCTGTCGATGGCGCCGTCGTCCGTCACCAGCATCATCAAGGGCCTGGAGAGCCACCTGCAGGTGCGGCTCCTGCACCGCACCACGCGCAGCCTGAGCCTGACGCCCGAGGGCGAGCGCTACTACCAGCGCAGCCGCGACATCCTGCAAGCCATCGACGACACGGAAGCGGACTTGCAGCACCGCACCAGCCGGCCCAGGGGGCGGCTGCGGGTGGACATGCCGGGCGCCGTGGCGCGCGCGCTGGTGCTGCCGCGCCTGCAGGAATTCCTGGCCTTGTATCCGGACATCCAGCTCATGCTGGGCATGAACGACCGGTCCATGGACCTGGTGCAGGAAGGCATCGACTGCGTGCTGCGCACGGGGCAATTGCGCGACTCGAGCCTGGTGGCGCGGCGCCTGGGCGCATTTCAATGGATAACCTGCGGCGCGCCCGCGTATTTCGAGCGGCATGGCGTTCCGCAGGGCGTCGGCGAGCTGCACGCGCACCAGGCGGTCCAGTATTTTTCCGGCAGCACGGGACGCATCGCGGAATTTCATTTCTTGCAAGACGGCAAGGAAATCGCCGTGCCGCTGGCGGGGCAGGTGGCCGTCAACGACACGGATTCCTATATCCGCTGCTGCCTGCACGGCTACGGCCTGATTCAGCTGGCCAGCCACCTGGTGCGCGAGGAACTGGCGTCGGGCAGGCTGCGCGAAGTGCTGGCCGGCGCGCGGCGCGCGCCCGTGCCCGTGTCGCTCGTGTATCCGCACAACCGCCACCTGTCGCCGGCCGTGCGCGTATTTGCCGACTGGCTGGTGGACATCTGCGCCGGCCTGGACTGAGCGGCCCGGGCGCCGGCGATTCTTCGCCCGCGCCGCATAGTGAAAACGCCGGGCGCCCCTTTTTCCCCCTTGCCCCTTCTGACATCATCGCCGCATAGCCATTGCGACGAGCGTGATCTCTTGCATCACACGCAGGGCGACACATAGAAGAGGGAAAACACCATGCAATCGAACCGCCGCCAGTTCCTGGCCAATGCCGTTTCCGCCGCCGCCGCGCTGGCGGCAGGTCCATCCGCCCTGGCCGCCGTGGCCTCGCCCGCTCCCCGCGTGACGGGCAAGATGGCTGCCGCGCGGACCCGGCCGCTGCTGCTCAAGGGCGGCACCATCCTGTCGATGGACCCGGAACAGCCGGACCTGCCGCAGGGCGACATCCTGATACGCGGCAACACCATTGCCCGCATCGCCGGGCATATCGAGGCCGGCGCCGCGGAAGTCATCGACGCGCGCGGCCGCATCGTCATCCCCGGCTTCGTCGACACGCACCGCCACGCGTGGGAAGGCCAGTTGCGCCGCATCAATCCGAATTCCGCCGACCTGGGCAACTACATCGCCGGCACCCACCAGGCGTTCGCGCCGCATTACCGGCCGCGCGACATGTACGTCGGCAACCTGCTGACGGCGCTGGGCGCCATCGACGCGGGCATCACCACCCTGATCGACAACTCGCACAACAGCCGCTCGCTGCAGCATGCCTTGCACGCCGTCGATGCGCTGCACGCTGCGGGCATCCGCGCCGTGCATGCGCCGGGCGCGCCGCTGGTCGGCAACTGGGACAGTGCCAGCTGGTACGCCGACCTGGCCACCTTGCAGCAGGAGCGCTTCAGCCAGGGCGGCGGCCTGCTGACCCTGGCCATGATGACTTCCGTGGACCGGGAACAGTGGGCCGTCGGTCGCCGCCTGGGCATCCCGCTGGTGACGGAATTCTTCGGCCAGGACATGTCGGCGCAGCTGCCGGAACTGCACCGTGCCGGCTTGCTGGGGCCGGACAATATCTTCAACCATTGCACCGACCTGAGCGAGGAAGCGTGGCAAATCCTGAAGGCCGCGGGCGTGCAGGTCAACGTCTGCCCCCGTTCGGACACGCACTGGGCGCTGGGCAGCGGCATCTTCGGCTACCAGGCCGCCATCGACCACGGCATGCGTCCCGGTTTCAGCGTGGACAACGAAAGCGCCTACGGCGGCGACATGTTTGCCGAGATGCGCGCGGCGCTGTACCTGCAGCGCAGTTCGGCGCTGGCGCACAAGTCCGCCAGCCACGCCAGCGCACCGGTGGACATGCGCGCGCTGCTGTCGGCGGCCACCATCGACGGTTCCGCCGTCGCCGGGCTGGGCCGGCAGACGGGCAGCTTGCGCGAAGGCAAGCAGGCCGATATCGTGCTGATCAATACCAACGACATCAATCTGTATCCGTCGAATAACGCGCTGGGCACCGTCGTCGGCGCGGCCGAACGCAGCAATGTGGAAACCGTCATCATTGGCGGACGCATCCGCAAGCAGCACGGCAAGCTGCTGGACCTCGACATGGCGGCCCTGCATGCCGCCACGCAAGAGTCGCAAGCCTACCTGTTCAAGGCTGCCGGTTTCACGCCGGACGCCTTCGCCACGCAGTTCCACGTGCGCGGCTAGGGGCCGCCCGTGAAAGCGGCCTGTCTATACGGCGCGCTGCTGGCCAGCGGCGTGCTTGGCGCCAGCGCGCAGGCGCAGTCCGAGGTCAGCGTGTACGGCATCGTCGATGCGGCCCTGGTCGGCGAGCGCGGCGGCGCCGCGGGCAGGGTGAACAAGCTCACCAGCGGCGCCAGCGCGTATTCACGCCTGGGTTTTCGCGGCAAGGAAGACCTGGGCGACGGCCTGTCCGCCATTTTCCTGCTGGAACTGGGCATGCGCATCGACGATGGCAGCCTGGACAACACGAATGGCCAGCTCTTCAACCGCCAGGCGTATATCGGCCTGGAAAGCCGCGACTGGGGCAGCGTGCGCCTGGGCCGCCAGCACACCTTCCTGTATTACACGCTGGTGCAGGTGGCCGATCCGTTCAGCCTGGGCTACGCGGGCACGGCAAAGAATCTTTTTCCCGTGAAAAACGTGGTCCGCGCCAGCAACACCATCAGCTACACCTCGCCCACGCGCCGGGGCTGGACGGCCGAGGCCGCAGCCAGCCTGGGCGAACAGGCGGGTGACAGCCATGCGGGGCGCCAGTTGGTCATGGCCATCGGCTATGCGGCGGGGCCGCTCACCGTGCGCTTCGCCCACAGCGTGCTGAACCAGGACATTGCTGCCGGCGCGGCGCCCCTCGCCGCTGCCGTGCGGCAGGACCATGCCCGAAACAGCGTGCTGGCCATGAACTACCGCTACGCCTGGCTCACCGCCTACCTGGCGTACGGCGTGGACAAGGGTCTCAACAGCTCACCCGTGCCCAACCCCGGCGCCTACGGTGCGCCCGGCACCGTCGTCCCTTCCACGGACAGCACCGACCTGCTGCTGGGGGCCAGCATTCCTGCCGGCAAACAGGGCAGGGTGATGACCTCGTTCATCCGCAAGCACGACAGGACGCCGTTCCAGCAGGACGCCAGCCAGTGGGCGCTCGGCTACACCCATGGCCTGTCGCCGCGCACCAGCGCCTACCTGGCGTGGGCGACGATCCGCAACCGCCATGGCGCCGCCTATACGGTGGGCAACGGCAATGAGGCCGGCACGGGCAACAGCGCCTTCAATCTTGGCCTGCGGCATAACTTTTAAGCCAGTTACGAAGTAGATGGAAACAAATGGGCGTGCAGAAAGTCGATCAACACGCGAAACTTCGGTGCCAGATGCTTGCCGGATGGCCACATGATGTGGAACGGTGCCGGATTTTCTGCGCAGCGCGGCAACACGTGCACCAGCCTGCCGGCCGCCAAGTGCGGGCCGATGGCGAAATCCGGCAGGTAGGCGATGCCCAGGCCCTGCAGCGCGAACAGGATGCGCGCCTCCAGGTTGTTGCACACGACGGAAGTCGGCAGCTGGAAGTCTGCGGCAATCTCGTCGGCACATAGCGGCCATACCTGCAGCTTGCCCGTATTCGGATAGCGGAACTGGATGCAGGCGTGGCCGGCCAGGTCGGCACAGCTGTCCGGTATGCCGTGCCGGGCGAAATACTCCGGCGCCCCCGCCAGCAGCATGCGGTATGAACCCAGCCGGCGCGCCGTCAGGCGCGAATCGGGCACGTTGCCGCTGCGGATGACGGCGTCGAATCCTTCCTCGATCACATCGACGCGGCGGTCGGTGAAATCGAGATCCAGGTCGACGTCCGGATAGGCCTGCTTGAATTGCGCCAGCACCGACAGGAACGGTTCGCCCACTTGCGGCAGGCTGACGCGCAGGCGGCCGCGCGGACTCAAGTGCACTTGGGACAGTTCGGTCTGCGCCGCTTCGATTTCGGCCAGGATGCGCCGGCTGCGTTCGAGGAACATCGTCCCCTCCGCCGTCAGCGTGATGCTGCGGGTGCTGCGGTGAAACAGCCGCACGCCCAGCTGCTCTTCCAGCGCGCCGACGCGCTTGCCGATGGCGGAAGCGGACACGCCGAGTATCCGGCCGGCAGCGACGAGGCTGCGGGTTTCGGCCACGTGCACGAATACATTGATGGCGCTGATGCTTTCCATGATTTTTCCTCATTGCGGAGGTTTAACTCCGTAAATAACGGCACTATACCCCACTTACTCCGGATCAGCGCAGCTCCTACGATATAGCCTTCTTCATCCACTTGAATAGGCTCATCATGAATACCACGCTTCCCGTCACCCACCAACGCTGGGAAATTCCTTCCCTGGGGCTGGACCGGCTCGCACTGCGCGAACTGCCGCTGCCGGCGCCCGGGTCAGGCGAAATCGTCATCGCGACCGACGCCGTGTCGCTGAACTATCGCGACGCCGAAGTGGTCGACAACGGCATGGGCAATCCGCTGGCGTTTCCATTCACGCCGGCATCCGACATGGCGGGCCGTGTCGTCGCGGTAGGCGCCGGCGTGACGCGCTTCGCGGTCGGCGACCGCGTGCTGTCTGCCTACATGCCCGGCTGGATCGATGGCGTGCCGCTGTCATGGTCGGAAGCGCCCACCCGCGGCGGCCCGCTGTCGGGCGTCCTGTCGCAATATGTGGTCGACTCGGCCGAATGGTATGTGCATGCGCCGCGCACCCTGAGCGCCGCGCAGGCCAGCACCTTGCCGGTGGCGGCGCTGACTGCCTGGATGGCCCTGGTCGAACTGGGCAAGCTGCACGCCGGGCAGACGGTGGTGGTGCAGGGGACGGGCGGCGTGTCCCTGTTTGCCGTGCAGCTGGCCGCCGCCCACGGCGCCCGCGTCATCGTCACCAGCGGCAGCGATGCTAAGATCGCGCGCGCCATCGCCCTGGGCGCCCATCACGGCATCAATCGCAATGCCACGCCGGACTGGCAGCAGGAAGTGCTGGCCCTGACCGGCGGCCGCGGCGCGGACCACATCCTGGAAATGACGGGCGGCGAGAACGTCGCGCGCTCGCTGGCCGCGGTGGCGCAGGGCGGCCGCATCTCCATCATCGGCCTGCTGGACGCCGACAGCTTCACCTTGCCCATCCTGCCGGTGCTGGGCAGCCGCGCCACGATCGTCGGCATCGCCGTCGGTCCGCGCCGCGCGCTGGAAGACCTGGTGCGCGCCATCGACCTGCTGGGCATCGAGCCCGTGATCGACGCCACCTATCCGTTTTCGCAGGTGCCAGCCGCGTTTGCCCATCTCCAGCGGGGCGCGTTCGGCAAGATTGTGGTGCAGGTTGGCGAAGAATGAGGACAGCGCCATGCATCGTACGGCAGCGCCGGCGCGGGCGCGCGAACGCGGACGGCGGGGCAGGCGGCAGGCGCCCATGGCCGTTCGGCGGGCGGGAGTGCGCCGATGACTAGGCAGATTCCGTCGTCTGCGGCGATGCCGGCCATCATGCTGGGTCTGTTTGGCCTGTACACGCTGGAGTTTGGCATCGTCGGCATCCTGCCCGACATTGTGCAGCGCTTCGGTGTCACGGTGGCGCAGGCCGGCATGCTGATGGGCATATTTGCCCTCATCATCGCCATCCTGGGGCCGTTTCTGGTGCTGATATCGTCCCGCCATGACCGCAAGAAGGTGCTGGTGGCAGCGCTGCTGGGCTTTTCCGTCTGCAGCGCCTTGTCAGCCTATGCGCCGAACTTCTCCAGCCTGATGGCCCTGCGCATCGTGCCGGCGCTGCTGCACCCGGTATTTTTCTCCGCCGCATTTGCAGCAGCGGCTTCCCTCTATCCCAGGGAGCGGGCGGCGCATGCCATGGCACAAGCCTTTATCGGCACCAGTTTCGGCCTGGTACTGGGCGTGCCGGCGACGACCTGGGTGGCGGCGCATGTCTCCTACGAGGCGTCCTTCCTGTTCTGTTCTGCCGCGACGGTCATCGCCGGTATCGGCCTGATGCTGATGCTGCCGGGGCAGGGACGTCCGGTGGCGCTGAGTTTCGGACGTCAGCTGGCGGTGCTGCGCAAGCCCGCGCTGTGGCTCAACATCGTCGCCACGGTGCTGGTGTTTACTGCCATGTTCTCCGTCTACAGCTACGCGGCGGAATACTTAAGGAGCGCCACGGGCATGGATGCCACCACGACCAGCCTGGTTCTGCTGATCTTCGGCATCGGCGGCGTGTCCGGCAATTTGCTGGCAGGGCGGCTGCTGGGGCGCAATATGGTCGCCACCACGCTGCTGCATCCCGTCGCGCTGGCCTTGGCCTATGGAGTGCTGCAGGTGTGCGGCAGCGCAAACCTTGCCAGCATGGCCATCATTGCCGTGCTGTGGGGCGCGACCCACACCAGCGGCATGCTGATAAGCCAGGTGTGGCTGACGTCCGAAGCGTCCGAGGCACCGGAGTTCGCGACCAGCCTGTTTGTGTCGGCCGGTAACGGCGGCGTCGTGATGGGCTCCGCGCTAGGTGGCAGCTTCATCAACGCCTACGGCGTGCAGGGCATCGTCTGGTGCGGCCTGATCTTCTGCCTCCTGTCACTGGCAGCGATCGCCGCGAAAGTATTACTTTATCCGGCCTCATCAGGGCAAGCAGCTGCCGCCAATTAAGACGCCAAGCGGGCCAGTACAGGTGACTGGCCCGCATTCATCGGACGCGGCCCGAACGTCGACCAGATGGGCCAAATCCGCGTCCGCCACCCGCACCGTTTCGGCTTTCGCGTGGCCGGGGCGCACAAGATCGCCAGTTACATAGCAAAGTACTGCGGCAAGGAAATGCCGTGCAGGGCGCTTGACCAGAAACGCTACTTCCGTTCCAGGAGCATCGTAGTGCCGGAAGTCGATGCATGGCAGGTGCCGTTTTGTACAAACATGCTGCGCGCTGCGCAGGTCGCATCCGAGGCGCTAGCAGGTCATTGCATGGACGGCCTACAGGCGTACTAAGAGAGTTTGAATGTACTAAAAGTGTCGCCCACCTCCGTCCATCATTTTACATAATATAAATTATGCGAAGTTATGGAGCAATTCGTCAAATCGCCCTTTTTGCAAGTTGGACAATCGCAAATGCGATTTTAGCGTCTTGGACGCGGCGTGCTCCCGCGCCTTCCGCGCTGCGCGTTCCCTCTGGTGTGGACTCTCGTCTGGAGGCTGGCCCTTGAGCGAAATGCGTAACTTCCGTGGCCATGGGTGCTGCCTGTTCCGCGTGGCGCCCGTCTGCCGGTGCAATAACGGCGGCTCGATGGTGCGGACTGTCTGCCGTACCCGGCTGGCGGCTCCTGCCTCGCGGTGCTGTCGGTCGGGACCAGCCACGCGCCTGGTTTCCTGCTTGCGCCGCTACGTGGCTGCGGCAGCTGGCGTGGCAGGATCGCCAGGAAACTGCAGTGCGGCGCAGTTCGATGCATTTGGCTGCGGCGCGGCGCGGACGAGCTGCGCTGGCGCATGGTCCGCGTTGCGCCGTTGGCTGCACGATGTTTTGCCGGCCAGGCGTGGTGAACTCGGACAAACACGGACACGGACGGTTACGGCTGCGTGCCATGGCCGGCGCGCCGCGCGCATGGCCGTGCTGGTGATTACGCGTCCTTCCGTGGACGCGGAGGCAAAGCCAGCCGCCGGGATGCGGGTCTTCCCATCGCCAGAATCCGTGTACCTCGCATACCTTAAATGGCACCATCATGATGGTGCTTGCGGGTGCCAGATTGCCTGCCTTGCTTGCTGCCGGCGGCCATGCCCGGTTCTCGTGGGGCATGATCACATTGAAAATATGGCATTGAAATCAAAGATCTACTGAAGATTTCCAATGTAAAACATCCTGTTTCCCATCGTTCGGCCACGCGGCGCTTTCCTGCCAGCCTAGATGCCTTCGCGCTACCTGTTGCGCCGGATGCGTCTGGGACCATGCTGAGGCAAGTCCGCGCGGCGCCCGGCAATCCCGGCGGCGGCAGCGTAGCCCGGCTGGCTGACGGCGGATCGCTGCTCGCATCGCGGCTTGAATGCAGACACGGCAGATGCGGCCGAGGTGGCGGGCGCGGCCGCGCGCGGGCGCAGGCGATCTGCGCCAGGAAACCGCGCCATGGCCGTCGCTGGCGTCTGCCGCCCTTCCCCGCCCTGCTCCCGGCGCCTTTCCGGACACCATACCAGCACGCGGGAAATCGGGAACTGGTATGGCCCGCATCGACCATCCTCCGGGGCCGGATGGCAACTGGTATTGTGATCTTGCGCAAAGGATAAAACCAGTTGACTACCACCTGCAATGCTTGCACTCTGAAAAATCGGACGGTGTGCAGCCGGCCGGCCATGAAAAAAATACACAAGGAGATGCAAGTGAACCGGACTGTCATGAATACCCTTATCCTTACCCTCTTTGGCGGGACGCTGGCCGCTTGCGGCGGTGGCAGCGACGGCGCCAGCGGGGGCGCGAGCCAGCTGCTGGCCGGCGGCACCGAAGCGGTCGCCTGCTACACGCCGTGGAATAGCGGCACCGCCTACAACGGCGGCGGCAAGGCCAGCTACAACAACGTCAATTACACGGCCAACTGGTGGACGCAGGGAAATAATCCTTCGACGAGCAGCGGCGGCGCCGGCAGCGGCCAGCCATGGACGGTGGTGGGCGACTGCGGCACGCCCACCCCGACTCCTACGCCGACTCCAACACCCACCCCGACGCCGACTCCGACTCCAACTCCAACGCCCACCCCGACACCAACGCCAACGCCAACGCCAACTCCGACGCCCACCGGCCTGGCAAAGCACGCGCTGATCGGCTACTGGCATAACTTCACCAACCCCAGCGGCGCCACCTATCCCATCAGCCAGGTCAGCGATGACTGGGACGTGATCGTCGTCTCGTTCGGCGACAACGCGGGCGGCGGCAATGTCAGCCTGACCATCGATCCGGGCGCGGGCACGGAAGCACAGTTCATCGCCGACGTGGCCGCCAAGCGCGCGAAAGGCAAGAAAGTCATCCTGTCGCTGGGCGGACAGAACGGCTCCGTTTCCGTCGGCAACACGGCCGAAGCGACGAATTTCACCAACAGCCTGTACGCCATCATCACCAAATACGGTTTCGACGGCATCGACCTGGACCTGGAAAACGGCGTGGCGCAGGGCGCGGCCATCCAGACCTATCTGCCCATTGCCGTGAAAAACCTGAAAGCCAAGGTCGGCAGCGGCTTCTACCTGTCGATGGCGCCGGAATGGGTGTATGTGGAAGGGGGCTACACGAGCTACGGCAGCATCTGGGGCGCCTACATTCCCATCATCAATGCCTTGCGCAGCGAGCTGACGGTGCTGCATCCGCAGTACTACAACAATGGCGACATCTACACGCCGTACGCGACGGGCGCCATCAAGGCCGGCTCGGCGGACCAGCTGGTGGCCACGGCGCGCATGCTGATCGAAGGGTTTAACTATGGCGGCAACACCTTCGCGGGCCTGCGTCCTGACCAGGTGGGCTTTGGCGTGCCGTCCGGCCGCAGCTCGGCCGGCTCCGGCTTCACGACGAATGCCGACGTCAGCAATGCCCTGAATTGCCTGACGCGCCTGCTCAACTGCGGCACCATCAAGCCGCTGCAAGCGTATCCGGACTTCCGCGGCGTCATGACGTGGTCGATCAACTGGGACCGCCACGACGGCTATAACTTCTCCGTGCCGACGAAGGCCGTGCTGAAAACCCTGCCGTAAGCGGCCTGGCCCGCCTGCGCATGGGGGCCACGGGCTCACATGCGCAGCAAGGCCGCGCCCAGCACGCGCAGGTGCAGCGCGATGCCTTCGCGCTGCGTCTCTCCGCAACCCTGCGCGTGCTTGAGGCCGTCCATGGTCGCCAGCATCAGCTGCGCCACCTGCGCGGCGTTCGCATCGACCCGGCGCAGGGCGATGTCGCCGGCGGCTTCGGCCTGTTCCAGCGCGCCGGCCAGGGCGTGGACCAGCCTGGTCCGTGCCGCCAGCGTGATGCCGGCGGCCAGGGTCATGTTGGCGTCAAACAGTTCCTCTCCATGGGGGCTGGCCGAAATCTCCGCCAGAAGACCTTGCTGGAATGCCAACAAGGCCGTTTCCATGCGCGCGAAAACGGGGCCGGGTTCGGCCAGCGCCGCTGCCACCTGCGCCAGGACCGTGGCATGGGCCCGTTCGGAACCTGTGCGGAACACGTCTTCCTTGTTCCTGAAATGCAGGTACAGCGCGGCGCGCGACATGCCGGCCGCCTGCGCGATGTCGAGCATGGACGTCTTGCGGTAGCCGTAACGGCAAAACACGGCCAGCGCCGCATCGAGGATGTGCTGGCGTTTCAGGGCATCGTTCGTCATGCCGACATGTTGACACTATGAGTATATAGTGTCAACATGGCTTTTTGACAAAAACCGTCAAATTGTCAATCACCGTCTCGAACAGGACTGTCATGAACGATTTCAACCCAGCGATGACCGGCGACCAGCAAATGGAACGGCTGCGCCACGCGGAACGCAGCCGTGTGCGCGCCCTCGTGGCGGCCGATGTGGCAGCGGCCCGCCTCCTGCACGCCGATGACTTCCAGCTGATCACGCCCATCGGCAGCATGCTGTCGCGGGAAGACTACCTGGGGGCCATCGCCTCCGGACACATGCGCTATGTCAGCTGGGAGCCGGAAGCGATCAGCGTGCGCCTGTACGGCGCGGCCGCCGTCCTGCGTTACCAGGCGCAACTGGAAATCGTCTTCGCCGGCCACGCCGTGCCGCGCGCACGCTACTGGCATACGGACAGCTACGAATGGCGCGACGGGCGCTGGCAGGCCGTCTGGTCGCAGGCGACGGCAATACGCTGAGCCGCTCAAGCGGGGCGCCCTCCAGCCGCGGCAAGCCTGGCCGGAGGTGCGCGGCATGACGGGGCGGCCAGGCCGGCGGGCGCGCCGCGACGGCCGGCCGTTCTCCCGGCTCCGCCCGTATTCCCGTGCCGGCCGCATGCCGGCTGCGGGCCTGGCCGGCGCCATCGCTGCCCGGCCCCGCAGGGCGCAGCCGGCGGCCCGGAATCCGCGCTTCATGCCGACCGCTATTGCGGCAAGCGTCGCTTTGCCATATTCTGCTGCTCTTATGGCAATTTCCGGGGCCGCCCACTTCATGCTCACACTCCGCTGCGTCCTCGATGGCCTGCGCGCCTGCCTGTCCCTGCCGCGCCTGCGCGTGGCAGGGCTGGCTGCGCTGGCCGAATTCGGCGTCTTTTCCCTGTCCTGGGAAGACCCGCTCTGGTACCTGGCCATGGCGGTGTTCCTGCCGGCGCTGGCGGCACTGCTGGCGTACGGCCTGTTCGAGCGCTGGCCGCGCCGGCTGCCGGGCAGGCTGGCCCACTGGGTGCTGCAGGTACTGGGCGTGGCGCTGGCGATCGTGCTGACCCTGGCCGGACTGTATCTGCTCAATACCGGGGCCGGCGCGCCGCCGTTCTGGCAGGTGCCGGAGCGGCTGCAAAGTTTTGTCGCGCTGACGTTCCTGGGACTGCTGCTGGGGCCGTGGATGGCCATGGCTGCCCTGCTGCGCCAGCGGGACGCCCGCGTGCGCGAGGCCGAGCGCAGGCGCGGCGAACTGGAACGCCAGGCCCGCGATGCGCGCGCCTCGCTGCTGCAGGCCCAGGTCCAGCCGCATTTCCTGTTCAATACGCTGGCCAGCCTGCAGGCCCTGCTCGATGCCGGCTCCAGCCATGCGGCGCCCGTCCTGGCCCATCTGGTGACGTACCTGCGGGCCGCCGTGCCGCGCCTGAACGAGTCGGCCACCCGCCTGGAGCAGGAACTGGAGATGGTGGGCGCCTATCTGGTGCTGATGCAGCTGCGCATGCCGGACCGCCTGCGGTTCGCGATCGACGTCGCGCCCGGCTGCGCGCGGCTGCAATGCCCGCCCATGACCCTGATGACCCTGGTCGAGAACGCCGTGCGCCATGGCATCGACCCCGGCCTGGACGGCGGGCGCATCGACGTGCGCATCGGCGAAGCGAACGGCCGCTGCCATATCGAGGTGAGCGACACCGGCGTTGGCCTGCAAGCGGGCAGCCCCGGCCTCGGCACGGGCCTGGGCAGCCTGCGCGAACGCCTGGCGCTGATGTTCGGCGCCGAGGCGGCCTTGCGCATCAGCGAAAATGCGCCCCACGGTTTCCGTGTTTCCATCGAGTGTCCCGCATGGCCATGACCATCACCGCCCTGATCGCCGAAGATGAACCCCTGCTGCGCGCCAGCCTGCGGCGCCAGCTGGCCGAGTGCTGGCCGGAGCTGCAGGTCGTGGCCGAGGCGCGCAACGGGCCGGAAGCGCTCGCCCTGTTCGAGCGGCACCAGCCCGCCGTGTGCTTCCTCGACGTGCACATGCCGGGCCTGTCCGGCGTCGAGGTGGCCAGCCAGATCGGCCGCCGCGCCCACCTGGTCTTCGTCACCGCCTACGACCAGTATGCGGTGCGCGCCTTCGAACAGGGCGCGCTCGACTACCTGGTCAAGCCGGTGCAGCTGGCCCGCCTGGCCGGCACCGTGACGCGCGTGCGCGAACGCCTGGCGCAATCCCGGCCCGGCCTGGCCGGCGAGGCGCTGTTGCAGCAGCTGGCCGCCTGCCTGCAGGCCGCGCCCGCGCGCGCAGCGGCCCCGCCGCCGCTGCGCTGGTTGCGCGCCTCCGTGGGACCGGCCGTGCGCCTGATCCCCGTCGACGACGTCGATTACCTGAAGTCCGACGACAAGTACACGCTGGTGGCCTGGCGCGACGGCGGCAAGCCCGCCGAGGCGCTGCTGCGCAACACGCTCAAGGAATTGCTGCCGCAGCTCGATGCGCAGCAGTTCCAGCAGATCCACCGGGCCGTGGTGGTCAACCTGCATGCCGTGCGCCAGGTCGTGCGCGGCGCCCATGAAACGGCGGAACTGACCCTGAAGCACCGGCCGGAAGTGCTGCCGGTCAGCCGCACCTTCCTGCACCTCTTCAAGGCGGAATAGCCGCCGCCTGGCCGGTGCCGCCCGCCTTTCGCCGGGCGCCGCCGCACCACTCGTCGCGCCCTGGCGCGCTTCGGCACCCCGCGCGCGTGCCGCGTCGGATCGGCCTTGCCGCAGCGGCCCCGCTTGCCGACACTGCGCCCACGGGTCCTGCACGGACCGCCACTTGCCAATCCGACAAAGGTGAACCGATGAAACCACAATTTTCCGCCGCAGCCCCCCTCCATGACGCTCCCCTGCCCCGCCGGGCCGCCTCGCACGACGGCGCCGCCGCGCCGGGCCGCTGGCTGGGCGCGGGCCTGCTGGTAACGTTCGGCGTGGGCATCTGCTCGAATTTCCAGCTGCAGCCGCAGGTGTTTGCCGCGCCGGGCTTCCTGTCGCGGGCCGCCGGCATGCCGCTGCAGGTCGGCCTGATCGTCCTGCTGGGACTATTCACGGCCCTCGTCGGCGTGGCCATGGCGGCGGCCCTGCGCGGCTGGTATGGAACGCAGCAGCCCTTGCTGAGCCGCTGCTACGTGGCGCTCGTGGCGGCGGCCCTGGCCACCAGCCTGTTCGAGGGCACGCTGGTGCTGGCCATGCGCAGCCTGAGCGCTGCCTACCTCGCCGCCGGCGCCGACGCCCTCGCGTACGAGCCGGCGCGCGCCCTGCTGGCCGGGCTGCGCAACGGCGTGCACTTCCCGGACAAGCTGCTGGGCGGCCTCGGCGTGACCCTGATGTATCTGCTGCTGTACCGCGCCGCGGCGATCCCGCGCACGCTGGCCATGGCCGGCATGCTGGCCGGCGTGCTGCAGTGGATCGCCGTGGCGCGCGAACTGTTCGGCCTGGACGTCATGTATGCCCTGCTGCTCCCCCTGGGTCTCGTGTACCCGCTCACGGGCCTGTGGCTGCTGCTGCGGGGCCTGGCGCCGCGGCCAGCCGCTGGCTGATGGGCCAGCTGTGGTCGTGGCCTGCGGCAGTGCGCGGGATATTGGCAATGAGATGCAGGATATTCATAGTCTGCATCTATTGATTCGGTTGAAATATTTTACTTCCTTTTGTAAATGAGAATCGTTACTATCTAACTCAAGGATAAGCGAATTCTACAGAAAGGAGCATCCCTTGTTTACAGCCATCAAAACATTCAGCCAGGTCTGCACGCACATGTCGATCGCCTTCGGCCTCGCCTATTTGCTGACGGGGTCCCTGGCGCTCGGTGGCTTGGCGGCAATTATCGAACCCGTCATCAACGTTGCCCTGCTGCCCTGGCATGAAAAGGCCTGGCATGCGCTGCGCCGCCGCCACGCGGACAGCCCCCTGGGCCTGGCCGCGCGGGCCGGCGAAAAGATCAGCCAGACCTGCCTGCACATGGGCGTGGCCTTCGGCGTGATGTACTGGGCCACGGGATCGATGGCCTTCGGCGGCTTGCTGGCCGTGGTCGAGCCGATCTGCAACGTGATCGTCCTGCCCTTCCATGACCGCCTGTGGGAACGCATCCGTTCCCGCATGGAAAGCCGCGGCGCGGCCCGCCTGGCGGCCCTGTAATCAGCTTTCCGTATTCCCCGCCCACACGGGCGGCCGCCGTTGCCCCCATGGCGCCGCCCGCTCCAGCTGCCCTGCCAGGCGCAGCAAGGTGCCATCGTCGCCATACGCCGCCATGAACTGCATGCCGATCGGCAAGCCATCGGCCGACTGCGCCAGCGGCACGGACATGGCCGGCAAGCCCGCCACGTTGGCCAGCGGCGTGTACGGCGAGTGTTCGAACAGGCGCGCCGTCCAGCCCGGGCCGTCCAGCGCCGCCTCGTTCTCCCCATAGCGTCCCAGTGGCCACGGCAGGTCCGGCAAGGTGGGCGTGAGCAGCACGTCGTAGCGGCCGAACAGGGCGCCCGCCTGGCGCGTCACCGTGTTGCGCACGTCGAGGGCGGCGACGAAGTCCACCGCCGACACGCTCTGCCCGTAGCGGTAGCACGCCAGGGTCGCAGGCTCCAGCGTGTCCGGCGACATGGCGCGCCCGCTTTCCTGCGCCAGGCCGTCTATCCACGGCACCAGGTTGGCGCACCAGATGCGCGCATTCGCCTGCACGAAGGCGTCCCACGGCACGCCCAAGGCCGGCGAGACTTCTTCCACGTGGTGGCCAAGTTCCTCCAGCAGGCGCGCGCTGGCGTCCAGCGCGGCGCGCACGGCAGGCACGGGACGGGCACCATTGCAGGCCTCGCGCTGCACGCCGATGCGCAGCCTGCCCGGCGCCACGTCCACCTGCGACAGCCAGGTGTCGCGGGGCGCGGCCGTCACATACGGCTCGCCCCGCATCGCGCCCTGCACGCCATCGAGCAAGGCGGCGCTGTCGCGCACGCTGCGGCTCACGCCCAGCTGCACGCCCAGGCCGCTGAAGATCTCGTCCATGGCGGGGCCGTTCGAGACCCTGCCCCGGCTCGGTTTCAGGCCGAACAGGCCTGTCGAGGCGGCCGGCACGCGGATGGAACCGGCCGCGTCCGTCGCATGGGCCAGGGGCACGATGCCGGCCGCCACGGCCGCTGCCGCGCCGCCGCTGGAGCCGCCCGCGCTGCGCGCCAGGTTCCACGGATTGCGCGTGGCGCCGTACAGCACGGGTTCCGTGGTGGTGGCAAAGGCCATTTCCGGCGTGCTCGTGCGGCCAAAGGTGCTCAATCCCGCCTGGCGCAGCTGCGTCATCAGGTGCGAGTCAAAGGCGGCCACGTGGCCGGCGCCCAGGCGGCTGCCGTATTCGCTGCGCCGGCCCGCCATCGTGACGGCCACGTCCTTGATCAGGAAGGGCACGCCGGCGAAGGGCGCGGCGCTGTCGATGGCGGAACAATCGGCCGGCCACAGCTCGACCACGGCGTTGATGTGCGGGTTGACGGCGGCGCAGGCGCGCACGGCCGCATCGTGCAGTTCGGCCGCGCTGACCTGGCCAGCGCGCAGCAGCTGGGCCAGCCCCAAACCATCAAAGCTTGTATATTCATGGAGTTGCATCCGTTAGTTCCTGTAAAAGGTGAAGAATAGAAGTGACAGGAACTACTCTAGGGCTTGCGCTATCATAGTAGAAATGAATAAGGTAAATACTAGGTATAGCCATGAACAATTTGCATAAGCTGGATTTGCACAGGCTGGACTTGAATCTGCTGCTGACCCTGAACGCGCTCCTGATCGAACGCAACGTCACGCGGGCGGCCGAGCGCCTGCACCTGAGCCAGCCGTCCGTCAGCGTGCAACTGGGCAAGCTGCGCGCCGCCTTCGGCGATCCGCTGCTCCTGCCCGGCCCGCGCGGCATGCTGCCCACGGCGCGCGCCCTGGCCCTGTTCGCGCCCCTGCAAGCCGTGCTGGCCCAGCTGGAGCAGGTCCTGCAGCCGGAGCCGGCGTTCGACCCCGCCACGGCCCAGGTGCGCTGGAACCTGGCGGCGGCCGACGCCACCGAGTACGCGATCCTGCTGCCCATGCTGCCCGCCCTGCGCGCCCAGGCGCCCCTGTCGCGCATGGCCGTCTTCGAGGCCGTGCCGGCGCGCATGGCGCACGAACTGGAAAGCGGCCAGGTCGACCTGGGCTTCCTGGCGCAGGAAGAAGCGCCGCCCGGCCTGCGCCACCGCACCCTGTTGACGGAGCACTATGTGCTGGCGGGTCGCCACGACCACCCGCTGCTGCAGTCGCCGCCCGGCCTCGATCAATTCTGCGCGCTGGAATTCATCGTCGTCTCGCCCAATGGCGGCGGCTTCCGCACGGCCGTCGATGCGGCCCTGCAGCAGCTGGGACGCACGCGCAAGGTGGTGCTGTCCGTGCCCCACTTCCTCATCGTCCCGCCCCTGCTGGCCGCGTCCGACATGGTGGCCCTGCTGCCGTCGCGCCTGCTGAAAAATGCGCTGGGCGCGCTGCGCACGTGGGAGCCGCCCGTCAGCCTGCCCGATTACGACATGGCCATGGTGTGGCACGAGCGCATGCACCTGGACCCGGCGCACCGCTGGCTGCGCGAGCGCATCATGGCCAGCCTGTAGCCTGCCTACACGATTTTCCGCTGTAAGGCACTAGGGAAGATTACCTAGGCGATCGCGAGAAACTCCCAATGTTCGCCTTGGCGGCGCGTGCGTATGCTTGGCCCTGATAATAAAGGGTCACCATGAACGCCAATTCCACTTCCACCTTGTCCTGTGGCGCGCCGCGCCGCATTGCCTACCCCTTTGCACTGATGCAGGCGCTGCTGCTCCTGGCAAGCATGCTGCTGTGCGCCGTTTCCGCAACAGCCGCCGCGCCGCCAGCCGCGGCGGCGCAGGCGGCGCCATCCGCCGACCTGATTAAGCGGGGCGAATACGTGGCCCGCCTGGGCGACTGCGTGGCCTGCCACACGAGCCCGAACGGCGCCGCCATGGCGGGCGGCCTGGAGCTCAAAACCCCGTTCGGCACCATCTACAGCACGAATATCACGCCGGACGCGAAGACGGGCCTGGGCCGGTATTCGTTTGCGCAATTCGACCGCGCCATGCGCAAGGGCGTGGCGGCGGACGGCCACAACCTGTATCCGGCCATGCCCTACCCGTCCTACGCGAAGATCACGCCGGACGACATGCAGGCCCTGTACGCCTACCTGCAGCGGGGCGTGGCGCCCGTGGCGCAGCAGAACCGCGACACGGACATGAAATGGCCGTTCAGCATGCGCTGGGGCCTGTTCCTGTGGAATGCCGTCTTCCTCGACGACGCGCCGTTCAAGCCGGACGCCAGCAAGTCGGCCGTGTGGAACCGCGGCAGCTACCTCGCCCAAGGGCTGGGCCATTGCGGCTCCTGCCACACGCCGCGCGGCGTGGCCTTCCAGGAAAAAACCATGGGCCAGGATGGCAGCGGCGGCAAGCACTACCTGTCCGGCTTCACGTTTGACGGCTGGCATGCGGTGAACTTGCGCAACCTGTGGACGCCGGTGGAAATCGTGCGCCTGCTGAAAACGGGGCGCAACAGCTTCGGCACGGCAGCCGGCAGCATGACGGAAGTCATCACGCACAGCACCCAGTACTTCACGGACGGCGACCTGGACGCGCTGGCCCAGTACCTGCATGGCCTGCCGGCCAAGCCGGGCGCGCCCGTGACGCAAAAGGCCCCGGCGCCCCTCGTGGCGGCCGGCGACGATGCCCTGTACAACACGCGCGGCGGCCTGGGCTACCTGCAGTTCTGCGCCACCTGCCACCGCCGCGACGGCCGTGGCGTGGACAACATCTTCCCCACCCTGGCGCAGAATGATTCCGTGCAGTCGAAAGACCCCACCACCGTCATCCATATCGCGCTGACGGGCTGGCAGTCGGCCGTCACGCAGCACTCGCCCCGTTCCTTCGGCATGCCCGCCTACGACCAGCTGACGAACGATGAACTGGCGGAGATCCTCACCTTCGTGCGCCGCAAGTGGGGCAACCAGGGCGCGCCCGTCACGCCCGCGCAGATCGCCAGGGTGCGCAAGGACCTGCAGCTGAAAGGACCGCCGGCGACGGATTTCGACACGCCCCGCTACGCAGCACTGAAGGCGGAGCCGAATGCCAGGCAGTTGATCCACGGCATGCAGCTGATGACGGAAACGCGGGCGCGCCTGCCGAACAAGGTGGGCAACGACCTCAATTGCAGCAGCTGCCACCTGAACGGGGGCACGGTGGCCAGCGGCTCGCCCTTCCTGGGCATCGCGGCATTCTTCCCCGCCGAAGCGCCGCGCGCGGGCAAGGTGATCAACTTGGGCGAGCGCATCAATGGCTGCTTCAGGCGCTCGATGAACGGCAAGCCCCTGCCGGCGGACGGCCCCGACCTGCAGGCCATGGTCGCCTACATCGCGTGGATGAAGGGCGCCACGCAGGCGAAGGACAAGGTGCCGGGACGGGGCGTGGCGAAGATCGACCGCAGCCTGCTGCCGAATCCCGTGAATGGCAAGAAAGTGTATGCCGAGCAATGTTCCGTTTGCCACGGCGCGAACGGCGAAGGCATCCGCGGCGCCGATGGCGCGGTGGCCTTCCCGCCGCTGTGGGGCGAGCGCTCCTTCAATATCGGCGCCGGCATGGCCAGGACCTACACGGCGGCCGGCTTCGTCAAGGCCAACATGGTGATGGGCCATGGCCAGAAGTTCCCGCTGGGACAGGGCAACCTGTCCGACCAGGATGCCGTCGACGTGGCCGAGTACTTCAGCCACATGCCCCGTCCGGACTTCCCGGACAAGGTCAAGGACTGGCCGCATGGCGGCAAGCCCAAGGATGCGCGCTACTGAGGCGCAGCCGATCGCGCAATCTGCTACGCTCATGCCATGACCATCCCGGGAGTCTTGCATGAGCAGCAACATCCATCACGCGGCCGCCGACGGCTACGCCAGCGGCGCCGATACCTACGTCAAGGGCCGGCCCGACTATCCGCCCGCCACATCGGCCTGGCTGCGCGATACCCTGGGCCTGGAGCCGGGCAAGACGGTGCTGGACCTGGGCGCCGGCACGGGCAAGTTCACGCCCCGCCTGGTCGACACGGGCGCGACGGTGATTGCCGTCGAACCCGTGCCGGCCATGCTGGCAAAATTGTCCGCCGCCCTGCCGCAGGTCCGCGCCCTGGCCGGCACGGCCACGGCCATTCCCCTGCCCGATGCCAGCGTCGACGCCGTCGTCTGCGCGCAGGCCTTCCACTGGTTCGCCACGCCCGAGGCGCTCGACGAGATCCTGCGCGTGCTGAAACCCGGCGGCAAGCTGGGCCTGGTGTGGAATCTGCGCGACGCCAGCGTGCCCTGGGTGGCCAGGCTGGACGCCATCGTCAACGAGGCCGAAGGCGACACGCCCCGCTACTACACGGGCTCCTGGCGCCGCGTCTTTCCCCACGCGGGCTTGACGCCATTGCAGGAAACACAATTTTCCCAGGAGCACACGGGTACGCCCGAGGACGTGCTGTTCAACCGGGTGCGCTCCACCAGTTTCATCGCCGCCCTGCCGCCGCAGGCACGGCAAGGCATCGACGACGCGATCCGCGCGCTGATCGCGTCCGAACCGGCCCTGCGCGGCCGGGAGCGCATCGGCGTGCCCTACCGGACGGCCGCCTTCGTGGCGCAAAAGGCGGCATAGGCAGGTATGTGCGGCCTGTGTATGCCAGCAAACAGAAGAATGTGGCGTTGGCGGCAATGATGGAGCACACTCACCCATCACAAGGAAAAGCCATGTCCGCCATTCCACGCCCGCCCCTGCCCTACGAAGCACGCTACGAATATGAAGAGGAAGGCGAGCAGGAGACGCGCGCGCAGCTGCTGCAGGCCCTGTACGGCATTTCCGCCACCACCTGCGCCGATTCCGGCCACGCCGCCCGCAGCGTGCACGCGAAAAGCCACGGCTTGCTGCGCGCCCGCCTGCAGGTGCTGGACGGCCTGGCGCCCGAACTGGCGCAGGGCCTGTTCGCCGCGCCGGCCGGCTACGACGCCGTCATGCGCATCTCCACCATCCCCGGCGACATGCTCGACGACAAGGTTTCCGTACCGCGCGACCTCGCCGATTTCCCCGCCGGTTGAGCGCCATGCCCGCCGATACGCCCACGCAAGACAAGGCCGCCCCATCCGACACCTGGCTGGGCAAGCTTGGGCCGGGCCTCGTCACGGGCGCGGCGGACGACGACCCCAGCGGCATTGCCACGTATGCGCAGGCAGGGGCCCAGTTCGGCTTCGGCATGCTGTGGACCGTGTGCCTGACGTTTCCCCTGATGCTGGGCATCCAGGTCATCAGCGCCAAGATCGGCCGGGTCAGCGGGCACGGGCTGGCGACGAATATCCGCCGCCACTATCCACGCCCCCTGCTGTATGCCATCGTCGGCTTGCTGCTGCTGGCCAATGTCATCAATATCGCCGCCGACGTGGCCGCCATGGGCGACGCGCTCGCCCTCATCATCGGCGGCCCCACCCACCTGTATGCGCTGGGCTTCGGCCTGCTGTCCCTGCTGCTGCAAGTGTTCATTCCGTATCAGAAATACGTGCGCATCCTGAAATGGCTCACCCTGGGCTTGCTGGCCTACGTGGCCACCGTGCTGACCGTGCATATTCCCTGGGGCGAAGTGGCGCTGCGCACCGTCTGGCCGGAGATGGCCTGGACGGCGGCCTCCGTCACCATGATCGTGGCAGTGTTCGGCACGACGATCAGCCCCTATTTATTCTTTTGGCAAGCGTCGCAGGAAGTGGAAGACCTGCAGGCGGACGCGGGCGCGCAAGCCCTGCGCCGCACGCCCGAGCAGGCGCCGCGGCAGTTCCAGCGCATCAAGCTGGACACGGCCATCGGCATGGGCTTTTCCAACCTCGTGGCCTTCTTCATCATGCTGACGACGGCCGTGACCCTGGGCGCGCAAGGCATCACGCACATCGACACCTCGGCCCAGGCCGCATCGGCCCTGCGTCCCATCGCGGGCAACTTCGCTTTTGCCCTGTTCAGCCTGGGCATCATCGGCACGGGCTTGCTGGCCATCCCCGTGCTGGCCGGCTCGGCCGCCTACGCCATGGCGGGCGCCTTCCACTGGAAAAGCAGCCTGGAACTGGCACCGCGGGCGGCGAAAAAATTCTATGGCATCATCGCCACGGCCACCCTGATCGGCGTGGCCCTGTGCTTTACGCCGCTCAATCCCATCAAGGCCCTGTACTGGAGCGCCGTCATCAACGGCGTCATCTCCGTGCCCATCATGGCCCTGATGATGGTGATGGCCTCGCGCTCCGCCATCATGGGCACGCTCACCATTTCGCGCCGCCTGCGGGCGCTGGGATGGCTGTCCACCCTCGTCATGGCGACGGCCGTGCTGGCCATGTTTGCCAGCATGGCGTTCTGATCCCCGTCAACCCCGTGGCTTGAGCATGCCTTCCACGATGCCCAGCACGGTTTCACGGGGCAGCAGGCGGGGCAGCCAGGCCAGCAGGCGGTTGGGGCGGCCCGCCACGTGGCTGCTGCGGCCCCGGTCCAGCGCGCGCAGGGCTTCGTCGACGACGGCCTGCGGCGCCATGCGCCTGCCCACGGCCGCCTCGGGCGCGGCTACCACGTCGAAGAAAGCCGTTTCCGTGGCGCCCGGGCACAGGGCCAGCACGCGCACGCCCCGCTGGCGGTGTTCCGCCCACAGGGCTTCCGAGAACGACAGCACGAAAGCCTTGCTGGCGCCATACACGGCCATGTAGGGATCGGGCTGCAGGGCCGCCGTGGACGCCACGTTGATGATGGCGCCCCGTCCCTGCGCCAGCATGTGCGGCAAGGCGCAGTGCGCCAGCTCCATGAGGGCCGTGCAATTGACGGCCACCTCCAGCCGTTGGCGCGCCAGGGGAATGGTCTCGAACCTGCCATGCGTGGCAAAGCCCGCGTTATTGATCAGCACATCGGGCGCCATGCCCAGCGCGCAAGCCTGCGCGTAGGCCGCTTCCGCGGCGCCGGGCTGGCCCAGGTCGGCCACGAGGGCATGGGCGCGGATGCCGTGGCGCCGGCTCAGATCGGCGGCCAGCGCCTCGAGCACGGCGCCGGAGCGGGCCAGCAGCAGCAAATCGGCGCCGCGCGCGGCCAGGGTTGCCGCAAAGACGCGGCCGATGCCGGACGAGGCGCCCGTGATCAGCACGGTTTGCTTGGTGTAGTCATATGGGAGCATGGCAAAAGTGTCGTAGTTGAAAGTGTTTCTACTGTAAACTGTGGTCTTTAGTCCACGGTCAAGGAAAAACCATGCGCATCGGGGAAATCACCCGCCTGACGGGCGTCAGCAGGGACACGGTGCGTTTCTACGAGCGCCAGGGCCTGCTGGATGAAGCGCCGCAGCCGGGCATGACGAACAACTATAAAGAGTACTCGGCGCAAGCCTTGCGGCGCATCGAGCTGATCGGCCACGCCAAGGCGCTGGGTTTTACCTTGAAGGAAATCGCCGAAGTCATTGCCGTCTGGCAGGAAAATGCCCTCGATGCGCACACCAAGCGGGCCATGCTGGAAACCAAGATCGCCCAGATCGACGACAAGGCCCGCTCGATGGCCGTGCTGCGCGCCGGCCTCGTCGATGCGCTGGCCAAGGTGGAGACGGGCTGCAACGATGTTGCGCCAGTGCATATATAGATACAAGAATAAATACAAGGAGAATCAATGAGCAACCATTACACGCAATACCGTCACCTGGCGCTCGAGGGCGCCAAGCCGGCCCCCACCGCGCAGCAGGTCGCGGCCATCGAGACCCTGCTGGAAGCGCCGCTGCCGCCCGCCTTCCTCGCCTTCCTGCAGGTGGCCAACGGCGCCTGGTTCGACTACACGACGGATGTGCCGGACGGCAATGGCAACGTGGAAAAAATGGGCTTCAATACCTTCTTCAGCGCCGATGAAGGCGATTTCTGCGATGAAACATTAATTGGCGAAATCCGCGCCGCGCGCGAGCATACGGGCATGCCCGTGAAAATCCTGCCATTCGCCCGCGATGGCGGCAATTCCATGCTCTACCTGGACTTGACGGAGGACGGCGGTGGCCGCGTGCTGGCCTATGTGCAGGAGTTGCCGGAGTGGACGGGCAAGCGCGCCCACGGTTTCATCGAACTGGCGCCCTCGTTCGACGCCTGGCTCGACAGCCTGTACATCGACCGCGACTCGGTGCTTGACGAACTCGAACACAGCGTCTCGGAGCCATCGCACCTGGACGCGATGGCCGAATGGCTCGATATCGGCATGCCTGCCTGGCGCCGCGATGCGGGCATCGCCGCCTTGTTTGCGCTGAAACAGGTCGAACTGTACGCCAGCGAACAGGACTAGTCCTACGGGAATCATCGTGCGTGTCCTATGGGTGTGCGCAGGCGGCTGGCTTAACATTGTCATCAGCTTGCAGAAAAAACCACACTTGAAAGGATTTCCCATGCGCATCGCCACCACCAGTTCCCGCACGCCGTCCCTGAAAAGCGTGGCCATCGGCGCCGCCGTGGCCCTCCTGAGCGGCATCGCCATCAACAGCATCGCGGCCGCCGCGCCGGGCGCGTACGACAAGCAATTCCTCGGCAAGGCCGCCGACGCGGGCAGCACGGAAATCGCCGCCAGTAAATTGGCGCAGAGCAAGAGCAGCAACGCCGACGTGAAGCAGTTCGCCGATGCCATGGTGACGCAGCATGCGCAAGTGGCCGACGAGCTGAAACAGCTGGCCGGCAGCAAGCAGATCGTCGTGAGCGACGCGCCCGGCGCCCGCCACAAGGCGCTGCTCGACAAGCTGGGCCGCCTGGAAGGCCGGCAGTTCGACACGGAATACGCGGCCAGCATCGGCGTGGCGGCGCACAAGGATGCCGTGAAACTGTTCACGGATGCCAGCCAGAAGGCCAGCGATCCCGACATCAAGGCCTTTGCCGTCAAAACCTTGCCAGCGTTACAACATCACCTGGACATGGCCAACGCCTTGCACGCGGCATTGGCAAAATAGACGGCAAATAGGCAGCAATAAGCGGGAAAATACTTGCCGTACGTGCTGTACAGCAAGTATTTCCGCTCTTGGCATACAATGCGGCAACTTCGTTTTTGGCGCCGCCATGACCTCATGCAGCTACTCAAGAAAACCGGCCTGACCGCCGCCGCCATCCTCTTCCTCGTCCTGCTGGCAGGCTGGCTGTTCATCAAGGTGGCGGCCGCCCGCAACGCCACCGTGTATGCGCAGCAATGGAACGACCAGGGCACCTGCGTGATCAAGACCCTCGTGCCCCATTACGGCACGGGCGTGCCGCAAAATATCGTGCGCGCCTTCAGCACCTCGAATTTCTTCCGCGTCTATCACAAGGATGGCACCTTGCTGGAAAGCACGGAATGGGTGCTGGACATGCATGAAGATGGCATCCTCGACCATGCCCGCTGGGGCCAGAACCGCGCCATCTATCCCACCGACCTGGGCTACGAGGGCTGGACCCTGCCCGCATGCGCGTGAGCGGGGAACCAGCATGCAAAAAATGAAACAGAAAGGCTTGCGCGGTCCCTGGAGCGACGCCCTCTACGTTCCCACGCTGCATCACTTCCTCGGCCCCTTTGACGTGTACGACCGCGAAGAGACCCTGGGCGCGGAGCTGGACGCCTGGGACATGAACGACCCGCTCCAGCGCGCGGCACTGATACGCCGCGACATCACTTCGCAATACCGGGAGCTCAGCTACCGGCACCGCTACCTGCTGCTGCAGGTGCTCGAACGCGCCCTGCAGGACCCTGCCTACGATTTTGCCGCCATCCTCGCGCATGACCCGGAAAGCACGCATGCCCTGCCCGCCCGCTGGGACGAAATGGACGCTCCGCGCGCCTTCTTCGCGGATATCTACGCCCTGGCGCAGCAGGACTGGCGCGACGACCTGGCCAGGGCGGCGGCGGAAGACCCGGCCACGTGGTAAGGCGCCGCCGGCGCCGCCCCTGCTGAATCGCAGGTCCGGCAGCCAAGCGATCAATGCGGCAGGTCGGTATGGCAGGCGCAGTCGTGGCCGCTGGCCGCTTCCGACAGGTTCTGCAGGATGGCGCAGTCTTGCGACGACTGCGGCTGGTCGCACTGGTGGCGCAGGGTCACCAACTGCTGCTGCAGGGTCTGCAGGTTCGCCATCTGCTCGGCGATGCGCAGGATGTGGTGATCCAGCAGTTCGTTGACGCTCTGGCAGCCTTCGGCCGGGTTGTTCTTAAACTCCAGCAAGGCGCGAATATCCGTCAGGCCGATCTGCAGCGAGCGGCAATGGCGAATGAATTGCAGCCGTTCCTGGTGCTCTTCCCGGTATTCGCGGTAGCCGGCACTGTTGCGGCCCGGTTCCTGCAGCAGCCCCGCCTTTTCATAGTAACGCACGGTTTCCACGTCACAATCTGTCCGTTTGGCCAGTTCTCCGATACGCATGGCATCTCCTTTTCATTCTTTCGTGCAAATTCTGCTTGACCCTGTAGCGGCTACAGGGTTTCTAATGCAAGCATACACGAATCCTGAAGGACGATGCGATGCCGCACGATACCCATAACCACGCACAGAATGATGCCTCCGGGCACGGCCATGACCACGGCCATGGGCACCCGCCTGCGCAGGGCCACGATCATGCGCACGGCGCGCAGCCGGCCACGGCGCCCAAGGCGGCCGGCTGCTGTTCCAGCCAGCACGCCTGCTCCTCCACGCCCGCGGCCCCGGCCGCGCCAGTGCTGCCGAGCAAGGCCATCGTCGGCGCGCAGACGGTGCAGTACCGCATCGTCAACATGGATTGCCCCACGGAAGAGCGGTTGATCCGCAACAAGCTGGCGAACATGGCCGGCGTCGTTGGCCTCGATTTCAACCTGATGAACCGCGTGCTCGACGTGCACCACACCCTGCCCTCGCTGGCCACGGTGGAAGCGGCCCTGCACGGCATCGGCATGCAGGCCGTGCCCATGGAAACGGGCGCCGCCATCGTGCGCGATCCGGCCGAAGGCAGCCTGTCCGGCCTGCAAAAAGGCTTGCTCGTCGTTTCCGGCCTGGCTGCGGCGGGCGCCGAGGCGCTGGCGTGGACCACGCATGCGGACAGTTCGCCCCTCGTCATCGCCCTGGCCCTGCTGTCCATCGCGACGGGCGGCTGGCCGACCCTGAAAAAGGGCTGGATCGCCCTGAAAAGTTTCACTCTCAACATCAATTTCCTCATGAGCCTGGCGGTGTTCGGCGCCATCGCCATCGGCCAGTGGCCGGAGGCGGCCATGGTCATCTTCCTTTTCGCCATCGCCGAACTGATCGAAGGCCTGTCACTGAACCGCGCCCGCAACGCCGTGCACAGCCTGATGCAGCTGGCGCCCGACGTGGCCACCGTCGCCGGCGCCGGCGGGGCATGGCAACAGGTACCGGTCGTCTCGGTGGCCATCGGCACCTTGATGCGCGTCAAGCCGGGCGAGCGCGTGGCCCTCGACGGCATCGTGCAAAGCGGCGTGTCGTCCGTCAACCAGGCACCCATCACGGGCGAAAGCATGCCGGTCGACAAGACCGTGGGCGACGTCGTGTATGCGGGCACCATCAATGAACGGGGCGTGCTCGACGTCACCGTGACGGCCAACAGCGGCAACAGCACCCTGGCCAAGATCGTCAAGGTGATCGAGGAAACGCAGGGCAAGCAGGCGCCCACGCAGCGCTTCGTCGACAGCTTCGCCCGCTACTACACGCCCGCCGTCGTCGTCTTCGCCATCCTCGTGGCCGTGCTGCCGCCGCTGCTGCTGGGCCAGCCCTTCATGGCCTGGGTCTACAAGGCCCTGGTGATGCTGGTCATCGCCTGCCCCTGCGCCCTCGTCATTTCCACGCCCGTGACGGTGGTCAGCGGCCTGACGGCAGCCGCGCGCCGCGGCATCCTCGTGAAAGGCGGGCAATTCCTGGAGACGGGCTACCGCATCAAGGCCATCGCCGTCGACAAGACGGGCACCCTGACCATGGGCAAGCCGGCCGTCACGGACGTGGTGGCGCTCGATGGCGGCGGCCGCGACGCCATCCTGCTGCTGGCCGCCAGCCTGGACGCCCATTCCGCCCATCCCCTGGCCGCCGCCATCGTCAAGGCTGGCCCGCCCGCCGGCAGCCACCTGCCCGTCACCCAGTTTGCCGCCCTGCACGGGCGCGGCGTGCGCGGCAGCATCGCCGGCCAGACGTATTATCTGGGCAATGCCCGCCTGATGGCGGACCTGAACGTCCTCACGCCGGCACTGCAAGCCATCCTGGCGGGACTGGAACAGCAAGCCTACACGGCCATGGTACTGGCGACGCAAGCGGGTCCGCTGGGCGTGATCGCCGTGGCCGACGTGCTGCGTCCGACGGCCGCGTCCGCCATCGCCCGCCTGAATGCCCTGGGCGTGGCCACCGTGATGCTGACGGGCGACAACCTGCTGACGGCGCAGCGCATCGCCGCCGAGGTGGGCGTGAACCTCGTCAAGGCGGAATTGCTGCCGGAAAACAAGCTCGATGAAATCAAGGCCCTGCAGCAGCGGTTCGGCGTGGTGGCCATGCTGGGCGACGGCGTCAACGACGCGCCCGCCCTGGCGCAGGCCGACATCGGCTTCGCCATGGGCGCGGCCGGCAGCGACACGGCCATCGAGACGGCCGACGTGGCCCTGATGGACGATGAACTGGGCAAATTGCCCGAATTCATCAGCCTGAGCCGCCGCACGCGCGCCATCCTCGTGCAGAACATCAGCTTTGCCATCGGCATCAAGGCCGTCTTCTTCGGCCTGGCGCTGGCCGGCATGGCGACCCTGTGGATGGCCGTGTTCGCGGACGTGGGCGCCAGCCTGCTGGTGGTGGCCAACGGCTTGCGCTTGCTGCGCGGCAGCAAGCCGGCCTCGTCCCAGGCATAAATAGTTTCATCTGGACAATTCATGCAAAAAACGCTACTTTGGGGGCTGTCCACAACCGCCCCAGGGTAGCCGATGCCTCCTTTGCTCCGCCTCACCGTGCTGGCCGCCCTGCTGCTGCCGCTGGCCTGCCTGCACGCCGCAGGGCCGCCGCCTCCCGCTGCGACCGCGGCTACCGCTGCCGCCTGCACCTCGCCCGCCCAGCCCCTCCGCGAACAGGGCTACGTGCCCATCAACGGCATCGGGCAATGGATCACGATCACGGGCGCGTCCTGTCGCAATCCCGTCATCCTCTTCATCCATGGCGGCCCGGGTAATGCCTTGAGCCCGTATGCGGAAGCCATCTATGCGGGCTGGCAGCAGGATTACACCCTGGTGCAGTGGGACCAGCGGGGCGCGGGCATGACGTACGCGCAGCAGCGCCCGTCCGACGACGTGCCCCTGACGGTGGCGCAGATGCGCGACGACGGCATCGCCGTGGCCGCCTATCTGCGGCAGCACCTGGGCCAGGACAAGGTCATCCTGATGGGCAGTTCCTGGGGCTCGATCCTGGGCGTGCACATGGCCAAGGCCCGGCCCGACCTGTTCCACGCCTACGTGGGCGCGGCGCAGGTGGTCAATGCGCGGCAGAACGAGGCGGGCATGTACCGGGAGGTTCTGGCGCTGGCGCAGGCGGCCGGCGATACGGCCACGGTGGACAGGCTGGCGGCGCTGGGTGCGCCGCCATGGCGCGACCCGCGCAACTTCGGCATCCTGCGCCGTTTCGACCGCAAATATGAAGCGCTGGCCACGGATGCGCCGCCGAAACACTGGTGGCAGCCGGCGCCGTTCTACGCCACGCCGGCAGCCCTGGCCGCTGCCGAGGCGGCCGACGATTATTCCTACCTGCAATTCATCGGCCTGCACGGCGACGGCATGTTCGCCAGCATCGACCTGCCCGCGCTGGGCACGCGCTTCGACGTGCCCGTGTTTCTCGTCATGGGCGAGGCGGACCTGCTGACCTCGCCCGCCATCGCGCGCACGTATTTCGACAGCATCACGGCGCCGGCAAAGGGTTTCACCGTGGTAAAACGGGCCGGGCACGACCCGAACCAGGCCATGCTCGACGCGCAATGGAAGGTCCTGCGCGAGCAGGTGGCGCCCCTGCTCAGGTAGAGCGCCCGGCGCCGCCCGCCTTAGGGCATGGCATCCCTGTCGATCCGCGCCGTCAGCCGGCGCTCGAAATCCCGCAGTTCCGCCCCGTTGAGGTCCGATATCAGCTGATAGTGCATGCCGGCGCGGCTCCAGCGTATCAGGTGATAGCCCTGCCGCGTGCTGGCGCGGGGCGGCGCCTCTGCCGCGTCGGGCCAGACATACAGGTTCAGCACGTGCTGGTGCCGGCGGTACGCGAGGGCGGCGACGGGACGCTGCCCGATATAGTCGAGGCGCCCGCCCACCAGGGGATAGCCTTCCTGCGCCAGGTCCACCACGGGCGGTGAAAAGTCGAGCTTGCCGCTGAACCACGGCTTGACGGTGTGCTGGTCGGACGATGCCACGTCGGCCAGGCGGTCGGGCAGCAGCGAACGGAAATGGCTGGCGACGATCTCCTGCTCCAGCCGCTCCGTGTCCGAGGGCGCGGACAGGTACAGGGCCAGGGTGACGGCCAGGGCGGCCGTGCTGGCGCTGGCCACGCCGAAGTTGATCCACGCCCACGGCAGCTGCGCCCAACGCCGGCCACGGCGCGCCTCTTTCGCCTCTTGCACCTTGGTCCCGTCCACCTCCTCCCGCAGCGCCGCGTGCAGGCGCTGGCGCAGGGCGGCCGGCGCCGCATGCCGCGTGCCATGCGTGCCGACGGCCGCGCGCAGGGCCTGCATCTGCGCGCTGGCCCTGGCGCAGTCCGGGCACCGGGCCAGGTGCTGGCGCAATTGCGCCGCCGCCTGGGCATCGAGTTCGCCATCGGCCAGGGCGGACAGCTTGCGTTGGGATTCCTTGCACTCCATTTCATTTCTCATCGGTATGTTGTTTCAGGTAGTCAAGCAGCAGCTTGCGTCCGCGCGCCAGGCGCGACATCACGGTGCCCAGCGGAATGCCGACGATGTCCGCAATCTCCTTGTACGAGCAGTCGTCCATCTCCTTCAGGACCAGCACTTCCCGGAAGTGGCGCGGCAGCGCTTGCAGGGCGTGATCGACGGCGTCCTTCACGTCGGCGCGGGCGAGGATGTCTTCCGGGTTGCCGACCGCCGCCGGCGCAATGCCGCATGCCCCGTCGTCCTGGCCATGGAGTTCCTCGTCAAAGCCGATGTCGCCCTGTTCCGCGCGGTTGTCGCGCAGGGAGGTGTAATACGTGTGGCGCACGATCGTCAGCAGCCAGGCGCGCGCGCCATCGCCATGGAAGCCATCCATGAAGCGGTAGGCCCGCAGGAACGCCGTCTGCACCAGATCCTGGGCATCCTGGTCATTGCGCGTGAGCCAGCGCGCCAGGTTGTAGGCGGCGTCCAGGTGAGGCAAGGCCATTTTTTCAAAGTACCTGGTTTTATCGATGTCACTCAAATGAACACCCGTCAGCCTGTCTATCGTCTCGGTCTCTCTTGTTAAGACTCGCCTTGCCCGCCGTTTATTCCCGCCGCCGCGATTTTTTTTACGCTGTGCCGGTATTTCACGGCCAGCCCCCCGCGCCCGCAAGAAAACTGGCGCAGGCGGGAATATTTTCCGCGCCTTTGGAGTTATAGCACTTGCAGGCCCCGGCTGCATCGCGCCGGTGCCAGGCAACTGCCAAGCGAAAGGATGCCGACATGAACCACCCCCGTTTTCTCCCCGGCCTGGCCGCCGCCATGCTGCTGGCCGCCGGCGGCGCCGCCAGCGCCGGCGATGCCGTGCATGGCCAGGTGCTCTACAAAACCATGTGCATGTCCTGCCACTCGATCGACTACAACGGCGTCGGTCCCGCGCACAAGGGCGTGTTCGGCCGCAAGGCGGGCAGCGCCGCCGGCTATGCCTACTCGCCCGCCGTGAAGGCGTCCGCCATCGTGTGGAACGAAAAAACGCTGGACCAGTGGCTGGCGGGGCCGGAAAAACTGATACCGGGCCAAAAAATGGGCTATCTGGTGCCGTCTGCGCAGGACCGCGCCGACCTGATCGCCTACCTGCGGCAGGAATCCGCCCCGGCCAGCCCGGCGCAAGCCGCCAAGTAAAGACCGTTGTACCACCGCCTGCCAGCCATGCCAGGCATTCAAGGAGAGTCATCATGATGGACCGCAGAAGTTTCATGAAACTGACCGCCATCGGCGGCGGCGCCGTGTTCATGTCCGGGCTGTACGGGCACGCACAGGCGGCAGCCGGCAAGACGGCCGTCCCCTACGACGATTTTTACTTCGTCCAGCTGTCCGACGTGCACTGGGGTTTCACGGGCGACGCCAATCCCGACGCCCGCAATACCTTCCGCAAGGCCGTCGCCACGGTGAATGCGCTGGCGGTGCAGCCCGACTTCATCATCTTCACGGGCGACCTGACGCACACGACGGACGACCCGAAGGAACGGCGCCAGCGCATGGCCGAGTTCAAGGATATCGCGGCGGGGCTGCAGGTGAAAACCGTGCATTTCATCCCCGGCGAGCACGACGCCTCGCTCGACAACGGCGCCGCCTACCAGGAAAACTTCGGCCCGTCGACCTACACCTTCGAGCACAAGGGCGTGCATTTCATTGCCCTCGACAACGTGTCCGACCCCGGCGCGCGCATCGGCGAGGCCCAGCTGGCATGGCTGAAGAACGACCTGGACAAGCAGGCACACGACGCGCGCATCGTCGTCTTCACGCACCGCCCCCTGTTCGACCTCGTGCCAAAATGGGACTGGGCCACGCGCGACGGCGACAAGGCGATCGCCCTGTTAATGCCTTACAGCAATTTGACGGTGTTCTATGGCCATATTCACCAGGAACACCACCACATGACGGGGCAAATCGCGCACCATGCCGCCAAGTCGCTGATTTTCCCCCTGCCCGCGCCCGGCTCGCAGGAAAAGCGCACGCCCCTGCCATGGGACCCGGCCGTGCCGAACAAGGGACTCGGTTTCCGCGAGGTGGAGGCGCAAGCGGGTAATGATTACAAGCTCGCGGAATTTCCCGTGGCCGGGAGCTGAACCATGGACCGCGCAAGACGACAGTTCTGCATCCGCAGCGCGTGCGGCCTCGGTGCGCTGCTGGCGGTGGCCGCCATCGAGGCCCAGGACCTCAAAAATGTTGTTGCGAAGGAAAGAATCATCGCCATCGAGGCGAAGAAATTCGTCTATACGCCCAACGAGATCACCCTGAAAGCAGGCGAGCCGGTCGTGCTGGCCTTCACGGCCATCGATTTCATGCATGGATTTTTCATCCCCGACATGCACATCCGCGCCGACCTGCAGCCGGGCCAGGTCACGCAAGTGCGCCTGACGCCCGCGCAGGCCGGTGAATACCCCTTCCTGTGCGACAATTTCTGCGGCAGCGGCCACGAGGAGATGAGCGGCAAGATCATCGTCACGGCGTAGCCGCCCTGTCCGCGCCGATCAGGCCACGCGGCGCGCCCGCAGATGCAGATGGCGGATGGCGGCGGCGGCCGCCATCAGGATGGCGGAAGCCGTTGCCAGCACGGCAACAAATGCCTTGTCGAAGGCCGAACGGGCCAGTTCCGATACTTGCAGGCCCAGTTCGGCCGGCAGCTGCTCGGCGGCCTGCAGGGCCGCGTCCAGGGTGTCATGCACGTTAGGCAATACGCCCGCGCTTTCCGGGATCACCAGGGTGGCGCTGTAGACGGCCGACAGGATGGTGCCCAGCACTGTCACGCCGATCACGGCGCCCAGCTCGTACGACACTTCCTCGATCGAGGCGGCCATGCCGGCCTGTTGCGGCGCCACGTTGAGCATCACGGCGCTGGACGCGGCCGTCATGACGGCGCCCAGGCCCAGGCCCAGGATTACCAGGCTGGCCACCTGCGCCGCGACAGTGGCGTTGTGCAGCAGCAGATACGATGCCATGCCGATGCCCGACAGCAGCAAGGAACCCCACAGGACCTTGGCCTTGTCGGCGCGCGGCAGCAGGAAACCCGTCAGCGGACCGGCAAAGACGGACGCCAGCGGCAGCGGCAACAGCAGCAAGCCCGCTTCCAGCGGCGACAATTCCCGCACCAGCTGCATGTGCTGGCTCAGCGCCAGTTCCATGCCGATCAGGGCGGCGGACGCCACCATGGCAGCGGCCACGGCGCTGGAAAACGGCAGTTCGCGGAACAGGGCGAAGTCGATCAGCGGCCTGGCCTGGCGCTTCTGGCGGCGCACGAATTTGAGCATGAAGAAGGCGCCCACGGCGAACGAAGCGGCGGCCAGCGCATACGAGGGCTGCGACTTGCCCAGCTCCTTGATGGCATACACGCCGCCAAGCAGGCCCATCATGATTTGCAGCGAGCCCTTCAAGTCCCACGGCTTGTCGCGGTTACCGGCCCGTTTCGGCAGGATGACGGTGGCCAGCACCAGGGTCAGCACGACGATGGGCACGTTGATCAGGAAGACGGAACCCCACCAGTAATGTTCCATCAGGAAACCGCCGAGCACGGGGCCGAAGGCGGCGCCGCCGGAGGCAATCGCCGCCCACACGCCGATGGCGAACGAGCGCTCGCGGTTGTCCGTAAAGGTCAGGCGGATGATGGACAGGGTGGCCGGCATCATCAAGGCGGCGCCGATGGCCAGCAGCACGCGGGCAAAGATCAGCCATTCCGGCGCGGGCGAAAACGCGGCGCACAGTGAGGCGATGCCGAACACGGCCAGGCCGGCGAGGAAGACGGGTTTGTGGCCCAGGCGGTCACCGAGGGTGCCGAGGCCGGGCAGCAGGCCGGAGACGACCAGCGCATAGACGTTGATGATCCACAGTTTTTCGGAAGCGGAAGCTTGCAGGTCGCGCGTCAGCGCGGGCAAGGCGGTGTAGAGCACGGTCATGTCGACCACGATCAGGAACAGGGCGCTGGAGACGATGGCCAGCGTCAGCCATTTTTTCATTGGATGCATAAACAACTCATGGATTTAATGTAACTTTTAACAACTGTCGGTGTGGATGAACTTGGTGCTGCGCAAATATTTACGTTCCAGGCTGCCACGGGCCTGGGCTGGACGGGGGCGGCGGGCGTCAGCCACGGTCGCCATGCTTGTCATCCACGGCCGCACTCGCTGTGGCTGCGTCGAGTTCGCGCAGCATGACGACGGACACCTGCTTGAAGCCGCGGCCCTGGAAGAATGCCTGCGCCGTCAGGTTGTGCGCGCCGCATTCGAGGAACAAACGGGCGATGCCGTGGCTGCGCAATTCGCCGGCGATCCACTCCACCAGCAGGCTGCCGATGCCGCTGCCGCGCACGGACGGCAGCAAGACCAGGTCATCCAGCGCGGCGAACGATTTCGAGGCGCGCTGGCGCGTGTCGATGGACACCAAGGCCATGCCGACGATGGCCTCGCCCGCCGTGGCGACAGCCAGCAGGGTCGAATCGCCATGCGCCCAGTCATGCGACAGGGCGGCGCGGATTTCGCCACGTATGACTTCCGGCAAGTTTGCGCGCCAGTTGCCGGGCGCATCGGCGCGTTCGCCCTGCAGCTCCGAATGGGAGATGTAGTCGGCGCTGACGTTGTCAAGGTAGAGCTTGCACAGCGCATCTTCGGCGGTGGCGTCGTGACACCAGCTGAAGCTGATGGCGGGGGTAGGGGCTTGGGCGTTTTTCATGGCGGATCTCATGTTATTGAATTAGTAAAAGCATTTTATGTCGCCCCTGAATGGCATTCAAGTTAAAATCCATCTGGAAAACAGATAGGTGGATGCCATGCAATGGACTTTGGAACAGATGCGCTACTTCGAGGCGGCCGTCGCGGCCGGTTCTTTCTCGGGCGCGGCGCGCCGGCTGGGCCGCGCGCAATCGGTGGTCAGCACCTCGATCGGCCTGCTGGAAGCGGAATTCGGCGTGGAACTGTTCGACCGCTCGCGCCGCAGCGCCGTGCTGACGGAAGCGGGCAAGGTGATGCACCTGGAAGCGTGCGAACTGCTGCGCCAGGCCGAGCGCCTGCAGCTGCGCGCCCAGCTCCTGAGCGCCGCGCCCGAAGCGCAGCTGACCCTGGCGCTGGACGAAGCCCTGCCCTACCTGGCCATCGGCACCCTGGTGAAGGAACTGGCGGCGCGCTACCCGGCGCTGGAACTGGTCATGCTCAACGCCACGGCATCCGAGGTGGCGCAATACGTGGAGCAGCAGCAAGCCGATGTGGCCTTTCACTTCGACCGCGGCCCGATTTCTCCCGTGCTGGAACAGCAGCACATCGGCAGCGTGGCGCAAGGCGTGTTCGTGGCCAAGGGCCACCCCATGGCGCACGGCCAGGAAGTGAGCCGCAACGAGCTGACCCGCTACCGCCAGCTGATCATGGATTCCGAGCTGAACCGCGAACACGCCTTCAGCCCCGCCGTCTGGTTTTCCGACAGTTTCTACAGCATCGCGGAAATGGTCGCGGACGAGCTGGGCTGGGCGATTCTGCCGCTGAATATCGCCAATTACGACAATTACAAGGGCTATCTGCAGGAAGTGCCCTGCCCTGCGCTGGCTTTATCGCGCCTGCCGGTGCGGCGGCTGGCTATCCACGGGAAGAAGCTGAGCGAGACGAGTTTGTGGCTGACGGACAGGCTGGCGGAGTTGTTGGCGGATGGGCCGCGGGGGTGAGGGTATGTGACTTACTACAGGAAATAATAGTTATGCCGTTGATTTTTAACTATGATGCATGAGATTGCCTTAAAAGACGCATGGTGGTTTAGCTTACCACTACCCCGTGGGGGCATTGACGAGACATTCCCAACTTTTTTTGTATACCAAGATGATGATGAAGTGAAAAAGTAGAAGTGAATAAGGATATAGCCGAAATGAAGGCATGCGCTTAACCAGTACCTGATTTTTTATGCCAATAAATATTACTTACTAAAAATAGAGAAAACGAGAATATGAAAAAAGTTGCAAAAACAGAATTTAATTCCTCGCCAGAAATTGTGGAGTCTAAAGAGGGTGAGAGGTCCATTGACGCCGTTGAAATTGATGATGAGGAAAAAATTTCTCGTGAGCGGGAATTTAATAAATTCACTGCAGCAATCGGTGACGAAGGTGATCCAACAATGCTCATACTAAGAGCGCATTTATTTTCTGAGAGTTTACTCGAACGCTATATCACATTCAAGTTTCCACGTGGCGATAAGATAATCGAGAGTGGCACTCTGTCCTTTCATCAAAAATTGACAATTGTTGATGCATTCAATGAACTTGGCGATCATGTAATTTCATCTCTTAGAAATTTAAATAAGCTTCGCAATCAATGCGCACACCAACTAGACAAGAAAATCTCTGATGGTGATGTATTGAAGGTGGGTAGTCCATTGGGCGTCACATTTACTCGTCTTAGAAGAGAAGCAAAATTCGACGAAATTATACTGCTTAGGAAAATAATTAACTATATTTGCGGCTATTTAACTGGGCATTGTCATTATTATGAAAATTCCACTTCGCAACAGAGCAAGAAATAAGATAATACTGCAGGTTTAATTTAATCTATTCCGACAGCAATTCTTACAAGGAAGTGCTTGGAACTTCGTTTAGTGCTTTGTTTTCCAAACCTAAACATCCGGCGTCGACGTTTGCTATAAAAGCACCAAAAACCTCAGACGCTTCCTGTTGGATCAGTGCGGTCCCGAATTCAAGCTTGACCGTGATTTCATGGCTTGGATAGGTGATGGCGTTGCTAAAACCATGGGCGAAGTCGCGGATGAATGGACACGTCGGCATAATCCAGCCGGTTATGCGCAAATAAACAAATATTAATAAGTACTGAAAGCTTCACATGATTCATTCAACTGTCGTCAACAGCTGGCTAGCCATGGCCAAGGACGATGCCGTGGAGATTGATCCCGACGACATCAGCCACGAAGCCAGAACCAATATGTGGAGCTTTTCGCCCACGGACGAGGAAACGCCGCAGATCCATGCGGCCGATATCGTTGCCTTCATCGGTGAGGTGATCGCGGCGCGCCGCAGCGCGCTCGCTGGCGAGGATATGCTGTTCTATTGCTGGCACGATGCGCAAAGCCGCCAGTTGCGCTTCAGCCTGGTGTCGCGCTCGCATGGCCGGCTGCCGTTTCGCTGCGCGCTGCGCGAAACGCAGGATCTGGCGCTGATCGCCGAGCGCGTGGTGAACGGGGACTGGCGCAACGAGCACTATATGCAGGCCCCGTCGGAGGAAGGCGATGCGCAGGAGCCGGAGCCGTTCATCCTGGCAGTGTTCGTGGCGCGGGTGCCTTAAGAATCAGCACGCCAGAAAACGCGCGGGCCGGCAAGCCTCCAGGGCCGGCGCTGGCTCGCCAGTGACAATTTCCCCGCTGGCCAGCTGCCCCACGACGACGGCCAGCACCACGCCCGGATGCATGGCGCATACGTACACCCCTTTGATATTTGGCAGATAGCCGATGACGGGCACCCCGTCTGCGGGCATGGGGCGCAGGCCGATGCAGGCGAATTCCGGCGCGATGGACTCCGCCCCTTCCAGTTCTTCCCGGATCGCGCTGGCCGTGCGTAGCACCATGGCGGCGGGCTGGTTTTCCGGCGCGTCGTCCACGTAATCTTCCGCTGCCAGCATGGTCCCGTCCTCGGCTTGCCGCACTTCCATTGCATGATTGGAAATGATGCCGCGGACGAGGCCCGGCGGCGCCTGGTAGCGCAGGAAGATGGCGGGCGAGGCGAGAATCGGCAAGTCAACTCCCAGCTGCGCTGCCAGGCTGGCCGTGCCCGTGCCTGCCGCCAGCACGACCATATCAGCCTCGATGCGGCCCGCAGCCATTTCCACGCCCGTCACCTGCGCGTCCCGGACGGTAAAACCCAGCACGGGCGTGTGCGTGCGGACCGTCGCGCCGAGCGCCTCGGCCGCCGCCAGCAAGGCGTGCGTGGCGGCAACCGTGTCGACGGCGCCCTGCTCCGGCTCGTGGACGGCCTGTTGCGGCGGCCGCCGCAGTTGCGGTTCAAGCCGGGCGATGCGCGAGCGGTCTATCAAGATGGATTCGGGCGACACGCGCCCATCTTGCGTGCCATACGACAAGGCGCCGTGCCAGCAGACGGTCAAGCCGGGCACCTGCGTTGCCAGCTGGCGCCAGGCCGCGATGGCGTCGCCGCGCAGGGCCGCAATGGGATCAATCCCCGCGCAGGACGTGTTAATCCACGCAAACGAAGTGCCCGTCACACCGGACGCGATGCCGCCCGCCTCGAGCATGGTGACTTGTGCTCCCTTGCTGGCCAGGTGGTATGCGAGCGACGCGCCGACGATGCCGGCGCCGATGACGATGATGTGTTGAGGCCTTTCGCGATTCATATCTGTCAACTTTATTTTTATAACAGGATAGAGTCTACCCCAGCCGCCCGCACGTCCAGCGCATAGGCATGGCCATCGACAACCTTGCCGTCCACCACGGCAATCTGCGGCACGGGCGCGGCGCGCACAAAGCCGCAGCGCTCCAGCACGCGGATGGAGGCCGCATTGCCGTCGATGGCGTAGGCACACAGGCTGGCCAGCTGCCATTCGTCTTGTGCCAGGGTAATCAGATGGCGCAGCGCGGCCGTGGCCAGCCCTTTTCCCGCCTGCCGCTGCCCGATACGGTAGCCGACTTCGGCCGTGCCCAGGTCCACGTCGATATCCTTCAGGTTGGCGCGGCCGATCACCTGCCCCTGCCCGTCCACGATGACGCAGGGGTGCAGCTGCCCCTGCGCATGCTGGCCGAGGAACTGCGCGACGTGCGCGGCAATGCCGCCGGCACTGTAGAAATCGTCCGGGCGCGGGTCGATATGGCGCTCGAACCAGGTCCGGTTGGCCAGTTCGAAGGCCAGCAGCGGCGCGGCGTCGCCTGCGCGCAGGGTGCGAATGGTGTGTGTGCTCATGGAGGCTCCTGGAAAGGCATGAGTCTAGTGACGCGCCGCCCGGCCCGTCAATCTTGATTCCATCAATCAATATAAAGTGACAGCCGCTACAATGGCCGCCATGCACAACGACCTATCTGCCCTCGACGCGGCGCGCCTGCTGGGCGTCAGCCTGCCCACCCTGTATGCCTATGTCAGCCGGGGCTTGCTGGTCTCCGCCAGCAACGGTACATCGCGTCGCAAGCGCTATCCGCGCGAGGACGTGCTGCGCCTGGCAGCGCGGAAAAATGACGCGAAGCGGGGCGGCCAGGCGGCCGTGGCCGCCATGCACTGGGGCTTGCCCGTGCTGGAGACGCAAATTTCCCACATGCTCGACGGACGCTTGCTGTACCGGGGCTGCGATACGACGGCATTGGCCGAGTCCGCGACGCTGGAGACGGCTGCCGGCCTGCTGTGGGACGATAAGGCGAGCGACTATTTTCAGCAGGACGCGCCAGCCCTGCCGCCAGGGCTGGCCTGTGCGCCGGACGGGCCGCCGCTGGCGCGCGCCATGATCGCCATGGCCATGCTGGCATCCGGGCCTGAACCTGCGGACATGCTGCAGTCCGGCCCCGCCCTGATGCGTATCCTGGCCGCCGCCCTGCTCAGGACGGCGCCATCAGCCTTGCCGCTGCACTTGCAACTGGCCCGGGCGTGGCAAGCCGATGCGGAGCAAACGGAAGTGCTGCGCGCTGCCCTCGTACTGCTGGCCGACCATGAATTGAATGCCTCGACGTTCGCCGTACGCTGCGTCGCCTCGACGGGCGCCAGCCTGCCGGCCGCGCTGGGCGCCGGACTGGCGGCCCTGTCCGGCCATAAACACGGCGGCGGCAGCGCCGCGGCCCGGCGCATGCTGAGCGCGGCGCTGGCCGTGCCAGACGCCAGGGACGCCATCGGCACCTTTTACACGGCCACCGCGCCGGCATGCGCCGGCTTCGGCCACCCGCTGTATCCGCAAGGCGACCCGCGCGCCGCGTATCTGCTGGAGCGTTTGGCAGCGATGGCGCACGGCTACCCGCGGCTGGGTGCCATCCTGGCCGCATGCGCGACGGCGGAACAGTTGCTCGAAATGAAACCGAATGCCGACCTGGCGCTGGCGGCCATGGAGCTGGCCTTCGGCTGGCCCGAAGGTGCGGGCACGAGCGTGTTTGCCCTGGCCCGTTCGGCCGGTTGGATCGCCCATGCCGCAGAACAGGCGGCCAGCGCGGCGCTGATACGGCCACGCGCCCGCTACGTGGGGCGCCACCAGCGGGATTAGCACATCACGCTTGATTTATTACGCATACGTAGTAGTATACTCCGCATGCGTATCAATTCCTCCTCTCCAGACCATCCCGACACGACAGCAGCCTGCCCGCTGGGCGAGCGTTCGCCGCGCCTGTTCAACCTGCTCAGCCTGGCGCGCCAGAACCTGTTCCGCTCGGCCGACGCCGTGTTTAGCAGCGAACTGGGCTTTTCCGGCACGCAAGTCGTCGCCCTGTTTGCCCTGAAGGGCGAGGAAGGCTGCCAGCTGAAGGATCTGGGACGGCAATTGCAGCTGAAAAATTCCGCCGTCACGGGCCTCGTGGCGCGCATGGAAGAAAACGGCCTGATCGTGCGCGGCCAGTCCGCGAAAGATGCGCGCGCCGGCACCCTGCACATGTCGCCCAGGGGCGCCGAGGTGCTGGCCGCCGCCCTGCCCCTGCTCGACAGCCTCAACGAACAACTGAAATCCGGTTTCAGCGAGGAAGAGCTGGCCGTCGTCGCCCGCTTCCTGCTGCACGCCTCGCGCCTGCGTTTTGCGCAGGACGCCTGACCCATCCCCACATCACTACCACAGGAGTTACCATGCACCCCAACGACATGACCGGCTTGCAACTGATGCAAGCTTTCGCGCAAGGCCTGTTCCCCCGGCCCGGCATTTCCAGGACCATGCCCATGGATGCGCACACGATCGAGCACGGCCGCGTCATCTTCACGGCCACGGCGAATGAAAACCACACCAATCCCATGGGCGGCGTGCACGGCGGTTTCGCCGCCACCGTGCTCGACACGGTCACGGGCTGCGCCACGCACACGGTCCTGCCGGCCGGCGAAAGCTACGGCACGACGGACCTGAACATCAAGATGTGCCGTCCCCTGCCCTTCAACGTGACGGTCTACGCCGAAGGCAAGGTCATCAATGCAGGCCGCAACCTGGTCATTTCCGAAGGCACGATCCGCGACGAAGCCGGCAAGGTGTACGCGCACGCGACGGCCACCTGCATGATCATCCGCCCTTCCGAGCGCGAAAAAGCGGCCGCATGATACGCATCGGCAGCATCGCGCAAGCCTGGCAGGTGCTGCAAGCCATCCCCGAATTCGACCAGCGGCGCAGCCTGGCACAGCTGCGGGAACGCCTGCCCGTCGGTACGCTGGTGCTGATCGCGGAAGCGGATGGCCAGCTCGTGGGCTGCAAGCTGGCGTATGCCGCCGACGATGGTTCTTTATACAGCTGGCTCGGCGGCGTGTTGCCCGCGCATCGCAAGACGGGCTTAGATTCCGCTTAACGCATTATTTCTTGCATAATAGTTGGATTTTATTTTATTTGAAACTGATATGAAAAACAAAGGCATTCAAAGGGGAACGTTGATAACCTTGTGTGGATTTCTGATTGCCGGCTCAATGGTACTGATAAGTTTCGAATCGAGAAATTTTTTTTGATTTATTTGCAAAAATTGGTTTTTTGGTATTCTTTTTAGGAATGATTGTTTCTGTCTACGACTTCCTGAAAAATAAGTAAATTATTTACATGTCAAAAAAACGGTGGCATTCTCTAAAAGCGAGAGGAGCACCTGCTCCTGCAAGGTATTGCGATGCCCGGAATTTATTTCCACTCAACGAGCCAAGAGCGCGCCGTCGGGATGACGGTGCGCGATGACCAGTGCAGCGCCCGAATTATTGCTGAACGCCTTGGCCGTTCACCCAGTTCGATCAGCGGCGAAATCCGGCGCAAGGCCGGCCTTGGCAAACGCCCGGCTGGAAAACGCCATCTGCCGTACTGAACACATGATCGGACTGCAATTACAAGCCGATTCGATACATTAAGCCGGTGTTGCACTTGGTACGAGAGACCGCCAGCATTACCCTGGAACGTCTCGTTAAAATACTTTCCTGTCTTTCGCTATTCAAAAGAGTGACAATGCCATACACTGAGCCGTTCTGGCTTTCTGCTATCGGCCACAAGCGGACGGTTCAAGAACTCAACGGAGATGAGCATGAAACGACTATTGGCCCTTACTTTTTTTACTTGTATTTCAGCATATGCTCAGGAAGCGCCTTTGCCCGAGTCCGGACAGTCAGGCATTGAGTATAAATCTGTGTCCGAAGCTTTGGCTGCGCTACGAGCGAAGCCGGGTACCGAAGTAAGCAAACAAGGTAACTGGACAATTGCAATTGAGCGGGACATGGATGTGTTTTGGTCCTTTGCTCCAGAAGGCCATCCAGCTTATCCGGCTATGGTCAGGCGAGCCATCGTTTCTCATGACGGAACGATATCCGTCAACATGAATGTGCAGTGTCAAGCTAGCAAGTCGGCTTGCGATAAGTTGGTACGTGAATTTATACAGCTGAATGAAGACATGCGGGCATCATTTCAATCGAAAGAAAATAAATGAAATTGGCGGCAACCGGCCACAAGCGGTCACTCGCGAACTTGATATGTATGGCGACAAACCCGATCTTGCCTTGTTGATCAACGATATTCAAGACGCTGTGAATTCACTTCATTGATCCTACTCAACGGCATTAATATTTGTACAAGACAGTAAAGGAAGGTCCATGAGATATGCAAAAGGTTTGCGAACATTTATTGTTGCTCTAATTTGCATATGCACCACCGCCGATGCGAGCGAACTCCTCGACGTCTCGATGATCCAGCTCATAGCCAATCCCAGGCAGTATGACGGTACGTCGATTCGTCTGATCGCCTTCTTGAACTTAGAGTTCGAGGGTGATGCCCTATATCTGCATCGCGAGGATTTTGTTAAGTCTTTGCCATCAAACGCAATTTCGATATCGCTTACAGATCAACAATCTCGCAGTTCGAAGAAATTGAGTGGGGGTTATGTATTGGTCGAAGGTATCTTCAGTGCGAAGGACAAGGGGCATTTTGGTATGTTTTCCGGGTCGATTCAACAAATTACTCGCATACAGAGTTGGGAGCGCCGGCGAAAATGAGACGCCGACCCAGCGTCCGCTATGGGGCGGAACCTGCGGATGACTGCAACCGGCCAAAATCGGTCACTCGCGCGAGCAAGAAAAAATGGAAAGTCAAATAATGGTCTTGCTGAAGAGTCAACCAGCTATTCAGCAGATTCAGCCTCTGGCAGTGAAAGGCTGGCCGCCAGCGCTTTGCGCCGAACCCGCCACGGTGTGGTTGCTAAGCAGCAGAAAGATGAAATGGATATTTTGATGATTTTTTCTGGCAGAAAACTGCGGACATGAAAGCGCAGTTTTAGACGACCGGGTTAGCCGGAAGAAGAGCACGGCGCGGGGCTGGGTGGCAGTCTTGGTAACGCACTCAGCGCAACGATTGGAAAGAATTGATGGTTCGACTTGACTGTTCTGGCATCACCTTCGCCTCGCAACGTGACGAACGACATGCGTTCGAGTGGGGCATGCAAATTTCGGGCACGCTTCGGTGGGAGCAAGATACGCTTGTGACGAGGTCATCGAATCTCAGTCAAGCGTCCTTACGGGACTTGCTAGCACTTTTTTCCCGGTACCCAATACCCATGAAGCAGCTGGCTCAGTTCAGAAATACCAGGAATGAAGGTTGGTTTGCTGCTCCGAAGATGTATTGGTACAAACAGGTTTTCGGCTAGACGGCAACCGACCACGAGCGGACACTTCCCACCTGGCAGGGACCGCTACTTTGCCGCCCAACGAATAAAAACACGTCGCCGAGACGCCAAAGCGCCCGGTGGGCGGTTAGATGGAGAACAACATGTTTCGAGTTTTGCTAGCCTGTTTCTTGATGGTCGGTACCGCTGCAAAGGCGGACAATATCGAGCGCGACCTCGATGCCATCGTACAAAGCTACGGTAAGGTCGGCATATTCGCCGGCACGGTGCTGGTGGCGCATGACGGCAAGACCGTCTATGAAGCGGCCGTGGGCCTGGCCAATCGCGAGACCAATGTGCCAAACCGCGCCAACACGCGCTTTAACATTGGCTCCATCGGCAAGACCTTCACTGCGGTGTCCATCTTGCAGCTGGCCGAAGCAGGCAAGCTCAAACTAAGCGACCCGATCTCCCGCTTCCTGCCCGACATCCCTTACGCGGAGAAGGACACGATCACCGTCGCCCACTTGCTGAACCACTCGGCCGGCACCGGCAACTACATGGCGCACAAGGACTTCGCCGCGAACATGGGCAAGCTGCGCACCATTGACGCCTTCCTGCCCCTGATTTACGACCAGCCCCCCAGCTTTGCGGCCGGCAGCCGCTTCCAGTATTCGAATTCGGGCATGGTGCTGCTCGGCGCCGTCGTCGAAAAAGCCAGCGGCCAGTCCTACCGCAACTACCTGCGCGACCATATATTCAAGCCTGCCGGCATGACTGACAGTTCGCTCACCCTCGAAGACGAGCCATTGTCTAAGCGCGCGATCGGCTACACCCGCAACGGCGACGGCAGCATAAGCTCCAACGTGAGGTCAGTCCCCCCGCCGTCCTCCGATGGCGGCATGCGCACGACCACGCGCGATATGCTGCGCTACGATCAGGCGCTTAAGCGAACGGCGTTGTTGTCCGAAGCGAGCAAGGCAGCCATGTGGACCCCTGTGGGACCGGACAAGGAATACGCCTTCGGCTGGTGGCGCAAGAGCGCTTTCGGCGACACCGTCATTGGCCATAATGGCGGTGCGCCCGGCATCGAAGCGGTGTTCCGCCGCTACCAGGGCAGCGGCTATACGCTCATCGTCCTTTCCAACACGGGCATGGGAGCAAGCGACGTTGCCGAGAAGATCGAGGCACGCCTGTACGGCAAACCGGTGCAACTGGCCGTGCAGGCCGATTCCGACATGATGCTAGCCCTCGATCTGGTGATGCGCGGCGACCTGCGCGGCGCCGCCAAGCTGTATGACCGCAATCCGAGCCACGCACCGTCGGTGTACCAGGCTGCAAGGACCCGCATCGACGGCGGCTATGAAACCACCGAGGCGATAGCACTGCTGGATCGCTACCTGGGCTTCGACGCCGCAGTCCAGGTGGCGCCTCCCGCTGGTGCCTGGTGGCGCAAAGGCATGGCCTACGAGCAACTGGGCGACAAGGCCAAGGCGCGCGCGAGCTATATGCAGTCGCTGGCGCTCGATCCCGCGTTCGACAAGGCCAGGCAGGCGCTGGCGAAGCTCGATACGCCAAAGACCTGAGGCCAGGCGTGGCGAGGGCGCGAATCGGGCGGCGCTTCCGCCTGTGCCGGCATGCCGTAATGGCGCACAACATGGGCCACCCGAAGGCGGTAGTGGGCGAAGATGTCGCCTCGCCTGCTTCCTGAACGGCGCGGTGCGGTGCGGTTCGAGGTTGCGCCGGCGCTTATGGATACGTAGGCTACGCTCAAAACGGATTCGCGCTTTCCAGAAGCCGGAAAACCAGTTGCACGTGCATCGCCCGTAGGTCTGCATCGGGGCGGAACCTGCCAACGACGGCAAGCGGCCAGAAGCAGACAGCCAGCCGTCGTTGGCCAATGTGCCCACCACATTTTTATACTAGATCAAGAAAGATCACATCTCTATGCAGCCACTTCGCCTGTTAACCTGCGCGACGTTGGTAATTGCATGGTTTGCAGCATCGACAGTCTTTGCTCAAACGTCAATTGCCGAACAACAGGATGCACGGGTCATAGAAACGCTGCGTCAGAACGGCGCGGATTTTACCAAAGTACATGACATCGATTTTTTTCTTGTCTTTACACGAAAGGACGACGCGGTTGCCACTGCAGAGAAAATCAGTACCTTGGGATACGCGATTGTAGGCGTTGGCCAGCCGCCCACCACGAAGCAATGGGAAATTCACGCCAAGCGCAAGATGGTGCCAGAGTTGCAAGCAATGCAGGCGACTACACGCGCGCTGCAATCCCTGGTGGAAGTTCGCAATGGGTATTACGATGGCTGGGGTGCCGTCGGAGTCAAATAGCGGAATTTGCGGGACAGACGGCTTCATTGCGGCCACCGGCGGCAACCGGCCAGAAGCGGACAATCAGTTATCCAATTTCGCTAGGATGAACTCTTTTCTCACTAACAGCAATTTGCATATGAGTCTTATACCTGTTGGCTTTATTCTTGGTGGATTTTTACTTGCCGCCGTAATTTCTGAGCGGTCATTGCGATACGGTGATGAGACGCAGCATGGCCGTTTGCTCAAGGAGACTGCAACTTTGAGGAAGATGCACCTTGTAGGGATTCCACTTCTTCTTTTGCTTAGTTACTTCTTTCCCATGGCATTCTGGCCCGGTCTCACGGGATACTTCATTTGTGCTACTTGGATGGCCGCTACACGAATCCGGACATTGGAGCTTCCCCGTAAGCTTCAACAGATGCAAATTGCGTCAGTAGCTTCGTTGGCATCTGGCGCGGGATTAGGATGGATTGCGGCCTCACTTGCTTTGCCGAACAACGTCTGACGGTCTGAGTTCGGCCAAGAGCGGCCACTTGAAATTTTTGGAAAAAAGCTATGCATTTTAGTACCTTATCAATACACGACGCTACGCTTTCAGCCATCTACGTCAGCTGGGAGGCCGCCCGATGCGATATACGTTTACTGCCAGTTGGCTTGCCACCTCATATGCTTGTATTTGAAGGATTTACAAGCATCGAACTTCCAAGACGCAAGAGTTGGGGACCGTCCTCATCTGTCAACAGTTCTGCGGAATTAAAGACTGGGCAATTTGAAATAGAGCTGCAGTCTGGCGACACGCTTAGGATTGAAGCCGCCCATTGGTCATTTCGGCCGGAAGTCGGCTGACGGCAAGCGGCCAACACCGGACGTTGCTGCGTAACAGGAGTCTAAGCCTCAGCAATCAATTTACCGAGGTAGTCATGGGAAAATATGGAGTGGCAGCAATCGCTGCGGTTCGCGCATACACCGAAGGAAAGGCGGCAACGGTAGAGGATGCTTGGGCCGTTGCCGTCCAGGAGATTTTTCCGAATAGCCCATCCTCGCAGGCAAAGTGCTGCCCAAGGGCAACATTCCTTGGTATTTGCGAGAGCGGAAAAATTATTGGAATTCCCCGTGGCAAATACACTAGGTCTCAGAAAAATAAAATCTATGGACTGAAAGCGCTTGAATTGCTTCACGCCACCCCTAGCCTTGCCGACGATGAGGCGACCCTTTGGAAACTGGTACTCTCTGGTCAAAGCAAGGCTCCAAATCATCAAATGGAGGTCACATCTTCGCTTTGGAAAGCAGGACTAGTGAATAGGTAGGCCTGAGGGTAAAAGCTTTCTGTCGCTGAAATGGAAATCGCCTCGCATATTCAGGAAGGAGCGGGCGCGCCGGGTTCACGAAAGCGGCGCAAACGAAACGATTGGCTGTATCTGGTTATACGAGCGAAAAAACAGGTCGCAGAGTCCTGTCCATATTGGAGTCTTTTGCAATGGATATTTCTGAACTTTGGCACTCATCTAATTCCTCGGCTTGGGAGCAGGCATTGCAACGCTACTGGCATTTTGTCAAGTTGCAAAATATTGAATTGGAACATGCGCTGAACGCATTGGATAAAAATAGGCTTCAGCGGTTCACGCCACAAGAATGGTACGACTTCCTACGTAACGAGTACTTCCGCTGGAAATACACTGCGGACAATCGCTACGCCACAACCACTAGCCATCTCAGGAAGTACACTGAAACCAATGAACTGAGCGCATTGGACAGCGTCCGGAAAAAACTCCTGAATCTGGACCCCAGCAATATTCGCTTGGGCCTCTGCACCGCGACAGAAATAAAGGGCCTGGGAATAGCCGGCGCATCGGGGTTACTTTCATTGATGTACCCTGAGCACTTCGGAACTGTCGATCAATTTGCTGTTAAGGCCTTGGCGCAGATAGAGAGCCTACCAGAGGCGAGCGCCATATCGAAAATGAACCAAAAGAACAAGAAGGGCGATCTGAAACAACTGCGCTTACCTGATGGAGTACTGTTAGTCGATATCTATGCCCGAAAGGCTAAAGAATTGAATCACTTACTTGGCTCTACGGAATGGACGCCGCGTAAGATCGATATGGTGCTTTGGGTTGGTGGTAGATAGTGCATGAACGTCCTGCTGCCCAACTGATTGGGCAAGCTGCTGACGCCAACCTTATGGCTCCTCCCACCCCAGTCGCAGTGCCCCTTCCCCGGCGCAGCTTACCTCGGAGGAGGTCAATGTCCGCTTCGGGAAAAATCCAATGACTCCTTTGGGGCGGCAGCGGACGGTGCCATTGGGGTCTTAGACACTCCTGATCCATAGTTCTTGAAAGATGAGAAACCGATGGATCGTGTTGGAGCTCAGGCGTCCTGCCAGGCAACGGGGCTGCGATCCCGTCTCTGCCTGATCCAACGACGAGATCGGGTCTGCCGTGCCAATCGCCCTGCCCTGCAGCGGCTACTACGGCGCTCAAGCAAAAGCTACTTGAGCTTTTCGGTGGATTCCACCATGAACTCTTCCGTTGTTAAACCACTTGCAACGTTAATCACGGTTTTCGCGGTACGCGGAGCACTCAATTCGAGTGCTCTTTTGCATCATTTCCGCTCTACAACGATGCATTTAAGTTAAAGTGTTGCGTTGATCGATTGAGTCCGCAGCCAAAAGCGGCCATCCATTGTTAGCGGCCCCGATACGGGACCAAAATATTTTCTTGACCTCTATGCTCGAAATTTTTTCTCCGTTTAGTTACGCCCCAGATGTCCTGCCGCTGTAGTGATGCCAGCCAAGGGTGGTCGGCCGCCTCACCTCACCGGCTTGCCCTTCGCCTTCAACAAGCTGCCCGCCGCATTTTCCTCGAAACGCCCCGCCTCCTCGATGTAGCCATGCACGGTGCCGTCGTGGCGCCAGCCGCCCTGGCGCTTGATGGCCTGGAAATCGGCGCCGGCCCGGTGCGCGCTGGTGGCCATGCCGCGGCGCAGGCTGTGGCTCGATAATTCCGGCACGTAATCGAGTCCTGCCAGCCGGGCGCAGCCTTCCAATATCGTGTTGATACTGCTCGCGTGCAATCCTTTTCCTCCCACGTGGCCCCACTGATTGACCGTGCGCAATAGCGGCCCCGTGCGGATGTGCGCCGCGTCCAGCCAGGCGCGCAAGGCCGTGGCCGGGCAGCAGACGCCGTCGCCGAACGGGATCGCCTTGACGATGCCCTCCCCCAATTGATCCGTTTTCGAGCGGGGCAAGGTGATCACCAGGCCCTGCTTTTCCCAGCTCACGTCTTCCACCGTCAATCCCGCCAGTTCGCTGCGCCGGAAAGCGCCAAAAAATCCCAGCTGCAGCAAGGCGCTGTCGCGCAAGGCTTTCGTCGTGCCCAGCGCGTGCAATTTTTCCACGATGGTTTCCAGGTCTTCCAGCGGCAGGGCCTTGGCCTTCTTTTTCGGCTTGCCATGCATGCGCGCGATGCCGGCCAGCGTCTTGCGCACGGTGGGCGTGGACGCCGGGTCGGCAAAGCCCTGGTACACATGCCATTGCGACAGGGCCGTCAGGCGCAGGGCCAGGGTGCGGGCGTTCAGGCTGTCCGCATACGCCAGCAGGTAGCGGATGACGGCAGACTCGTCGGCGGGCAGCGCCCCGCCCCAGGCCTGGAAGTGGCGGATGGCGGAGCGGTAGGTGCGGCGCGTGTTGTCCGACGTGGCGGCGGCGAGAAACGCCCGGTGGCGCGCGGCCAGCCCGGCGTCGACGAGGGCGCCGTGTAACGGCGCATCAGCGATCGCGGTGTTTTTTGGCACGGCAAGGCGGCGTTTAGTCAGGGGCAAATCGGGCATGGCAGTGGCGATATCGTGGCGGTGTACTGGGAGATACGCAGAATACCATGCAAACCACCCCCATAACACGCGATAAGCAATCTTATAGCGCCTTATATTTTTCAAAATAGAGTAAAATTTATATCGTAATATTATTCAATATTACGTATCATGTAATACGTTACTAAATTTCGCTCATAGGTGATTTCATGGCCCGCACTGGCATTCTGTACTCTGATGTTATGAAAGCAGCCCAGCTCGTTGCTGCCGATGGGCGCAATCCCACGGTCGACAGCGTGCGCGAAGCGCTGGGCAGCACGGGCAGCAAGAGCACCATCGCGCCCCTGCTCAAGCGCTGGAAGGAAGAGTTCCAGGGCGCGGGCGCCGTGAAAACGGAAGCGGGCTTGCCGGTCGAACTGATGGAGGCGATGCGCGGCGTCTATGACAAGCAGCAGCGCGACGTGGCGCAGCAGCTGGAAACGGGCATGCAGCAACACCGCGCCGAACGCGACGCGGCGCTGGAAACACTGAAGAAGACGGAGAGCGAACGCTTGAAACTGACGGAGGCGCGCGCCGCCCTCGCCCAGGAATTGCGCGCCACGCAGCACGCGCTGGCGCAGCTGAAGGAAGAACACCATTTCCGCGCCGTCACCCTGGCCACCCTGCACAGCGACAACGCGGGCCTGACGCAGCGCCTGGCCGACCGGAGCGAGGAAATCGCCGCCCTGAACCGCCAGCTGGCGCAGGTGCGCTCGCAGTTCGACCATTACCAGGAAGCGGCCGCCGCCCAGCGCAGCGAGGAACGGGCCCAGGCGCAGCAACGGATCAGCCGGCTGGAGCAAGACAACGCCCAGCTGCAGCAGCGCCTGCAAGGCCAGCAAGCGACGCTGGTGCAGCAGGACATGCGCCTGGCCCAGCTGCAGGCGGAGCACGCGCGTCTGGCTGACGAAGCGGCCACCGACCGTGCAGCGCTGGCCACCGTGCGCCCCGAGCGCGACCAGTTCGAATTCCAGTACCTGCAGGCGGCCGCCTCCGCCGACGCCCTGCTGGCCAAGCTGGACGCGGCCTTGCAGGCGCTCAACGATGCGCGTGTGGCGCTGGCCGCGCAGGACAAACAGCTCGACTTGCTGGCGGAAAATGCGCAGGCATCGCAGCAAAAAATGAAAACATTGGCGCAGGAGCGCGACGGCTTGCTGCGCGAGCATGCCGGCATGGCGGCACGCCTGACCCTGCTCATGGACAGGCAGGAACAGCGCGGCGCCTGACGCCGCCGGCAAGGGACGCGATATCGGCGATGACCGCCACGCAGCGCGCGACGGCGCCACGCTGGCAGCGCCGCGATGCGGCGGCGTTCAGCGAACGGCCCGCTGCCCGCCTGCGCGGTGCACGCGTGCAACAAGCAATGGCCGTCCGGCGCGCCAGCTGCCACCGGAAGTATCACGCTTCCCGCCCCACCGTGCCCAGGCTGTTGCCGCCAAGTCCATGGTGGGCGCTGGCGCAGGGACGCGCCCTGGCCGGCACACCCTCGGCAGGCTACAGGCGGCGGTTCAGCACGCTGTCGATATCGTGGGTTTTCAGTTCCACCTGGCGCGTGCCGTCCTGCAGCCAGTAGCCGTCGTCGCCCTGTTCCAGGGCATCCATGTCTAGCGTGCCCAGCCATGGCGGGATGGCCCCGGCCAGCAGCCGGGCCGCGTCGTCCCACGCCGCATACAGCAGTTTCAAGTACCAGCCGTCGTCGTGGGCAAAGGCGAGGAAGCGGCCGCGCAGGGCCGGCAGCGGGGCGCGCGCGCCGCCGTGGTCGAGCATCGCGGCCATGTCCCCGTCCAGGCAGGCCGGCCGCCGGCCCTGGCCATCCGCCTGCCAATCGGCCCAGGCATGGCTGCCCCAGGCGTGCATATCCTCGTGCGCCAGGGCCGGCAATTGCTGCGGCGCCAAGCCCTGCCAGACGGCGGGTTTCCTGGCCGTTCCGGCGCCGCCCCTGCGCAGGACGATGCCGTCGGCCCTGACCAGGACCGGAATGACATCCCTGAATTCCAGGCCGGAAGCGACCAGCATGCGCTCGGCCGGGTCGTGCCAGATGTACAAATACGGCCTCACGTGGCGGACCGTTTCGGCTTTTGCGCCGTGTTCAGCGCCACGGCGGCGCGGATCAAGGCCTTGAACGCCGCGACATCGAGCCGTGCGCCTTCGTGCAAGTCGATGGCGCGGCGCGTGTTGCCGTCCAGGCTGGCGTTGAACAGGCCGGCCGGATCGGACAAGGCGGCGCCCTTGGCGAAGGTGAGCTTAACGGTCAGCTTGTAGGTCTCGCCCGTGCAGAGCATGCCACCGTGCGACCACACGGGCACGCCGCGCCATTTGACTTCCTCGACCACGTCCGGGTCCGCCTGGTGGATCAGGGCGCGCACGGCGGCCAGGGTCTGCCCCCGCCAGTCCGCCAGCGAGGCGATCTTCGCGTCGATCTGGCTGGCGGCGGGCATGGCGTCCTGCGCCCCGTCATCGGGCGGCAAGCCCGCTTCTGCTTTTTTCATGCTTTAGTTCTCCTTGACTGCGCCCTCGCCTTGCCGCCCGGGTGCGGCCATGCAGGCGGCAAGCGAGGCGATGAGCTCGCCCCGCAGCGCCTGGTATTGGGCATCCGTCGCGAAGTCGCGGGGATCGGCAGGCTGGTTCAGCAGGTAGGCGGTGGCCACCGTGCCGCTGGCGGCGTGCAGCAGCGTATACATGCTGATGATGCCCGGCGCGTGCGCGATGCTGGGGTTATTCAATCCTAGCACTTCCACGCCATCGCGCGCGTCCGTTTCCAGCGGCCGCTGCTGCGGCAGCCTGGCCTTGGCGCCCATTTCCTGCATCTGCGCGACGATGACCTCGCGGTCGGCGGCAAAACTGCCTGCGGCGCTGCGCTCGATCTTCAGGTTCGCGACGGGCAAGCTGCTGCTGCGAAACAGCATCAGCCGGTAGCCATCGGCCGTCGATACCTGCCGCTCCGCCGCCGCCAGCTTGACGGTGCGCGTCGTCGCGCCGGCCGGCAGGCGGTCCTGCGTCCGCGCCTGGAACGGCCCCCGCTGGATGCACCGGGCCAGCGGCGCCAAAGGGTCGGCAGCGCGGTCCTGGGCGTGGGCGCCCAGCGCGGCTGGCAAGCAAGGGGCGGCGTGTCATGGGGCGACATTCTTCATGGTGGCAAAGTGCGTGGAGCATACCCGTAGGTATTGCCAGAAGGCAAATTGTCATTTAGTTGCCATCCTCTACATCGCCGTGGCCATGGGCTTTCTTCATATGAACTTCACCTGGCCTGCGTAGCATTCAGGCTGGCCAGGCTCTCATCGTGCAGCGCCTGCCATTTCCGGGTGGACCCATGACTGACATTGCCATCAATTCGCGCGCGCGCCACGGCGCAGCCCTGCCGCGCCGCGCCCACGGCCACCGCCTGAAGGCGGCGCTGGGCGCCCTGTTCTTTCCCCGCCAGCGCACGCGCTGGCAGGCATTCCTGGACAGCATGCCGGGCCTCGATTCCCTGGCCCAGCTGCATCCCTGCCTGCGCTTCAAGATCTACCGCCCTTACGCCTCGCGCCAGCTGGGCTGCGCGGCGCGCCTGGCCTTGCTCGAAGGCCATTACCGCTTCCTGTGGCAGGCCGGCGCCCGCGCGCTGGTGGAGCGGGCGGCGCGCCAGCCCCTCGTGCTGGCCGCCTTCGCCGGCAAGGATGGGGCGCTGTACCGCCTGCAACTGACGGCCATCCACGACAGTTACCGCGAAGGCGAGCTGTGCCTGCGCCTGACGCGCGACGGCCTGCCCCTGTACCTGGCCAGCTTCCTCTTCCTGCCGCGCGCGGACGGCGTATCGCTGCAGCTGGGCGCCCTGCAAGGCCTGCGCTCGGAAGCGGGCAAGCTGGCCGTCAGGGAAGCGACGCGGGCCCTGCACGGCTGCCGGCCAAAGAACCTGATGGTCACGGCCCTGCGCGATGTGGGCGATTTTTTTGCCTGCAATAATGTGTTTTTGATCAGCAACGACAACCGCATCGCCCTGAATGCGCGCCGGCGCCGCCATATCGCCGCCGACTACGACCAGGCGTGGCAGGAATTGCACGCCTTGCGCATGTGCGACGGCAATTATTACCTGCCCTGTGCGGCGTACAGGGCACCCGACCTGGCCGCGGTGCCATCGAAAAAGCGCGCCGACGCGCGGCGGCGCGGTGAATTGCTTCAATGCATGACGAATGACATGCGCGCGCAGCTGGCGGCCCTGCTGCACGCGCCAGCGGCCATGCCAAGTACGCCATCTTGCCAAAACAGCCATCCTGGCGGCGAAGATGCTATGCTTTCTTTTTATTAACAACCAACCTGACGGAACCGACGATGCCCCTACGCCTGCGCACCTTGCTGCTCCCCATCCTGTCCCTGTCCGGCGCCGCCGCCCTGGCCGCGCCCGTGCTCGATGCCGCCGTGCGCGAGCGGGCAGAAACACTGGTGCGTGACGGCAAGCACGCCAGCCTCGTCATTGCCGTGATCGACGGCAAGGACAGCGCCGTCTACGGCTTTGGCCGCGCGCAGCCCGGCGACGCGGGCGTGCCCGATGCGGACACCGTGTATGAGATCGGCTCCCTGACGAAAACCATGACAGGCCTGCTGCTGGCGGACGCCGTCGTGGCGGGCAAGGCGCGCCTGGACCAGCCCGTGGCCGAGCTGCTGCCCGCCTACGCCATCCCTGCCCTTGCCGGCCAGAAAATCACGCTGGGCCAGCTGGCGACGCATTTTTCCGGCCTGCCGCGCCTGCCCGCCAACCTGGCGCCGGCGGACATGAACAATCCCTACGCCGACTATGGCGACGCGCAGCTGCGCAGCTTCTTGGCTGGCCATGCGCTGGCGCGCGCGCCGGGCGCCGCGTATGAATACTCGAACCTGGCATACGGCTTGCTGGGCACGGCCCTGGCCGCGCAGGCGGGCATGTCCTACGCGGACTTGCTGCAGGCGCGCCTGTTCCGCCCGCTCGGCATGGCTTCCAGCGCGGCGGTGACGACGCCCGCCCTGCGCGCGCGTCTGGCGCCGGGCCACCTGGGCGACGGCAAGCCGGCCGCGAACTGGGATTTCCAGGCCATCGCGGCGGCCGGCGCCGTGCGCTCCAGCGCGCGCGACATGATTGCCTACATGCAATCGTACATGCGGCCCGCCGGCCCGGCGCAGCAGCTGGCCGTGCAGCCGCGCCTGGCGCTGGCCGGCGAAGGCGATGGCGACGGCGTGAAAAAGATCGGCCTGGCGTGGATGCTGGACCGGGTCAAGGGCCAGCCGCTCGCCTGGCATAACGGGCAGACGGGCGGCTATGCCAGCTTTGCCGGCTACACCCTGGATGGCAAGCGGGGCGTGGTGGTGCTGAGCAGCACGGCGCGCGAAGTCGACGCCCTTGGCATGGGCACCTTGGTGCCCGGCAGCCTGCCGCCGCTGCCGCAGGCCGGCGCGGCGCCCCGGGAAATCGCCATCGCGCCCGCCGACCTGGCCCAATACACGGGCCAGTACGCGCTGCTGCCCACCTTTGTCCTCAGCGTGCGCCAGGGGCCGGACGGTTTGCTGGTGGGCGCCACTGGCCAGCCCGAAGCGCCCGTGTATGCCAGCGCGAAAGACACTTTCTTTTACAAGGTGGTCGAGGCGCAGCTGGTGTTCCAGCGCGATGCCCAGGGCGCCATCACCGGCCTCGTCCTGCACCAGAATGGCCAGGCCATGCCGGCCACGCGCAAGCCTTGATCTTTAAGCAACAATGACATAAAACTCAGGCAACCTTCATGTAGCGGGCCTATGCTCGGCGTTCATTCCAGCCACCTTATCCGGGGGCTGGCGTGAACTTGCCGTTCCGTTCAACTCTTGACAGGTTCCCATGACACCCACCCTCGCCCTCCTTCCCCTTTGTCTGCTGGGCACGGCCGCCCTGGCCGCGCCCGTGCTGGACGATGCCGTACGCCAGCGCGCGGAGGAACTCACGCGCAACGGCATGCATGCCAGCATCGTCATCGCCGTCATGGACGGCAGGGACAGCGCCGTCTACGGTTTTGGCCGCGCGCAGACAGGCAAACCCGGCAAGCCGGACGCCAAGCCGGATGCCGACACCGTCTACCAGATCGGTTCCGTCACCAAGACCATGACGGGCCTGCTGCTGGCCGATGCCGTCGCCGCAGGCAAGGCCACCTTCGACGAACCGGTGGCGACGCTATTGCCGGGCTATACGGTGCCCGCCTTCGAGGGCAAGGCCATCAGCCTGCTCGACCTGGCCACGCATTATTCCTCGCTGCCGCGCCTGCCGGACAATTTCGCGCCGGCCAACCCCGCCAATCCGTATGCCGACTACACGGCAGCGAAGCAGCGGCAGTTCCTCGCCGCCTACCGGCTGCCGCACGCGCCGGGCACGGCATTTGACTACTCGAACATTGGCTACGCCGTGCTGGGCACGGCCCTGGCGGCGCGGGCGGGCAGCAGCTACGAGGCGCTGCTGCAGTCGCGCATCGCCGTGCCGCTGGGCATGCGCTCCACGTCGAACCAGCCCACGCACGGCATGCTGGCGCGCCTGGCGCCCGGCCACCTGCTGTCGGGCGAGCCGGCGCCCGCGTGGGACTTGAACGTGGTGGCGCCGGCCGGCGGCGTGTATTCCAGCGCGCGCGACATGGTTGCCTACTTGCAAGCGTACATGTTCAAGCCCCTGCGCCCGTATGCGCTGGCGATCAAGCCGCAGCGCCCGCTGGCGCCCGGCAGCGACATCCACATCGGCCTGGCATGGCTGCTGCAGCAGCAACAGGGTCTATCCTACGCCTGGCACAGCGGCCAGACGGGCGGCTACACCAGCTATGCGGCGTTCACGACGGACGGCAAGCGGGGCGTGGTGGTCTTGACGAACACGGCGCGCAGCGTCGACGCCCTGGGCCTGTCCGCCTTGCTGCCCGGCACGCCGCTGCCGCCGCTGAAAAAGCCGCCGGCGGCCATCGCCGTGCCGCGCGCAACGCTGGCCGAGTACGTTGGGGACTATCCGTCGGGGGCGGAATTCACGCTCAGCGTCACCCTTGGCAAGGCCGGCCTGGAAGCGGCCGGCACGGGCGTCGGCTCGGCGCCCCTGTTTGCCAGCGCGAAAGACCAGTTTTTCTTCCGCGCCATCGACGCGGAACTGGCATTTACGCGCGACGCCACGGGCAAGATAGTCAGCGCCGTGCTCACGCAGGGCGGACAGGACGTCGTCCTGCCGCGCAAGCAGTAAAACTCAGCGTGCCGGCCCGCGCATGAACTGCTCGACCCGCTCGATGAACGCCGCCCTGCTGCGCGTGCGAAATTCGCCCAGAAAAGCCTCGCTGCCGTGGACGGCCTTGCCGTGGCGGTCGTATGCCACCTTGCCCATCTCCAGCACGAATTCGCCCTGTGGGTCGTCCTCCGGCTCGAAATGGGAATTGAAGCAGTAGCCGCTGTCGCGGCAGTGGCCCCACAGCAGCAGCGCGCTGCTGAACCATTCCATGGTGTCGGGGCCGGGGTCCACCTCGAACAGGGTGTTGACGGTGATGTGCCAGCCGCCGGGCACGCGCAGCGGCTGCAGCGGATAGGGAAAGCGGGTTGGGGTCATGGGGCAGAGGGCGCGCGGCGGCTTGCGTAAAAGGCGAGGAAGTCCGGGGCCGGCAGCGCTTTGGCGAACAACCAGCCCTGGCCGAATTCAACCTTGCGTTCCAGCAGATAATCGGCTTGCTGCTGCGTTTCGATGCCTTCGGCGACGATCAGCATGTTCAGGGTGCGCGCCATGGCGATGATGTGCGGCGTGACGCTGCTGGTGGCGGCGTCCGTGCCGATGGTGTCGACGAAGGATTTGTCGATCTTCAGGGCGTCGAGCGGCAGGTTTTGCAGGCTCGACAGGCTTGAGTATCCCGTGCCGAAGTCGTCGATGGCCACGGCGTGGCCGCGCGCGCGGGCCTTTTCGATGGTGGCGCGGGCCGCTTCCACATTGATGAAGCCCCGCTCCGTCGCTTCCAGCCAGATTTGCTGCGCCTCAATGCCCGTGCCGGCCAAGGCCCGCTCGAGCACGTCGAGCACCCGGCCCGTCTCGATATCGCTGGCGCACAGGTTGATGGCGATGTGCAGGTCGCGGTCGGCCAGCAGCGCGGCGCGCATGTCGGCGATGACGCAAGCGATCACCTGGTCCGTGATGGGCAGAATCAGCTCGCTTTCCTCGGCCACGGGGATGAACAGGTCGGGCCGTATCATGCTGCCGTCGGGCCGGCGCCAGCGTATCAGCGCCTCGGCGCCCACGCACACGCCCGTGTCGAGCGCGATGATAGGTTGATAATGGACAAAGAATTCGCGCCGCTCGACCGCCGTTTCCAGTTCGCCGCGCAGCGACAGGCGCCGGCGCGACAGCCACACGACGATGCCGAAGATAAAGGCGGCCATCAGCAGTCCCAGCGGCAGGAGCAGCAACTGTTCGCGGCGCAGCCTGTCGTTCAGCTTGCTGCGCGGCTCGATCATGACGGCCGTCAAGCCGTCGCGGTACAGGATGGCATGGATGCTGCCATCGGGCTCGGCCCCGGCCGCCGCGGGCAGGCCGGCGAGCAAGGCTTGCACCTGTGCGGGGTCCGGATGGTGCAGGGTGTCGAGCACGCCTTCCTTGCCGATGGCTACGGCCATCTGGATATCGCTGTCGACGATGACGTCGGAAAAGCGCACGGGATCGATCAGTACCTTGTAGGCACGGTAGGACAGCCCCACCATGCGCTTGCCGCCGCTGACGACGGGGCGCAGGTTGAAATCGATGCCCATGCCATTGTCCAGGGTGAAGTCGGCGGGCGTGACGGCGATGCGCGCCTCTTCGGGTCCCGTGGACGTGCATTTGAGCAAGCCGTTTTCCACATAACCAATATCGTCGATGCTGCGCGTGGTGATGGTGATGCGGCGCAATTGCTGGATATGCGCTTCCGAGCACGGCGCCAGGTCCAGCGCATCGGCGCTGCGCAGGGCGGCGCTGGCCGACGCAATGGAGCGGTGGGCGCGCTCGAGCGCGTAGCCGGCCAGCAGGCGCAGGCGCTCCTGCTCGCCCTGCTCGGCGCGCACGGACGATAAATAAAAGGCCAGGCTCAGGGGCGCGGCCACGCCGATGACGGCCACCAGCACGCTGGTGATGATAATGCGTTTTCTGCGCATGCGATTCTCCGCACCGAACATAACCTACTGCGCGTCGCGATTTGCGGCTTCCGATGCTCACTGCCTCGGCGGCCCCGTGCTTCGCACAGCTCCGCTTCTCAGCCACAACTCACTGCCGCTCGCTACGGTTCTGTTCGGCGCTCTTGATTGATCGTGTTATATGATTGCCATGTATTTCTCGATGGCATCATATTACAAGTGCAGGCCGCGCACGTGCATCTTGCTGAAGAGTTACACTTTTTCCAGCGGCCTGGCCAGCACGAACACCAGCGCCGCCACCACGGCTGCCAGCGCGCCCGCCAGGTACAGCACGCCGGCAAAGCCGTCGATGAAGGCCTGGCGCGCCGCTTCCTGCGCCACGGCCCGCAGGGCGGGCGGCAGCTGGCCGAAGGCGTCGGCCGCGTTGCCGGCAACGATGCGCCCTATCATCTCGGGCGAAGCCTTCAGGCCGTGCAGCCACGCCAGCCTGTCGAACGAGGCGGCCGTGCGCATGGCCAGCACGGCGCCCAGGGCGCCCACGGCCAGCACGATGCCGACGAAGCGCGTGGTGGTGCTGATGCCGGAACCCATGCCCGTGCGCTCACGGGGGATGCAGGCGAGGATGGCCTTCTGGGTCGTGCCGTTGAGCAAGCCGGCGCCCGCCCCCGTCACGACCATGCCGGCCGCCACCCAGCCGTATTGCAGGCTGCCGGCGGCCAGGGCCGTGGCGACATTGCCCACGGCGACGATCAGCAGGCCCGTCACGAGGATGCCGCGGTCGTCCAGGTGGCGCATGACGCGCGGCGCCAGCCGCGAAAACAGCACCATGGCGACGGCGAACGGCAGCATGGCGCAGCCGGCCAGCACGGCGGAAAAGCCGAAACCGTTCTGCAGGTATAGGGGCAAAAACGTCATCATCACCTGCGCGGCGATGGCGTAGCCGAACATGCCCAGCACAGCGCCGACGAAGACGCGCCGGCCGAACAGGCTCAAATCGACCATGGGCGCGCGCTGGCGCCGTTCCACCACAATGAACACGGCCAGCAGCGCCGCGCCGGCCAGAAAGCGCAGCGTAGTGGCGCGGCTGGACCAGCCTGCCACGCTGGCGTCGATCAGGCCCCAGATGATGCAGAACAGGCCGGCGGAGAACAGCGCCGCGCCCAGGGGGTCGAAGCTGGCGTTGGACGTATCCTGCGACTCGTCCACGTGCTTGCGCACCAGCCACATCAGGATGGCGACGACGGGCAGGTTCAGGTAGAAAATCCAGCGCCAGTTGATGGCGCTCGTGACGAGGCCGCCCAGCAGCGGCGCCACCGTCATGGCCACGCCCATGGCTGCGCCCCACACGGACCAGGCCCGCGCCCGTTCCTGTTCCGGGTGGAAGGTGTGGCCGATGACGGCCAGGGCGGACGTCAGCAGCAGCGCGGCACCCAGGCCCTTGACGGCGCGCGCCACGTTGAGCACGAACGGCGTCCACGCCAGGCCGCACAGCAGGGAGGCCAGCGCGAACACGGCCAGGCCGCACAGCATCACCCTGCGGCGTCCCAGGCGGTCGGCGATACTGCCAGCCGGCAACAGGAACGAGGCGAACGCCAGCATGTAGGCACTGACCACCCATTCCACGTCGACGAAGCTGGCGTTCAGGCTGCGGGCGATCGAGGGCAGCGAGACGGCCACGACGTTGGTGTCGAGCATGATCAGCGCGCACACGCCCGAGCACGTATATAAAGTCCAGTTGGTGTTTTTCATGCCTGTATTTTAAGCAGGCTTGTATTATTTCCTGTTATAAGACAAGCGCCTTATAATTCACCGATGGTGAATACTGAAAAATCCCTGGAACTGCGGCATTTCCGCTGCGTGCTGGCCGTCGCGCACAGCCTGCACTTTGCGCGGGCGGCGGCGGAGCTGGGCATCTCGCCGCCCGCCCTCACCAAGCAGGTGCAGGAAACGGAAAGCCTGCTGGGCACGCGGCTGTTCCAGCGCAGCAAGCGCGCCGTAGCCCTGACGGCGGCGGGCGAACTGTTCGTCATCGAGGCGCGGCGGGCGATGCAGCAGCTGGCGCAGGCGCAGGAAACGGCGCGGCGGGCGGGACGGGGCGAGCTGGGACGGCTGGAAATCGGCTACGTGGCCTCGGCCGCGTATGCCGGCGTGCTGCAGGGCCAGTTTGCCCGCTTCCGCGCCAGCCACCCCGGCATCCGCATCAGCGCGCGCGAATACGCGATGGATGCCCTGCCGGCACTGCTGGACCAGGGCCGGGTCGACCTGGCCTTCGTGCGCCCGCCCCTGCACTACCCGGACGGCATCGACAGCGTGGTGCTGCTGCGCGACCGCTTCTTGCTGGCCGTGCAGGCCGACAGCCCGCTGGCGCAGGCAGACGTGGCCAGGCCTGGCGCGGCGCAGCCGGCCGCGCTGGCGCAGCAAGCCTTCATCGTGCCGGAACAGGAATGGGGAACATTGGAAGTGAGCCGGCGCGGCGGCTTTGCGGCGCAGGTGGCGTCGCGCCCCGGCAGCCTCGTGGCCGTGCTGACGGAAGTGTCGCTGGGCGTGGGCTGCGCCATCGTGCCCCACTCCGTGATGGCCAGCGTGCAACTGCCTGGCGTGGTATTCCGCGAACTGGCGGGCCCGCAGATCAGTTCGGAAATCGCGGCGGCCTTCCGCCGCCACGAACAGGCGCCCGCCGCGCGCGCCTTCATCGGGCAATTGCGCGCGGCGGCGCTGCCTGAAAATTAAGGGTCCAGTTCCGGCGCGGGCCGGCGCAGCGCCATGTGTTCCCACACGGCCACCAGGACCAGCACGCAACTGGTGATGCAGGCCAGGGTCAGGGGCGCATACAGGCGTCCGTAGGCCATGGGGATCAGCGCCAGGATGATCAAGATGCCCAGCAGGTGCGACAGGGGCGGCGCGGCGCGGTCGCTGCTGACCCATTTGAACAGGGCATTGCCCAGCAGGTACAGGATCGGGCCGCCCAGCAAGGCGCTGATGCCGGCGAAGCTAGCCTCGTCCGGATGCACGAGGGCCAGTTCGTCGGCCACGGCGGACACGATCACGCCGCCCACGATCAGCACGTGGATGTAGGTGTAGGCCTTGCGCGCGATGCTGCCCGGGTCCTTCGCGTGGGCGATGCGGTGGTGGCCCGCCTCGGCGCCCGTGTCAAAATAGATCCACCACATGGCGATGCTGCCGACCAGGGCGGACAGGAAACCCAGCCAGTTACCGGCCGTCCATTCGAGGCCGGCGAACGTGGCGCCCGTCACGAGCAGCGATTCGCCCAGGGCGATGATGACGAACAGGGCGCAGCGTTCGGCCATGTGGCCGCCGTCGACGTCCCAGTCGGCCGTCGACGACTGGCCCAGGCCCGGCACGCCGAAGCGCAGCCACGGGCCGGCCAGGTCGATCGCCAGGGCCGCGGCCCACCAGAACAGGCGCTGTTCCGGGTCGGCCAGGCCGCCGGCGATCCAGAAGATGCCGGAAAGCACGGCCCACAGGCTGATGCGCTGGAAATTGCGGCGGCGCGACAGGGTATCGCCGCGCACGGCCCACCAGGCAAACAGGGGGCGCCCGACCTGCATGGCCACGTAGGCAAGCGCGAAGGCCAGGCCCCGCGTGCCGAACGCTTCGGGGATCGAGGCCGACATGAGCAGGCCGCCCAGCATCAGCACGAACAGGCTGACGCGCACGGGGATGCGCTCCGGGTCCAGCCAGTTGGTGATCCACGAGGTGAAGATCCACACCCACCAGACGGCCATCAGCAGCAGGCCCGTCTGCAGCCAGCCCATGGCGCTCAGGTGGCCCAGCAAGCCGTGCGACAGCTGCGTCACGGCAAACACGAACACGAGGTCGAAGAACAGCTCGATCATGCCCACCTTGCCGCTGTCCTGCCCGCCGCGCTTGCGCAACAGCGATTTTGTCAATTCCATAGCTACTCTTTCATCAATTCAATCCTGGCCGTACTGGCGATGCTGCCTCAGGCGGACGGCTCAGGCGCGTTGTAAACGCCACCACAAAAAACCGGCCAGCAAGGCTGGCACGGCAAAAATTACTGCAAAAATCGGTAGTTCCTCGGTCACGGAGTAGCCGGCCGCGAGCACGCCCACGGCCAGGTTGATGCCGGCGCCCAGCAGCCACAGGGGAATGAACGCCAGGGCCGCCTGCGCCATCGCGCCCCTGCCCCGCCCCACCAGCAAACACAGTGCCAGCAGCGCGAAGCCCGCGCCCATCACCAGCAAGGTATGCATCGCCATCCCTTTCGCCAGAACATCGTATAAAAATGCCATGCAACTGATGCTAACGCATTTCCCCGGCGTCCGGCGCGATGGGCGGACGTGGCAGGTCTCAGACGGGCGTGGGCAGCGGCAGGCCGGCGAAATGCGCCGCCAGGTTGTCGACCACCAGCTGGCCCATCGCATGGCGCGTTTCCACGGTCAGGCTGCCCACGTGCGGCGTCAGCACCACATTGGGCAAGGCGCGCAGGGCGGCGGGCACGCGGGGTTCGTCCGCAAACACGTCGAGGCCGGCCGCGCCCAGGTGGCCGTCCTGCAAGGCGGCGATCAGCGCATCCTCGTCGACGAGGGCGCCGCGGGCGATATTGATCAGGGTGCCTTGCGGCCCCAGCGCATCGAGCACGGGGCGGTCGATGATCTTGCGCGTGGCGGGCGTGCCCGGCGCGCAGACGATCAAATAATCGCTTTCCTGCGCCAGGGCCAGCAGCGATTCGGCGCGCGGCACGTCGGTGCCGGCAATGGCGCGCGGCTGGAAGTAGCGCACGTGGACGCCAAAGACGGCCAGGCGCAGCGCGATGGCTTGCCCGATCTGGCCGAAGCCGAAGATGCCGGCCGTCTTGCCGCGCAGGCTGGACGCGGGGGCGATGGCCTCGCGGCGCTCCCAGCCGCCGTCGCGCACGAAACGGTCGAGCGCGGCGATGTGGCGGGCGCTGGCCAGCAGCAGGCCCAGGGCGATGTCGGCCACGTCGTCCGTCAGCACGTTCGGCGTGGTGGTGACGGCGATGCCGCGCGCCCGTGCCGCGTCGAGCGCCACGCCATCGAGACCGACGCCATTGACGGCGATGATTTCCAGGGCGGGCAGCCGTGCCATGTCCGCCGCGCTCAGGCCCAGCGCGCCCGTCGTGACGACGGCGCGGATGGCCGGCGCCCGCGCGGCCAGCCACGCATGGCGCTCGTCCGGCGCCACTTGCCAGGCGTGATGGCAGGCGTACTGTGCTTCCAGCTGCGCGTTGACGGCAGCCGAGGGGCTGGGGGCGAGAATGAGGATATCGGGTGGCATGGGCGTCCAGGGTGGGGTAGGCATGGTTTCAGACCAGACGCAACTTAGCATATTTGACGCCCCGCCGGGGAAGGTGGCGCCGGAATCGCCGTCAAAACCCTGCTCCGGGCACGGTCTTTGCGCGCGCCACCGTGCCGCGGCCTGGCGCCCGTCGCGCCAGTCAGCGCCTCCTGCTGGATCAGGCGACTAGCCCGGGCAAGGCACGCGTTTTAGCTTGCCGCCCGTCTTGAACGGATCGGCGCCCGCGCCCGGGTTCTCGCCCATGGCGTAGCAGGTCGAACCGCCCGGCGTGCGCACGCGCGAGGCGGGCCGGCCATCGGCCGTCAGATAGTCCTCCACCGTCAGCACGGGACCGCCGCGCCAGGCCGAGGCCAGCTGTTTCTGGAATGCCGTGTCGCTCGCCAGGTCCGCCGCGGCCAGCCACGGCTTGTCTTTCTTCAGCTCGGCCCGCAGCGCCTTGTCGGCGGCACCCGCCGCCTGGCGCGCGCGCGTGCGCAAGTCTTCCCCGGACACGGCAGGCACGGCGGCAGGCACGGTGATCGCCTCGGCGGTGACGGCAGCCGGCTCGGGCTGCGCCTGCGCTGGCGCAGTGGCCGGCGCGGCGGGCGCCACGAACCGCGCCCGCGGCATGGGCATCGGCAAGGGCATGGGCGGCGTTGCCGGCAGCGGCCGGGGCGGCATCAGCGTCATGAAGGCCACTTCCGTGTACTGCTTCAGCTGCCGCGCCGGCAGGAGCAGGAAATACAGGCCCAGCACGTGCATGGCGAGGATCAGCGCGACGGCCGCGCCTTTCGCGCTGAAGCGCCAGGTGCGGTGCGGGAAAGCGGGCTGGTCTTGGTCAAGCATGGGCAACAACATCCGGTGGGCGCAGTGCGCGATGCCACAGTGTAACGATCATGGCGCGAACGTGTTAATCAATCCGCAAGGTATCGCCTGGCGCGCCTTTTCTCTGCAAAATCCGGTGCCTGCCGCCCGCCCTGTTGCACGGCGCGCCATTTTATTAGGCTATGTCACCATCAAGTGTGGGAACGCTCCCAACGTTGCCTTCAATAAGGTTTCTGGCGAGCGGATGCGCCCGG
>NZ_JBWKUP010000021.1:0-98890 GCF_059420905.1 Janthinobacterium sp. GW821-FHT03C08 | reverse complement strand
GGCGCGGGGTGGGCGGCACGCTGCGCAGCGCGCGCGCGGGCGGCAAGGCGGCCACCTGGATGACGGCCGCCGGCGGCGTGCCGTCCTTTTTCAGGGCGAAGGCCTGGCGGAACTGCAGCGGCGCAAAGCCGTTCTGGCAGAACGACGGCACTTCCGCATAGCCGGCCAGCAGCATGCCGTCGTCGGCCAGCAGGGCGGACAGGTTGGCGATGGCGGCGCGCGTGGTCGGCTTGTCGAAATAAATCAGCAGGTTGCGGCAGAAGATCACGTCGTAATGGCGGCTGTAGGTGGCGGTGTCGAACTGCAGCAGGTTGCCCTGCCTGAACGTGACCTGCTCGCGCAGGGCATCGATGATGCGGTAGGCGTCGTCGGCCACGTGCGTGAAATAGCGCTCGCGAAAGGCCACGTCCTGCGCGCGGAAGGCGTTGCGGCCATAGATGCCGGCCTGCGCCCGCTCGATGCAGCCGGGACTCAGGTCATAGGCGTCGATGCTGAAGGCCTGTTTCGGCACGCCGCCGTCGCGCAGCGCCATGGCCATGGAATATGGTTCCTCGCCGCCGGCGCAGGGAATCGACAGGATGCGCGTGGCGCGTCCCCGTGCCCAGCGCTCCTGCACCAGTTCGACGGTGGCGTAGAACGCCTGCGGGTCGCGGAACAGCCACGACTCGGGCACCACCACCAGCTCGATCAGTTGCGTCATTTCGGCCGGCGTGAGCGCCTGCAGGTAGGCTTGGCTGTCGGCAAAGCCCGTCTGCTCCATGCGCTGGCTCACGGCCCGTTCCGCCACCGATTTCGAGACGGACAGGCCGGTGGCGCGGCGCAGCAGCGATTGCGCCGTCATGCCGCGCTCCCACCTTGAAACAGCAGCGCGCGCACGTCCGGCGACAGCAGGTGGGCCAGTTCCACCAGTTGCACGATGCCGTCCGCGTCGCTGGCCACCTGGCCCAGGAAGGGCGCCGTGGCCACGCCGCTGTCGCCCAGCTTGTGCGGGGCGATGTCGGCGATGCCGCGCACCTGCGAGGCCAGCAGCCCCAGCGCATGCGTGGCGCCATCGGGCGCGCGGTAGTCGACGACGACGATGCGCGTGTCAAACTGGGCCGCCGCCGCCGGCAAGCCTGCCAGGCGCGACAAGTCGATCACGGGCACAGGCGCGCCGTGCAAGTCCATCAGGCCGGCCACGTAGTCGGGCGTGAGCGGCAGCTGCTTGAGCTCCAGCAGCGGCAGCACGCGCACGATGGCGGCCAGGGGCAGGCCGTAGCGGTCGCGTCCGATGTGAAAGACCAGTACTTTCATGGGATCAGATGGTCACGGCAAAGGTCGAGACGCTCGACTGCAGGTCGCCCGCCGCATATTGCAGCTGGTGCACCGCCTCGCTGGTGGCTTTCAGCGATTCCACCGTCTGCTGCGTGGCGTCATTGAGCTGCATCATGGTGTCGGAAATCTGCGAGGCGCCGATGGCCTGCGACTGCATGCCTTGCAGTACGGCATCAAATTGCGGCGTGAGCTTCTGCACCTGGTCCATCACGGACGACAGCTGCTCGGCCACTTGCCGTACCTCGCCCACGCTGCGGCGAATTTCCTCCGAGAACTTATCCATGCCCATCACGCTGGCCGACACGGCCGACTGCATTTCCTTGAGCATTTGCTCGATATCCCACGTGGAGACGGACGTCTGGTCGGCCAGGCGGCGGATCTCGGTCGCCACCACGGAGAAGCCGCGACCCGCTTCACCCGCCTTTTCCGCCTCGATGGCGGCGTTCAGCGACAGGATGTTGGTCTGGTCGGCCACCTTGGTGATGGTGATCAGCACGCTATTGATATTGCTGGCTTTTTCCGACAGGGCGGCCAGCTTGGCATTGATGGAGTCGGTGGCCGAGACCATGTGCTGCATGGTCGAATCCATGCGCTTGAGGTTATTCTGCGCTTCGGCCGTGGCATTCGTCGTGTAGTCGGCGACGGCGGTGGCGTCTTCCATGGTTTTCAGCAGCTGGCTCGTGTTGGCCGAGATTTCCTTGGTGGTGCTGAGGATTTCCACGCTGGTTTGCGCCTGCTCAATGCCCGTGGCTTCCTGCTGGCGCGCCGAGGCGGCGATTTCCGTGGCGGACGTCGTTACCTGGATGCCGGCCTTTTGTACGTTGTTGAGCAGGCTGCGCAGGTTTTCAAACATCTTCGCCAGGCCGTTGCCCAGCTGGCCGATGGCGTCGCTGCCCGTGATGCCGACCTTGCCCGTCAAGTCGCCCGATGCCGCTTTTGAGACCACTTCCAGCAGGGAATCGACCTTGGCGCGCAAGGTATTGGTGGCGGCCAGTTCATTGGCCTGGTTGTCCTGGATGGTTTGCGCCATGCGGTTGAATTCTTCCGTCACCTTGCCCAGCTCGTCGCGCGAGATGATGGCGGCGCGCGCGCCCTGTTCGCCGGCGGCGATGCGGCCCACGGCATCCGTCAGGTTGTTCAGCGGACCGAGGATGGAGCGGCCCAGCAGGTAGGCGATGCCCAGCGCCAGCACGACGCACAGCAGGCCGCCCAGCGACAGGGTCAGCAGCATGGTTTCCTGCAGCCGGCCGGTGGTGTTCGTCCGTTCGGCCAGCAGGCGGTTTTCCTCGGCGGCCGCGTCGTCGAGCAGCTTGTTGGCTTGCACGATGCCGGGCGAGCCGGCGGGCGGAAGCAGGCGCGCCACCGTTTCCGTGGCACCCGGGGCATTGCCCAGCGCGCGGCGTTTTTCGATCAGGGGATTGATCCAGTCCTTGACCCAGGTGGAGCTCAATTGGTCGATCTGGCGGAAGCGTTCCGTCTGCACCTTGTTGTCGGCCGTCATGGTGATGGCTTTTTGCGTGTGCTGGCTCAGCACGGCTGCTTCGTCCGTTTCCGGCGTCAGCGTGGCTTCATTGCCGGTCAGGATATAGCCGCGCGTTTCCACCTGGATTTGCAGGATGGAATTGTGGATCTTGTCGATCTCGACCAGCACTTCCATCGTGTGGCGGTCCCAGGCATTGGCTTCCGACAGCCGCGAAAAGCTATTGTAGGCCACGCCCAGCAGGATCAGGATGATGGCCACGATCGAGCCGAAGCCCAGGTACAGTTTATTCTTGATACTCAGGTCTTTGAACATGGGAGGGCTCCGGAAGCGGGAAGGTCAGCACAATTGCACTGTAGCATTTTGCCATGCGTACAGCAAAATGGGGACAATCCGGGGACGTGGCGGGGCGTAAATCGCGGACGAGTGCGCTGTAAATGCAAAAAAGCCGCCCGAAGGCGGCTTTTGCTGGGAGGAAAGGAAGCGTTGCCGCCCCCCGTCCTGCTTACTTCTGGCCGCGCTTCTCGCGGGCGATGGCGGCGATGCGCATGCGCAAGGCGTTCAGCTTGATGAAGCCGCCGGCGTCGGCCTGGTTGTACGCGCCGCCGTCTTCGTCGAAGGTGGCGATGTTCATGTCGAACAGCGAATCCGTCTTCGAGTCGCGCGAGACGACGATGACATTGCCCTTGTACAGCTTGATGCGTACCCAGCCGTTCACGGTCTGCTGCGTGTGGTCGATCAGGGTTTGCAGGGCAACGCGCTCGGGCGCCCACCAGTAGCCGTTGTAGATCATCGACGCGTAGCGCGGCATCAGGTCATCTTTCAGGTGGGCCACTTCGCGGTCCAGCGTGATCGATTCGATGGCGCGGTGGGCTTTCAACATGATGGTGCCGCCCGGGGTTTCGTAGCAGCCGCGCGATTTCATGCCGACGTAGCGGTTTTCCACCAGGTCCAGGCGTCCCACGCCATGCTTGCCGCCAACCTTGTTCAGTTCGGCCAGCACGGTGGCGGGCGACATGCGCACGCCGTTGATGGCGACGATATCGCCTTTTTCGTATTCGATGTCCAGGTATTCCGCTTCGTCCGGCGCCTTTTCAGGGCTGACGGTCCAGCGCCACATGGTTTCTTCCGCTTCGGCGCTCGGGTTTTCCAGGTGGCGGCCTTCAAAGCTGATGTGCAGCAAGTTGGCATCCATCGAGTACGGCGCGCCGCCGTTCTTGTGCTTCATGTCGATTTCGATGCCGGCGTCTTCCGCGTACTTCAGCAGTTTTTCGCGCGACAGCAAATCCCACTCGCGCCACGGGGCGATGATCTTCACGCCCGGTTTCAGCGCGTAGGCGCCCAGTTCGAAGCGCACCTGGTCGTTGCCCTTGCCGGTCGCGCCGTGCGAGATGGCGTCGGCGCCCGTGGCGTTGGCGATTTCGATGAGGCGCTTGGCGATCAGCGGACGGGCGATCGAGGTGCCCAGCAGGTATTCGCCTTCATACACGGTATTGGCGCGGAACATCGGGAAGACGAAGTCGCGCACGAATTCTTCGCGCACGTCTTCGATATGGATGTTTTCCGGCTTGATGCCGAACTTGATGGCCTTGGCGCGTGCCGGTTCCAGTTCTTCGCCCTGGCCCAGGTCGGCCGTGAAGGTGACGATTTCGCACTGGTAGTTATCTTGCAGCCATTTCAGGATGACGGAGGTGTCCAGTCCGCCCGAATAGGCCAGGACTACTTTTTTAATGTCGCTCATATTGCTTCCAGTTGTCGTTGTCTATGTATGTAGTGCGATGCTGCCAGGTTTTCTGCAGTGCCTGGCGAATTAGCTGATTTTACCGAGTAACAGGTATTCGATCAGGGCTTTTTGCACGTGCAGGCGGTTTTCCGCCTCGTCCCACACCACCGATTGCGGGCCGTCGATGACTTCGGCGGCCACTTCCTCGCCGCGGTGGGCGGGCAGGCAGTGCATGAACAGGGCGTCGGGCGCGGCGCGGGCCATCTTCGCGCCATCGACGATCCAGCCGTCGAAGGCGGCGATGCGGGCCGCGTTTTCCGCTTCGTAGCCCATGCTGGTCCACACGTCCGTGTTGACCAGGTGCGCGCCTTCGCAGGCGTCGGACGGGTTGTCGAAGAAGGTGTAGCGCTCGGTCTTGACTTGCGACAGGTCGATGTCGTAGCCCTTCGGCGTCGAGACGTTGACGTGGAAGCCGAACACTTCGGCCGCCTGCAGCCATGAGTACAGCATGTTGTTGGCGTCGCCGATCCAGGCGACGACCTTGCCGGCGATCGAGCCGCGGTGTTCGATGTAGGTGAAGATGTCGGCAAAGACCTGGCACGGGTGGTGTTCATTCGTCAGGCCATTGATCACGGGCACGCGCGAATTGGCGGCGAAGCGCTCGATGATCTCCTGGCCGAAGGTGCGCACCATGATGATGTCGCACATGCGCGACATGACCTGGCCCGCGTCTTCCACCGGCTCGCCGCGGCCCAGTTGGGAATCGCGCGTGTTCAGGTAGATGGCGGCGCCACCCAGCTGGTGCATGCCGGCCTCGAAGGACAGGCGCGTGCGGGTCGAGTTCTTTTCAAAGACCATCACCAGGGTGCGGTCGATCAGCGGATGGTAGATTTCGTAGTTCTTGAACTTGCGCTTGATCAGATGGGCGCGTTCGATCACATATTCATACTCTTCCAACGTGAAATCGGAGAACTGGAGGTAGTGCTTGATCGGTTTTTTTGTCGACATAATGACCACTTGAAGATGCGCAGGCCGCCGGCGGCGTGCCTTTCCCGCCGGGTTGCATCAGCGTACAACATCTCGTGCTGATGACTGCCTCGCCCGGCGCGCTGCTGTGTTGATCGGTGCCCGTGCCGGTTTGTCGCGCGGGCCGATGCGGTTTGCCAAGTTGAGAATAATGCAATGGCAAGTACTTCAGCCGTTCAATTATAAGGGTTTTGCTTTTAGATTGGAAAGACCGTCCGGCCGCGTACTTGTATAGGCAAGCACGCGGACCCTTGCGCCGCGCTAATAGATGCTGGCCGGCGCGGCCCCGTCCAGCTGGGGCGCCACGAGCGGCAGGTCCAGCGTGAAGCGCGTGCCGGCGGGGCTGCTGGCCACCTGGATGGTGCCGCCCAGCAGGGCCGTGACGATGTTGTAGCTGATCGACAGCCCCAGGCCGCTGCCGCCCTGGCCCAGTTTGGTGGTAAAGAAGGGGTCGAAGATGCGCGACAGGTACTGTTCCGCGATGCCGCCGCCATTGTCTTCAAACACGATCTGCACGCGGGCCGCTTCCACCGTGGCGGACAGGCGCATGCAGCCCGTGCCGGCGCTGCCGTCGTTGTGCCGCTGGTCGAAGGCATGCAGCAGGGCATTGTTGATCAGGTTGGTGATCACCTGGCCGAACGGGCCCGGATAGCTGTCCATGGCGATGCCGAAAGCGATGTCCGTTTCGATGCGGTGGCCCGAGCTGCGGATGCGGTTCATGACGGTGGCGATGATTTCATTGCTCACTTGCTGCAGATCAAACTGGCGCCGCTGCTCGGTGGTGCGGTCGACGGCCACCTGCTTGAAGCTGTTGACGAGTTCGGCGGCGCTGTGCAGGCCGCGCATCACCAGCGCCGACGCCTTGCCCGCGTCCTCGATATAGCTGGCCAGGTCGGAGCGGCGCAGGCCGGGGCCGTTCATCAGGCGTTCCACGTCTTCCGTCTTCTGCTGCATGGTGCTGGCGATCAATAAACTGTTGCCGATCGGGGTATTCAGTTCATGCGCCACGCCGGCCATCAGGGACCCGAGGGCGGCCAGCTTTTCCTGCGATACCAGTTGCGTCTGGGCATCTTGCAGCTGGCGGTAGGCGCTGGCGTTGTCGAGCGCGATGGCGCCGTACGCGCACAGGGTGCGGAAGATCAGCCGCTCGCGTTCGCCATACGCGTTGGCATGGCAGGCCTGCACCGTCATCACGCCCAGCACGCGCTCGCCCACCATCAGCGGCACGTACAGCACGCTCTGGTTATGCAGGGTGCCGGGCACGGTGTAGGCATGGCGCTTCAGGGGCACCTGGGCGATGTACACTTCGCGCCGGCCCAGCAGGCAGCGCACGGAGTAGGCGCGTGGATTGCTCAGTGGAATGGCGTTGTCGGGCAGGGGCCGGCCCGCTTCCATGCCGTGCGCGCGCCGCAGCGCCGTGCCGGGCGCATCGAGCATGTAGACGGCGAACGTGTTGACGGGAAGCAAGGCGTGCACGTGGCGGTCGAGCACCTGGAACACGGCGCTGGCGTCCAGGTGGGTGGTGATTTCCTGGCCGATGGCCGACAGCCGCTCCAGGGTGTCGCTGGTCTGCTGCAGCACTTCGGCGCGGCGCGCCTCGGAGGCGGCCAGTTCGCGGTGGTGATAGCCTTCCGAGCGCGCATGTTCCGTCTGGTGGTGCACCTGCATGGCGATGGCGCGGTTGGTCGCTTGCTGCGTGTGGCTCTTTTCCCGCGCCACGCCCGCGTCGAGGGCGATATCGTAGGCGCGCGCGTAGTCGCCCGCATGCGCATACTCGCGCGCCAGGGCGTCGAGCAGCTCGCCGGGCGGTACATAGCCGTCGATGGAGGCGGCTACCTGCAGGGCCTGGTGCAGGAAATGCAGGGCGGGATTGCGCTCCAGCATGCCCGGCGGCGGCGGCAGCTCGTGGCGCGCATGCAGCATCGCCAGCACGCGCAGGGCCGCCACCTGGTGCATGGCGTCGCCCTGCGCCGTGGCCAGCTGGCACGCCCGCTGCGCCGCCTGGTGGGCTTCCTCCGGGCGGTCCAGGTAGGACAGCGCGTGGGCGCTGCCGCGCTGGGCCATGCTGCGGAAGTCGGCCTGGCCCAGCGCTTCGGCCCGCTGTGCCAGGCGGCTGAAGGCGTCGAGCGCCGTGTCGTAGTCGCCCTTGTCCAGGCTCAGCTCGCCCAAGTGGAACAGCGCGTTCGCATACGTGCGCGCCCCGGACACGGGCGCAAGGATGTGCAGCGCTTCGCGCAGCAAGTCTTCGGCGGCGCTCAGGCGGCCCAGCTTGCGCATGGTTTCCGCCGTATGCGTCTGGCAGGCGCCGATGCTGCGGGGCCAGCCCGTCGGGCGCGCCAGGTCCAGCGCGCACTGCATCCATTCCAGCGCCGATTCGTGGTCGTTGAGGCTGGCGAAACAGTCGCCGATATTGATGGCGGCCGTGATGGCTCCTCGCATCTGGCCGCTTTCCAGGGCCGCTTCATAGCTTTGCATGTAGTGGCCGGCGGCCGCGCCCAGGTCGCGCGAGGTGTGCGCCAGCAAGCCGCGGAAGTCATGCACCCAGGTGGCCAGCGGCGCGGGCAGCTTGCCGTTGTCGGGCAGGAAGCGGGCGCCCCACTGGGCCTGGGCGGCCGGCGCGTCGCGCAGGACGGCCCAGCGTGCCGTGGCCGCGTCGGCCAGGCTGGCGCGCGCCGTGTCGCCGGCGCCGCGCGCCTGTTCGCTTGCCGCCTGCAGTTCGGCGTCGCAGCGGGCATGGTCGCCGCGGTCGACGGCGATCGAGGACAGCAGCCAGTGCACGTCGGCGCAGCCGGCGCCGTCGCCGTGCGCGCACAGGGTGGCGTGTGCCGCCAGGGCCAGGTTTTCCGCTGCATCCAGCGCGCCTTGCAGCCAGGCCACTTCCGCCTGCACCAGTTGCAGGCGTGCCTGTGCCTGCGCCAGGGCGCCCGGTGCCAGCCCGGCCAGCGGCAGCAGCTGGCCCGCTTCTGCGCCCAGTTCACTTGCCCGCACGCAATCGCGTTGCCGCAAGTGCCAGGACAGCAACAGCAGCAGGGGCACGCGCTCGGTGCCGCGCAAGGGCTGCAATGTATTTTCCCACTGCGCTATTTCGTGTTCGAGCGCGAACATTTCCATTCGACAAATCTCCCCGCGGCGCCAGCCTGCAAGGGATCAGGCTGTACTCCATCGCATTGTAAGCTGCAAACGGGGGTAATTGTTCAGTGTGCCGGACAGGTTTCACTGCCGGCGCAGCGCAGGGCGAGCGGTGGCTCCCTGCGCATGCTGGCCCGCTTAGCGCGACACGAGGCGGACGGATTGCGTGCCGTCCAGGCGCATGGCGCTGCGGCTGTCGGCGGGCATGCGCAGGCCTGGCAGCACCTGGGCGTCGTCGATGACCACATGTTCGCCGGCGTTGCTGAAAGCGAAAGAGGCGCCGCGCCGCGTGACGAATACCCCTGGTCCCTGCGGGAACAGTTCCACTTCCGCCTTGTCGTGGTGTTCCAGCTTGTCGCTCAGGCGGCCAAAGAAGTGCAGGTTATCTTCGCGCACGACGAGCAATTGTTCGTTCGACAGCTGATACACCTGTTCGATCTGCCCGGCTTCCTCGGCAGTAACGCGGTAGGGCGAGCTGACGCTGACGCGTACGCTGTCGGTCGGGGTGGGGGCGCTTTGCGCCAGGGCGGCAGTGCTGGCCAGCGACAGCAGGACGGCGGCGGCAATCGGGAAGAGACGTGAGTTTTGCATGACATTCACCTTCAATCAGGGTTGAGGATAAGGGATTAGACCGGGGCGTCACTGCGAGGTTTCCTGCAGGGACAGATGTCAAGGTAGCAAACGCCCGTCGCCATCGCCAGCGCCAGGCGATGAAGCGCCCGTTTCATGCGCTGGAATGCAGAAAAGCGGTGGTGAACGGTTTTTGGGATTAAACGTGGAAAGCAGGCTCGGCTGCAAAATTAAATTTTGCCAGGCCGTCTGTTGGTGGCGTGATATTCGATGCCGGGGCTGCCCCCGGCACCGGGGTCAGTACAGCGTCTGCGCCGATTCGTGCAGCAGCTGGCCATACAGGGTATGGCGCATCTTGGCGATCTTGCCTTCGGACAAAGCTTGCAGGATGGCGCACTGCGGCTCGATCAGGTGGCGGCAATTGTAAAACTTGCAACCTCCAAGATAGGGCTGGAATTCGCGGAAGGCCCGCTCCAGCATGCCTTCGGACAGGTGGTACAGGCCGAATTCCTGGAAGCCGGGTGAATCGATGATGGAGCTGTTCGCGGCCAGTTCGTTGAGCTTGTACAGGCGCGTAAACGTCGTCGTGTGCTTGCCCGTGTCCAGCGCGGCCGAGATTTCGCGCACGGCGATGTCGGCGTCCGGCACCAGCAGGTTGATCAGGGACGACTTGCCCATGCCCGACTGGCCGATCAAAATCGACGACTGGCCCGCCAGCAGGGGCGCCAGGGTTGCCACGGCATGTTCCGGTTCGGCGCGCGCCGACACTTCATGTACCGGGTAGCCCAGCGAGGAATACGGCAGCAGGCGTTCGCGGGTTTTTTCCAGCGAGGCCGTCACGTCCGTCTTGTTGAGGATGATGCGCGCCTCGATGCCGGCCGCGTCGGCCGCCACCAGCGAGCGCGAGATCAGGTCGTCGGCAAAGCCCGGTTCCGTCGCGACGACGATGAATAGCTGCGTCAAATTGGCCGCCAGTAATTTCGATTTGTACTGGTCGGAGCGGTACAGCAGGGTCTTGCGTTCCTCGATGCGGTCGATGACGGCCTGGTCGTTGGAGGTGCGAGTCAGGTGCACGATGTCGCCCACGGCCACATTGGTTTTCTTGCCGCGCGTCACGCATTGCAGCTTGGCGCCGTCCACGTCGGCCAGGTAATGGCGGCCGTGGGCGGCGATGATGACGCCCGTCAACTTGCCTTCGCTCATGGGGCCACCTGGCTGCTCTGGTAGATGAGGTCTGCCTTGGCGGCGCAGATGAAGTCGTTTTCGGACAGGCCGCCGGCGCCCTGGTTGACCGAGTGCGTGTCGTAGCGCACGGCGCAGGTTTTGTAAGTAATGATGAGCTCCGGGTGATGGTCTTGCGTGTGGGTCATATAGGCCAGGGCGTTCACGAACGCCAGGGTCTGGTAGTAATTCTTGAAGCCGAAATCGCGGCACAGCTTGCCATTTTGCAGCGTCCACTGGGGCAGCAGGGCGTGCAGGGTGGCAATATCCGTGTCGCCCAGCGCCTGCTGGCGCGGTGCGCAGGACAGTTGGGCCAGGTCTTGCAGGGTCGATGGCGTATTCATGTCGTAGCCCCTTTCAGGTGGCGGATGCGCACGCTGGCCGGCGGATGGCTGTCGTAGAAGGCCGAGTGCAGCGGGTCGGGCGTCAGGGTCGACGCATTGTCTTCGTACATTTTCACGAGGGCCGAGACCAGGTCGTCCGCCTGCGTGTGGGTGGCGGCGAAGGCATCGGCCTCGAATTCGTGCTTGCGCGAGCTGAGCGAGGTCAACGGTCCCAGCAGGAAGGTGAAGACGGGCAGCACCAGCATGAACAGCAGCAGGGCCAGTGCATCCGTCGGCTGGCCCGTCAGGGCCAGGGCCACGGGATCGACGCCCAGGCCTGCATAGAACCACGGCTGCGTCTTCAGGAAGCCCAGCAGCGCCAGAAAGCCCAGCGAGACGGCGAACATCATGGCGATGCGCTTGACGATGTGCTTGAGCTTGAAGTGGCCCAGTTCATGCGCCAGCACGGCTTCGATTTCCTGCGGCGCCAGGCGCGACAGTAGGGTGTCGAAGAAGACGATGCGCTTGTTGGCGCCAAAACCCGAGAAATACGCATTGCCGTGGGCGCTGCGCTTCGAACCATCCATGACGAACAGGCCCTTCGAGGCGAACCCGACGCGCTGCATCAAGCCTTCGATGCGGCTTTTCAAGGATTCGTCGGCCAGCGGCGTGAATTTGTTGAACAGGGGAGCGATTACGGTAGGAAACAGCACCATCATCAGCAGCTGGAAGCCGCTCCAGACGAACCACGCGTACAGCCACCACAGGCCGCCCGACTTGGCCATCAGGGTCAGCACGACCCAGATGAGGGGCAGGCCGATCGCCGCGCCCAGCAGCACGCCCTTGAGCATGTCCGTGAAGAACAGCTTGCGTGGCATGGTGTTGAAGCCGAAACGTTGTTCCAGCACAAACTGGCGGTAGTAATCGAAGGGCAGGTCGATCAGGCCGGAAATGGCCGCAAAGGCGGCGATCAGGCCGATCTGGTACAGCATGGGTGAACCCGCGCCCGTCCATTCATTCAGGTGCAGCGCCAGCCATTGCAGGCCGCCCAGCAGGGTAAAGCCGATCAGCACGGCATAGTTGACCAGCAGGGTCAGCAAGCCAAACTTGGTCTTCGCCACCGTGTAGTCGGCCGCCTTCTGGTGCGCGGCGAGGGGGATCTTTTCCGCGAATTCGGCGGGCACGGCGGCCCGGTGCGCCAGCACGTGGCGGATCTGCCGCGACGCCAGCCAGAAGCGCACGGCCAGGGTCAAAACGAGGACGGATACAAACAAAATCGAAAACGCGAGTGAATACATTCTGTGCCTGTGAGAAAATGGCTGATTATTTAGTTTGATTAGGCCAAGAGAGAATTATGTCACAAGCGACCGACTTAACCGCATCCACCTCCGCTCCCGTCGTCCCGGCACGTCCCAACGAGATGAACCTGGTCTGGGTCGACATGGAAATGACGGGCCTGGAGCCCGATACCGACCGCATCATCGAAGTGGCGGTGGTGGTGACGGACATGCACTTGAACCTGCTGGCCGAAGGCCCCGTGTTCGTGATCCACCAGTCGGATGAAACCCTGAACAAGATGGATGCCTGGAACAAGGGCACGCACGGCCGCTCCGGCCTGATCGACAAGGTGAAAGCGTCGACCGTGACGGAAGCGCAGGCGGAAGCGGAGCTGATCGCGTTCCTGAAGACATACGTCCCGGCAGGCAAGTCGCCCATGTGCGGCAATACCATTGGCCAGGACCGCCGCTTCATGGTGCGCGGCATGCCGAAGCTGGAAGCATTCTTCCACTATCGCAATGTTGATGTATCGACGCTGAAAGAACTGTGCAAGCGCTGGAAGCCGGAAATCGCCACCGGTTTCAAGAAGCACCAGAAGCACACGGCCCTGGCCGACATCCTCGAGTCGATCGAAGAGCTGAAGTACTACCGCGAGCACTTCATCAAGCTGTGATGTGAAGACGCCTCGCAAAACCTGCTGCGCGTCGGTATAGACGGCCTGCGATGCTCACCGTACCTTCGTACGGTTGCGCTTCTCAGCCACCTCTCCCTTCCGCTCGCTACGGTTTTGCGAGGCGTCGCGAAGTTTCCGTTACAATCGTTTCAAAGTCGAATTCGAGGCTGTGCCAAGCCCCATCCTCATCCCGCCACTCCAGCGCAAACGGCTCCGTTTGCCGTAGAGCCGTAATCCAGCGCACTTCGCCCGGCTGGCGAAAATAGGTCGTGCACTGGCCGAACGGCTGCCCCAGCCGGCACAACACCAATCCCTCGCCCGCCACGGCGCACCATTGCTCATTGAGATCGATCAAGGCCACGGCCGGGTCGCCATAGAATTCGCCCAGGCTGGCGTGACGCCCATCGGCGGCCGTTACCCTGGCATGTTCGTATTCGTGCTGCACAATATAGTCGGCGCTGCGCGCCAGTTCGTGTGTCGTCATGCGGTCTCCACGGTAGGCCAGACGGTTTCCTGGTCGGCGCGCGCCTCGGCGATCAGCCATTCGCAGAAGGCATGCACGAGGGGTCGGGTTTCCGCCTGGGGCGAGCGCAGCAGATAGTAGCAGTGGGGGCCGCGCACGGCGTGTTCGAACACGCGCACCAGGCGGCCCGAGCGCAGATCGTCGCCGATCAGGGGGCTGGCGGCGATGGCCACGCCCTGGCCGCTGGCGGCCGCGTCCAGGCACAGATAGGTATGCGAGAAGCGCGCGCCGCTGTTGCCGCTATTGCCGCTGTAATGCACGCCGCAGCTGTGCAGCCAGCGCGTCCAGTCGATTTCGCCGGGCAGGTGCACTTCCGGCTCGTCGTGCAGCAGCGGGTAGCGCAGCAGGTCGGCGGGCTGGCGCAGGCTGGCCGCGTTGGCGCGGAAATCGGGGCTGCAGACGGCGGAAAACCATTCTTCCATCAACAGATCCACTTTCAGTCCCGGATAGCGGCCCGGTCCCAGGCGGATGGCCACGTCCACGCCGTCGCGCGCCAGGTCGACCGGGTGCATGGACGCCAGCACGCGCAGCTCGATCTGCGGGTAGCGGTCGCGCAGGCGCCCCAGGCGCGGCATCAGCCAGCGCGAGACGAGCGAGCTGGTGGCCGTCACCGTCACCACCTTGTCGTCGCCCTGGCGCCGCGCCTGCTCGGACACGTCGGCCAGCTGGTTGAGTATCGGCCCCAGCGCGGCCGCGTAGCGCTGGCCCGCATTCGTCAGCACGACGCCGCGCGGCAGGCGCTGGAACAGCACGATGCCCAGCCACGCTTCCAGCTGCTTCACATGGTGGCCGATGGCGCCGGCCGAGACGTGCAATTCCTCGCCCGCGCGCTGGAAGCCTTCATGGCGGGCGGCCGCCTCGAAGGCGTGCAGGGCGGCAAGTGGTGGCAAGGGACGTGACATGGCACTCTTCAAGAGATTGAGCCTCAGTAATATTCGGCCTATCCGTGAAGAATATTGGTTTGTTTCATTTTGCGCAAGCGAATATGATGCCGTCATTGCGTGAAGCGACCCGCAATAGGATTCACGCATGCACATCTCCCGGCCCTGCTGGGCATTTATATTTACAACGTTACAACGCCTGGGAAAACCGTCGCGCTACGCAGCAGGTTTACCCTGGCGTACTCATAGAGGTTTAGTCATGTCTGATCGCCGCGCCGTTGCGCTGGTGTTGCTGTCTGCCGCCGGTTTCGGCAGTTCCGCCGTGTTTGCCAAGGCGGCCTATGCGTCCGGGGTCAACCCGTCGACCATGCTGGCCTTGCGTTTCGTCATCGCCGCCATGCTGTTGCTGCCCCTCGTGTGGCTGGGCGGCTGGCGCCTGCCGCGCGGCCGCCTGCTGGCCGGCTACATGCTGATGGGCCTGATGTACACGGCCCAGTCGCAAGGCTATTTCAATGCGCTCATGTATGCCAGCAGCGGGCTGTGCGGCATGCTGCTGTACGTGTATCCCGTGCTGGTGACGATATTGGCGCTGGCGCTGGGCTGGGAAAAGCTGGACCGGCGCATGCTGGTGCTGCTGGCGCTGGCCATCGCCGGCATGGCCACCACCCTGGGCGGCAAGCTGCAGGGCCAGCCCATCGGCATCGCCCTGGCGCTGATGGCCGCCGGCGTCTACGCCGTGTATATCCTGTTTGGCAACAGCCTGGCGAAAAGCCCCGAGAATATTCACCCATTGGCCGCTTGCGTGGTGATCCTGGGCACGGCCGGCCTGGCGAATACGGCGATTGCCACGTGGCAAGGCGTGTCCTTGCCGGGCACGGCGACGGGCTGGCTGGCCGTCAGCGCCATCGCCCTGTTTTCCACGGCCATTGCGATTGCCGCCTTCTTTGCCGGCGTGGCGCAGATCGGCGCGGCCAAGGCGTCCATCATTTCCACGTTCGAGCCCGTCATCACGATGGCTTTCGGCGTGACCCTGCTGAAGGAATCCGTCAGCGGCACCCAATTGCTCGGTGGCGCCATGGTGCTGACGGCCGTGATCCTGCTGGCCCAGCGCTCCACTCCGAAGCAGGCAGCGACGCCTGCCGCCATGCCAGGCGCGCAAGCGAGCGCCTGATCCCTGTTTTTCCTGAACTGATCGGCTGCGTCGATCGGTCTCCTTTGCGCCGCGACGGGTTTCCTGTCGCGGCGCTTTTTTTTCATATCGCCCCTGGCGCGGCACGCGGACACAAATAAGTCTTGATTGCGAATGATTCTCATTTATAATCGATGTCAAGATTCCCCACCACCAGCCAGCCGTCTGCATGCCAGCCAGTGTACGCCTTGAAAGGAGACACCGTGTCGAGCATGCCCCCTGTTTGCAATACCGAGTTGATCGCTGGCGAGTTCGCCCGTCTGCGCCGCGAAAAGAAAGCCCGCCACCGCGACATCGGCGAGGAACTGGCCATTTCCGAGGGCGAGCTGATCGCCGCGCACGCGGGCCTGTCGCTGGCCGATGGCGCCTTGCTGGGCGCCGAGCGCCTGCGGGGCGACTGGCCCGCCATCGTCGCCGCGCTCGAGCCGCTGGGCGAAGTCATGGCGCTCACGCGCAACGCCTCGTGCGTGCATGAAAAGACGGGTGTCTACCGCAAGGCCAGCCACAACAACCATGTCGGCCTGGTCCTCGGTGGCGACATCGACCTGCGCGTGTTCTACCGCCAGTGGGCGCATGGCTTCGCCGTACGCGAGATGGGCGAACACGAGGTGCAGCGCAGCCTGCAGTTCTTCGATGCGGCCGGCAACGCCGTGCACAAGATTTTCATGCAGCCGCAAAGCGAGCTGACGGCCTACGATGCGCTGGTGGCGCGTTTTGCCGACGCGGACCAGGCGGCCGGCATCGCCGTGACGGCGCCGGCCGCGCCGCCGGCGGAACTGCCCGACGCGCAGATCGACGTGGCCGGCTTTCGCGCCGGCTGGGCCGACCTGCGCGACACGCATGAGTTTTTCACTCTGCTGAAAAAATACTCGGTCTCGCGCCTGCAGGGCCTGCGCCTGGCCGAGTCCCGCTTCGTGCAGCCGCTGGACAAATCCTGCGTGCTCGACCTGCTCAACGACGCGGCCCGCGAAAAAGTCGCCATCATGGCTTTCGTCGGCAACCCGGGCATAATCCAGATCCATTCCGGCCCCGTGCACAAGATCGCCGTGATGGGACCATGGATCAATATCCTCGATGCACGATTCAACCTGCATTTGCGCGAAGACCATGTCGCCAGCGCCTGGGTGGTGAAAAAGCCCACCGTCGATGGCCTGGTGACGTCCGTCGAACTGTTCGACGCGAAGGGCGACACCATCGTCATGTTCTTCGGCGAACGCAAGCCGGGCGTGCATGAACTGTGCGAGTGGCGCCATATCGTCGAAAAAGTGGCGCAGGAGGGCGAATTATGCGCCGCATGATCGCCGCCAGCGTGGCGCGTCGCATCGCGCTGAAAAAAATGGGGGCGGGCGCCCTGGCCCTGGCCGCGCCGATGCAGGTGCTGGCGGCCGTGTCCGACGCGGGCAAGCCGCAGGTGAAAGCGCGGCGCATCGTCAGCGTCGGCGGGGCCCTGACGGAAATCGTCTATGCGCTCGAGGCGCAGGGCGAGCTGGTGGGCGTCGATACGACATCGCTGTATCCGGCCGTGGCGCAGCAGCTGCCGCAGGTGGGCTATGCGCGCACCCTGTCTGCCGAGGGCGTGCTGTCGCTGGCGCCCACGCAGCTGATCGCCACCGAGGAAGCGGGGCCGCAGACGGTGCTGCGCCAGGTGCGCGACGCGGGCGTGCCGGTGGCGGTGCTCAATGCGAATAACAGATTCGAAGGCTTGCTCGAACGGGTGAAGCAGGTGGGCCAGATCACGGGACGGCCCGATCCGGCCGCGCGCCTGGCGCAAAGCCTGCAGCAGCAGTGGAGCGGCGTCCTGGCGAAAGTCCGGCAGCGCCAGCATGCGCCTGTGCGCGTGCTGTTCATCCTTGCCCATGCGCCGAACCAGGTGATGGTGGGCGGGCGCGAGACGGGCGCCGACGCCATGCTGGCGTATGCGGGCGCCGTCAACGTGATGGGCGGGCAGGGCGGCCAGGGTGGATTCACCGGCTACAAGCCGCTCACGCCGGAAGCGGTGATCGCCGCGCGGCCCGATATCGTCCTCGTCACGGACCAGGGCTTGAAGGCGTCGGGCGGCGTGGACGGCATCCTCAAACTGCCGGGCCTGGCGCAGACGCCGGCCGGGCGCAAGCACCGCATCGTCTCGCAGGAAGCCATGCTGCTGCTGGGCTTTGGACCGCGCATGCCGCAGGCGCTGGCGGACCTCGATGCCGCCTTTGCGCAAGCCATGGCCGCATGAACGTGGCGGCGCTGCTCCCTGCGCGCGGCCGCTCCTGGCGCATGTCCTGGCACATGCGGCGCTGGGGCGCCGCCGGCCTGCTGGCCGCCGCCCTGGCTTGCGGCCTGCTCCTCGCCGTGCAGGCGGGCGCCGTGCCCGTGGCCCTGGCCGACTGGCTGGCGCCGTTTCAGGCGGGCGACGCGGCGCTGTCCGGCGGCGCCTACGTGCTGTGGCATATCCGTTTGCCGCGCGCCCTGTTCGCCGTGCTGATCGGCGCCGCGCTGGCGCTGGCCGGCGGCTTGACGCAGGGCCTGTTCCGCAATCCCCTGGCCGACCCCGGCCTGCTGGGCGTGAGCAGCGGCGCCGCCTGCGCGGGCGCGGCCACCATCGTCTTTGCGGCCAGCCTGCACGTGGCGCCCGAGCTGCGCGTGTGGCTGTTGCCTGCCGCCGCCTTTGCCGGCGCCATGCTCATCTGCGTGCTGCTCGACCGGGTGGCCCTGTGGGCCACGCCCGGTTCCATCGTCGGCCTGCTGCTGACGGGCGTGGCGCTGAACGCCATCACGGTGGCCGTCATGGGCCTGTGCATCTACCTGGCCAGCGACGAGCAGTTGCGCACCCTGACGTTCTGGACCCTCGGCTCGCTGTCGGCCGGCAGCTGGCGCCAGGTGGCGGCCCTGCTGCTGGTGCTGGCGGGCGCCCTGTGGGCCACGCGTTTCCTCATGCGCTCATTGAATGCGCTGGCGCTGGGCGAGGCGCAAGCCTTGCACGTGGGCGTCGACGTGGGCCGCCTGCGCACGCAGGTCATCGTGCTCGTGGCCGCGCTGACGGGCTTTGCCGTCGCCTGGTGCGGCGGCATCGGCTTCATCGGCCTGATCGCGCCGCACCTGGTGCGTACCTGGCTGGGCGCCGACCAGCGCAAGGTACTGCCCCTGGGGATGCTGATGGGGGGCTTGCTGCTGCTGTTGGCCGATACCCTGGCGCGCACGGTGGCCATACCCGCGGAAGTCCCCGTCGGCATCTTTACGGCCCTGCTGGGCGGACCATTCTTCCTCTTGCTGCTGCGGCGCTTCCGCCACGGCACGGCCTAGCAGGAACGACCATGACGCCTCTACTTGAACTGCGCTTCGCCACCACCCGCCTGGGTCAGCAGTATTTCGGCCCCTTCAATGTGCGGGTAGCGCCCGGCGAGCGCATCGCCATCCTCGGCCCCAGCGGCGCGGGCAAGTCGACCCTGCTCAAACTGATGGCGCGCGAACTCCATCCGCAGTCGGGCCAGGTGGCGTTTGCCGGCCGGCCGCTGGCGCAGTGGCCGCTGGCGGACCTGGCCCTGCGCCGCGCCGTCCTGCCGCAAGGCTCGAACGTGGCCTTCGGCCTGCTGTCGGACCTGGTGATCGGCCTGGGGCGGGTCGCGCGCCTCGTCGATCCGCAACTGGAGCGCATCGTGCAGGAAGCGGCCGCCCTGGCGCACGCCACGCATCTGCTGGGGCGGCGCCTGGACACCATGTCCGGCGGCGAACAGGCCAGGGTGCAGCTGGCGCGCATCTTCGCGCAGATGTGGGATGTGGAGGATGGCCTGATACTCGTCGACGAACCGCTGGCGGCGCTCGATCCCGGCCTGCAGTTCGACCTGCTCGACAGCCTGGAAACGTTTTGCGCCGCGCGCGGCCATGCCGTCATCGCCATCCTGCACGACATCAACCACGCCTTGCCGGGATTTGACCGCCTGTTGCTGGTGCGTTCGGGCCAGCTGGTCGCCGATATCGCCAGCGATGCCGGCGCCGTGCCCGCCCTGGCGGACCTCTATGGCATCGCCCTGACGACGGCGACCAGCAGCGATGGCCACGTGTGCGTCATCCCTGCCAGAAGCGCCGTGCGCAGGGCCGCCTGAATCCACTCACCACACGTCCGCCGCGCGCGGCCGCGCCATCCGGCCGCTGCCCAGCAGCCATACCATCAGGGCATCGGCCTGCTCGCGCGTGGCCGCCACCTCTTGCAGGATGCCGAAGGCCTTCATGGCGCCGGCCGCCAGCGCCTGCAGGCGCGCGCGTTCCTCGGCATTGGCCTCGATGGAGACCAGGCCGCGGCAAAGGGCCCCCAGCGCCACCTTGTTATGCTTGAGCCACAGGCCGCGGCGCTTGCGGTCGACGTGAGCCTCGTCGCTGCGCTCTGCTTCGAACAGCAGGACGAACGGCTCGCCGTGGCGCAGCAGGGCGTCCATGTCGTTTTCCCACAGCGGGGCATAGCCGGCGACGGCCGTTTCAGGGCGAAAGCGCACGACGGGAAAGTCGCTGACGTCGTGGATGGAAAAATGCGCGGGATGCGGTTTCATGGTGTATTGCCTTCCGTTGTGGATGAGAGGGATTGCCAGCCACCGCCCAGCGCCTTGTAGACCTGGACCAGCGACAGCGACGCGGTGGCGCGACTGTCGACCAGCGCCGCTTCGTTGTTCAATAAGGTGTTTTGCACGTGCAGCACGTTGAGCAAGTCCGTGCCGCCCTGGCGGTACCGCAGTTCCGCGCTGTCCAGCGCGCGCCGCCCCTGTCTGACGGCTTCGGCGAGGCTGGCCTGGCGCCGTTCGTTGGCCTGGTAGGCGGACAGCGCATCTTCCACCTCGTGCCAGGCGGCCAGCACGGTCTGGCGGTAGGCGATGGCTGCTTCCTGCTGCTGTGCCTCGCGTAATTGCAGCTTGCCGCGCAGGCGGCCGCCATCGAACAGGGGCACGCTGAAGCCGGGACCGAAGGCAAAGCGTTTGGCATCCCAGCCGATGTCGGACAGCTGCATGGCCTGCAGGCCGATGCTGCCCGAGAGCGTGATGCGCGGATAAAAATCGCCGTGCGCCACGCCGATATTGGCCGTGGCCGCGTGCAGCTGCGCTTCGGCGCGGCGGATGTCGGGACGCCGTTCGGCCAGGCTGCTCGGCACGCCCAGCTGCACCTGCACCGGCATGGCCATGGCGGGAACGTCCCGGGTCGCCGCCAGTTCCGCCTGCAAGGCTTGCGGCGGCAGGGCCAGCAAGAGGGCGAGGGCATTGCCCAGGCGCGCTTCGCGCTGCTGCAGCTGCGGCAGGCGCGCTTCGATGGTAGCCACGTGGGCCGCCGCTTCGGCTTCGTCGAGCTGCGTCGCCACGCCTTCGCGCAGGCGGATGCGGGTCAGGTCCAGCGTATGGCGGGCGATGGCGAGCAGCTGCTGCGTGATGGCCAGCGTCTGCTGCGCGCCGCGCAGCTCGATGTAGTCGCGCACCGTCTCGGCCAGCACGGCCAGCAGCACGCCGCGCTGCGTCTCCAGCGCCACGTCGACGTGCGCGTCCGCCGCTTCCACTTCGCGCCGCACGCGGCCCCACAAATCCAGTTCCCAGGCCGCATCGAGGTTGGCTTGCCACAGGCTGTAGGCGGACTGGCCGTTCAGGCGCGACGGGTCGCTCAAGCCTTGCGCGCTGTTGCGCGCGCGGCTGGCGCCGCCATTCGCGCCCAGCGACGGGCCTTGTGCGGCGCCGGCCACGCCGCGCGCGGCACGGCTTTGCTCGAGACGGCTGCCGGCCGCCAGAAGGTCGAGGTTGGCGCCGGCGGCGCGCTGCAGCAGGGAAGACAGGGTGGCGTCGCCAAAGCTGTCCCACCAGCGCTGCTCGATGGCGCCATCCTCGCTTGCGGCGAAACGGGCATGCGCCGCCTGGCGCCATTGCTGCCCGAGGTCGTTGTGCGGGCGCTGGAAATCGCTGCCGACGCTGGCGCAGCCGGCCAGGCCAAGGGCGGTGAAGAGTATCAGTGCTTTCATCGCGCGCTCACCTGTGCCGGGGCTTGGCGGCGCACGGCCGTATCGATGCGCACTTCCGCCGACATGCCCACGCGCAGGCGGTGTTCGCCATCCTGGCCGGGATCGAGCGCGATCCTGACGGGGATGCGCTGCACCACCTTGGTGAAGTTGCCGGTGGCGTTTTCCGGCGCGACGGCGGCAAACGTCACGCCCGTGGCGGGGGCGATGCTGTGCACGGTGCCGCGCAGGGGCGCGCCCGGATAGGCGTCAATGGCGATGCTGGCGCGCAGGCCCTGGCGCACGTGCGTGAGCTGGGTTTCCTGCAGGTTGGCGACGACAAAGCTGCGGTTCAGGGGCACCACGGCCATCAGGCTGGCGCCGGGCGCCACCAGGGCGCCGACGCGCACGGCGCGGCGTCCCACGATGCCGTCGATGGGGGCGCGCAGCTGGGTATGCGACAGATCCAGTTCGGCGCGCTGCAGGCTGGCCTGCGCGCGCAGCAGGGCCGCGTCAGCCGCGCCTTGCTGCGCCAGCAGGATCTCCGTTTGCTTGCGCGTGGCGACGAGGGCGGCGCGGTTCTGTGCCAGGCGCGCGCGGCTCACGTCGGCGCGCGATCGCGCCTGCTGCGCATTCTGCACGCTGCCCGCGCCCTGGCCGGCCAGGTGCGTCGAGCGGGCCAGTTCCTGCTGCGCCAGCGTGTCTTCCGCCTGGTTGGCATCGACCAGGGTGCTGGCCTGGTCGATGACGGCTTGCTGGCGCTGCACGGTGGCGCGGGCATTGGCCAGCTGCGCTTCGGCGCCGGCGACTTCGGCGCGGGCGGAGGCAGCTGCTGCCTGGTAGTCGCGGTCGTCGATGCGCGCCAGCAGCTGGCCCGCAGTGACAGCCTGGTTGTCTTCCACCAGCACTTCGCGCACGATGCCGCCCACCTTGGGCGAGAGCACGGTGTAGTCGGCGCTGACGAAGGCGTCGTCGGTGGCTTGTTCGTCGCTGCGGGCAAACAGCAGCTGCCAGGCGCAAAAGGCGAGGGCGCAGGCCAGCAGGGCCAGGCCGAGCAGAAAGGCGCGTGAGCGCAGTATGTTTTTTTGCATGGGGATGCTCTTTCTTGAAATAAAAATCAGGCGGCGCGCGGCGGAAAGACGCGCGTCGGCAGGATGGGGATGATCAGGATCATGGCCAGCGCGATGGCGGCCACGGTCAGGTACAGGTCGGACGAGGTCAGGGTGACGACTTGCGCATGCATGCGCGCACTCAGGCCCGGCACGTCCACGGCGCCGGGCAGGTTGCCCAGGCGTTCGCTGAGCACCGTCGAGTGAAAATGGTTGCGGCGCGTGACCAGCGCATCGAGCACGGCGCCGGCGACGACGGCCGACATGCCCTTGATGGTGTTGAACCAGGCGGACGCAAACGGGCCATCCTGCGGCGCCAGGCCCGTGGTGGCCAGCAGCAGCAAGGGAATCACGGCCATGGGCTGGGCGAAGATCTGCACGGCTTGCAGCAGGTAGAAATGCGTGCGGATCCAGTCCGGCGACATGCGCGCGCCCAGCACGCAGGACAGGGCCAGCAGGGCCAGGCCGATGGCCAGCACCCAGCGGCAGTCGACGGCGCGGATATTGCACAGGGCGGCCACCAGCGGCAGGGCGACCAGCTGCGGCAGCGCCACCATCAGCATCACGGGCGCCGTCTGCAGCGGTCGGTAGCCATGCACCTGCGCCAGGTAGGACGAGGGGATCAGGATCACGGCCAGCAGCACGAACAGCACCCCGCCCAGGGTCAGCAGGGCGTGGCTGAGGTTGCGCCGCGACAGCAGCTGCAGCTTGAAAAACGGCAGCGGGTGCGACCATTCGTTGATGAAGAACAAGACGAGCAGCAGGAGGCCGCCGCCCAGCAGCACGCAGACCAGGGGCGAGTGGAACCAGTTCAGGCGTTCGGCCTGCAGCAGGCCCACCACCAGCATGCTGATGGCGGGCAGGCCCAGCAGCAGGCCGCGCCAGTCGAACTGGCGCAGGCGCTCCAGGCGCAGCGGGTCTTGCGGCAAGCCCCACGACACCATCAGCAGGGCGGCAATGCTGCCCGGGACGACTTGCCAGAAAGCCCAGCGCCAGCCCAGGTACTCGGTCCAGAAGGCGGCCAGCGGCGTGCCCAGGCTGGGGCCGAAGGTGGCGCTCAGCGCATAGCCGCCCAGGCCATACAGCTTGATGTGCGGCGGCAGGAAGCGCAGCGCCACCGTCATCAGCATGGGCGGCAGGGCGCCGCCGGCCGCGCCCTGCACCACGCGCAGGACGATCAGCACGGGCAGGTTCGGCGCGAAGGGGCACAGCAGGCCGGCGGCCATGCAGGTGATGATGGCTGCCGCCGTCAGGCGCCGCAGCGAAAACGTGACGGAGCACCAGGGCGCAAACGCCATGGCGGACACCGAGGCGGCCGCGTACAGGGCGACGAGCCAGCTGGCGTCGTCGCGCGAAATGCCCATGGCGCCGCGGATGTCGGCCAGGGCGATCTTGGTGATGTTTTCATTCAGGCCGGCCACCAGCACGGCCAGCAGCACGCCGGCCAGGCCCGTGGCCAGGCGCGGGCCGAAGGCGGCCGGTGCCGGTGGCACGGCGGCAGGAGGGGATGGCGCGGCCGCGGGGGCGGCGCCGGGTAGCGGTACAGCGGACACAGGGAACTCCGTGGATGGGGATCAGTCCACGCAGTATAGGTAGCCGTTAATCTTGTGAAAATTGATAATTAAGGAATGTTCAATTGCGTCTGGCGCAATGATTGCTTGCGCTGTCAGCCGGCGCTGCACACGTCCTTGAGCATCCGGCGCAGCCACTTGTGCGCGTGGTCGTTGTCCAGGCGCGGGTGCCAGGCCTGCACGATTTCCACGCTGTCGACGGGCAGCGGCAGCTCGAACGACGTGAGTTTTAGTCCCAGGCGTTCGACGATGGGCAGCATGTGGCGCGGCATCAGCGGCAGGATCAGGTTGGAATCGGCGACGGCGAAGAGGGCGGAGTGAAAATTGGCCGTGATCAGCGAGACGCGGCGCGCGTGGCCCCGCTCGGCCAGCCGCGTATCGAACGGCCCGCGCGCCAGGCCCCGGCGCGAGACGCTGACATGGTCGTAGGCAGTGAAGCGGGCCAGGTCGACGGGGGCGTCAAAGATAGGATGGCCAGTGCGCGCGATGCCGACGAAGGAGGTGGTAAACAGGCTTTGCAGCTTGATGTCGGGCGCGAAGCTGCGCCGGGAGCTGATATACAGGTCGATGCGGCCCGCCTGCAAGGCGTCGCCGTCCGACTCGCCATCGCCTTCAGGCACGAAGCGCAGCACCGTATTGGGCGCATGGCTGGCCAGCAGGTCGCGCAGCTTGCCGCCGTAGGCGCCGACAAACACGTCGTTGGCGCGCAGGCTGAAGGTGCGTTCCAGGGTGCGCAAGTCGATTTCGCGCCCCGACGTGAAGACGGCGTGCGCCTGCTCCACCACGCCGCGCACCTGCTCGCGCAGTTCCAGCGCGCGCGGCGTGGGCGCCAGGCCCCGTCCCGAGCGCACGAAGACGGGGTCGCCGATGGCGTCGCGGATGCGCGCCAGGGTGCGGCTCATGGCCGGCGCGCTCAGGTTCATGCGCCGCGCGGCGGCCACGGCGCTGCCTTCCTCGAGCAGGATGTCGAGGGCGACGAGCAGATTCAGGTCGGGGAGTTTCATGCGGCGATTATAGCCCGGGGGGGCAGCGCCAGCGCTGCGCCGGCAGGACGCCGGCGCAGGGGGAGTGCTACTGCGGTATTACTCGGCTGCCGGCTCGGCGCCGCAGCATTTTTTGTACTTCTTGCCGCTGCCGCAAGGGCAGTCGTCGTTGCGGCCCACTTTCGGCTCGTCGCGCTTCATGGTTTGCACGGGAGCCTTGCGGCGCGGTACCCAGAAACGGTGGATGGCCGGCAGGTTCGCTTCCAGTTCCTGCGCCAGCTTGTGCGCCTTGACCGGGTCTTCCACCAGTTTCAGTTCTTCTTCCTTGATTTCGTCGGCGCCCAGCAGGTAGATCGGCTGCATCAGCGCGGCCACTTCGGAATCCCAGATTTCGTTCCACGAGCCGGGACGCAGTTCCATGCCGTCCCAGAAGCCCCAGCACCATGCTTCGGCGTCGATCAGGGTCTGGCCTTCGTAGTCGTGTTCGACGAACAGGGCCTCGAATTCCTTGGGCGCCACTTCAAACGTCACCAGCACTTCGTTCATGAAGCGCATGATCAGGTTGACGATGCGCTCTTCTTCCTTGCTGTTCTTGAATTTCGGCGCATCTTCGGCATTTTCGCCCCACACGCGCGGCAACCACTCTGCCGGCATGATCGGTTCCGGGCCGATGGCCACGGCCGTCAGATAGCCGTGCAGCATATCCATGGTCATGGCATCTTCGGAGCACCGGTCCGACAACAGGAATTGGTCTAATTCGTCAAATTCTTTTTCTGATAATGGCTGTTCGAGTGACATGGCTTGCTCTTTGATGAAATGTAAGGCGCCAGTATACGCCTTGCGGCGCTTCATCACCGAAGTGTTTGCACCGGCGGCCCGCGCGCGCCTTACAATGTCGCTCATGCACAATGAAAACCAGCCGCACGAGGACGACCGGCCCGTCCATCCCTTTTCCGCCCTGAGCCCCGATTGCGTGCTCGATGCCCTCGACAGCGTGGGCTTGCGCGGCGATGGCCGCCTGCTGGCCCTGAACAGCTATGAAAACCGCGTCTACCAGGTGGGCATCGAAGACAGCGCGCCCCTGGTGGCCAAGTTTTACCGCCCCGAACGCTGGAGCGACGCCGCCATCCTGGAAGAACACGCCTTCGTGTCCGAGCTGGTCGAGCGCGAAATTCAAGTCGTTCCCGCGCTGGCCATCAACGGCAGCACCCTGCACCAGTACCAGGGCTTCCGCTTTGCCGTCTTCCCCCGCCACGGCGGCCGCGCGCCCGAGCTGGACGACCCGGCGACCCTGGAATGGATAGGGCGCTTCATCGGCCGCATCCACGCCGTCGGCGCGCTGTCGACCTACAAGGAACGCCCGGCGCTCGACCGCCAGACGTTTGGCGTCGAACCGCGCGAATTCTTGCTGGAGGGCAACTTCCTGCCGCCCGAACTGCTGGCCGCCTATTCCAGCGTGGCGCAGCAGGCGCTCGACGGCGTCAAGCGCTGCTACGACCGCGCGGGCGACGTGGCCGTGCTGCGCACGCATGGCGATTGCCATGGCGGCAACGTGCTGTGGACGGACGCCGGTCCCCATTTCGTCGACTTCGACGACAGCCGCATGGGTCCTGCCATCCAGGACCTGTGGATGATGCTGTCGGGCGAGCGCGGCGACCAGGTGCGCCAGATGAGCGACATCCTGGCCGGCTATGAGGATTTCTGCGATTTCGACCCGCGCCAGTTGTACCTGGTCGAAGCGCTGCGGACCCTGCGCCTGATCCATTATTCGGCCTGGCTGGCGCGCCGCTGGGACGATCCCGCCTTCCCCGTCGCCTTCCCGTGGTTTAACACGCAGCGCTACTGGCAAGACCGCATCCTGGAATTGCGCGAGCAGGTGGCGCTGATGGACGAAGCGCCTTTGTGGCCCATCTGAATGCATATTTTGCCAATAAAACCGTAGCGAGCGGCAGTGATTTGCGTCCGAGAAGCGCAACTGGGCTGACGCCCAGTGAGCATCGCCGGACGCAAAGCGCGACGCGCAGTAGGTTTGATTGGTGAAATGATGAAAAGAGCGGTAAAAGAGGCTCTTCTTGCCGCGCTGGTTTATGCATGCCTGCTCGATAATGGTGGTAATAAATTCCCATAAGCAACGGAATTCACCCGAATAAGCGAGAAATCATGCAAGCACAGCAAAATCAGCGCCAGGCCGTTTCCCTCACCGTCGCGTATTCCGCCGACGACGAGTTCGACCAGGACAGCATCGTTTCGCTGCATGATTTCAAGGACCTGGAGCGCAAGGTGGAGACGCCAGCCCCGGTGGCCGTCGCGCCAGCCGAGCCGCAGGCTGAGGCTGAGGCCGCGCCGGATGCGGAGGCCAAGGCGCCCGCCGCCGAACGCCAGAAAATGGAATTGAAGGCCATCCACGAGGCCATCGCCCGCGTGGAAGCGGAGGCGAAAGCCACGTGCGCGGCCGAAAGCCGGGCGCTGGCCGAGGCGCGCGTGCGCTCACTGGCCGAGGACCGCGCCGCCATCGACGCGGCCGCCGCTGCCGCCGCGCAGCAAAATGCGCAGGCGGCCGAGGAAGCCATCGCCGCCAACCGCGAACGCCTCGACACCATGCGCGCCGCCGCGCTGGCCAGCGTGGCGCGCCTGGAAGCCGTCAAGCAGGAAACGGCCGAACTGCGCGCCCGCGTGGAATCGGACAATGAAATCCGCCTGGCCGCCGAACAGCGCGCCCGCGCCGAGCAGGAAAGCCGCTTGCGCGCCAGCGAGCAGGTGGCCGTGCAGTCGGAACTGGCCGAGCAGGCGGCCCGGGCCGCCGAGGAATTGCAGCTGCAGACGGAGCAGGCGCGCCTGCAGGCCGTCGAGCGCGTCGCTGCCGTGCAGGCGGCCAAGGAAGAAATGGTGGGCATCGCTTCGGCCGACGCCCGTGTCGCCGTGCTGGCCCGCGAGCGCGAGCGCCACGCCCACGGCGCGCGCCAGACGGCGCAGATGCTGGCCGAGGCGGAAAGCGAAGCGCTGGAACTGACGGTGCAGCGCGAGCGCGCCGACCAGATCGCGCTGGAATCGGCCTTCAACCGCGCCGCCGCCGAAGTGCGCGCGCTGGAAGAAGCGCGCGCGCTGGCCCACCTGGAACAGGAACGCGAAGCCATCGCCCTGGCGCAGGCGGAATCGGAACGCCATGCGGCGCAGTCCTTGCACCTGCGCCTGCAGACGGAAAAGGAATTGCGCGACGCGGCCATCCACCGCGAGCGCCTGGAGATGGTGGCCGCCGCCAGCGCGCAGGCGCGCCGCGATGCCGACGTGCGCATCCTGGCCGCCACGGAAGCGCGCATCGAAGTGGATCGCCAGCTGCGCGCCGTGGCGCTGGCCCGCGTGACGGCCGAACAGGATGCGGAAATCGCCGGCCACGCCAGGCTGGAAGCGGAAACGGCAGCCCTGGAAGAAACCAAGGCCCGCGAAGTTGCCGAGCAGGCGGCCGCCGTGGCAGCGGCCCGCGAACTGGAAGAGCAGCAGCGCGCCGCCAGTCTGGCGCACGAACGTGCCGAACTGGCGCGCCAGGCGGCAGAACTGGCCGCCAGCCAGAATGAAGCCGAGCAGGTCGAGGTCGATGCCGGCAAGGCGACACTGGCTGCGCAAGCGCAAGCAGCGCAACTGGCGCAGGAAAAAGCCCATGAGGCAGCGCGCTTGCTGCAGGCGGAACAGGAAAGAGTGGCTGCCGAGCAGGCCGCCATCGCCGCCTTGAAAGAAAAACTGGAAGCGGAAGCGCTGGCGTGCAATGCGGCGCAGGAACGCATCGCCGCCGAAGCGGCGCAGGCGGAATTGCTGCGCGGCCAGCAGGCGGCAGAACAGGCCTTGCAGGAAGCGGCGCAAAAGGAGGCGAACGCCATCCGCATCCTGATGGACCAGGCGCTGGTCGAAGGCGAACAGAAAGCGGCGGCAGCGCAGGCCGTGCAGGCGCAGGCGCGCCTGGCCGTGGAGCTGGGCCAGGTGCACAGCGAACGGGCCCGCGTGGAAGAAGACAAGGCGCAGGCTGCGGAAGCGCTGCTGGCATCCGAGCGCGATTTCGTCGCCGCCGAGCGCGAGTCGCTTGCCCTGATCGCGCAAAAACTGGTGCAGCAGCGCCAGACGAGCAGCGCCGAGGAGCGCGCCACCCAAGCCATCGCCGGCCGCCTGGAAGCGGAAAAGCAGGCGACGGCGGCCGCCGAAGCGCGCGCGCTCATGGAACAGCAGGCGCTCGACGCCATGCGCCAGCGCGAGCAGCTGGAACTGGCGGCGCAGCAAGCCGCCGGCGACAAGCTGGAAGCACAGCAAGCCTTGCTGGCCAGCGCCCAGGCCCATGCGGCCCTGCAGCGCAAGGCGGCCGACACCACGCGCGCCATGGCCGCGGCCAAGCAGCAATTGCTGGAACGGGACATGGCCCGCGCGCAGCAGCAGGAAAGCGAACTGGCCGCCCTGCGCGCCAGCCTGGAGCAGCAGCAAGGCGCGTTTTCCAGCTCCCTGGCCGCCGCCCGCGCCAAGGCGGAGCAAGTCAGCTCGGCCAGCCTGACGCGCGAAGTGATCGAGCGCCTGACGCAGCCGAATGAAGCGGGCGCGGTCTGGCGTTCGCGCTAGGCAGGATACCGAACCAAACCTACTGCGCGGCGCGCTTTGCAGCTGGCGATGCTCACCGTACTGGAAGTACGGTTGCGCTTCTCAGCCACAAATCACTGCCGCTCGCTACGGTTTTGTTCGGTATCGTTACTTTAGCGGAAGAGCGAGATTTTTTACGTTTTTCCATCAGAACTTCCGTCCTACCCCCACCAAAAACACATCCGCATCGCGATGATAATCGGTGATGACCCGATTCCACGCCACGTGCGTCACCCAGCGGCGGTCGATGTGGTAGCGGGCCACGGCCGACAGCAAGCCGGTCAGGCGCATGCCGTGGCCCTGCGTGTCGCGCGTATCCCACGCCACATACGGCCCGCCGCCCATGCCGAATTCCACCTTTTCATTGAGCGAGCGGATCAGCCACAGCTGGGCTGCTGCGCCGCGCCGGTGCGCCAGGTCGGTGTTGCCTTCATCGAGTGCGGTGACGGTCCAGTCCACGTATTTTCCCGCCGCGCGCCGGTATTCCAGCGTGAACGGCCGCGCGCTTTCCGAACGCAAGCTGTTGATGATGGTGTGGCCGCTCGATAAGGTCAAGGTGTCGTCGTGCGCCCAGTTCTGCAAGTGCAGCTTGGCGCCCGGCACGCCCTCATAGCGGTAGCCGGCGCCGATCAGCAGATGCGTGGTGTTGTCCTTGCCGTCGGGCTTGATGCGGTTGAGCTGCGCTTGCGCATACCAGCGGTTGTCGAACTGCCAGCGCGCCTGCAGGCTGACGATGGAACCCCAGCCGTGGTCATTGTCGAAATTGTGCAGGCCGTCGTCGATCCTGGCCGTGTCGAAGAAAAAATAGCGGCCCACGCCGGCGCCCAGCATCAGGCCCTCGTCCACCTTTTTCGTGCGCAGCCAGAACTGGCCCGCCATGCCGTCGCGGTGATGGTTTTGCGGGTGTCCCTCGTTGATATACGACAGGCTGACGGCGCTGTAGTTGCCCACGGGCTGCGTGTAGCTGATGGCGGCGACAAAGGTGCGCTCATTGGTCGCGTTGACTTGCAGGACGCCGGCCATGCCGGAGATATCCTGTGCCTGGGCGGACAGGGGAAGCGAGGCGGCCAGCAAGGCCAGGGCGACGGGGCGTATGCGCATGGTATTTCCGGGAGTGGTGATACACGCTAACGGCAGGCTGGCTGGACGTGCTGCGCTAGCGCAAGCAGCGTGTGTTTTTCCTACAGCAATGAACAGTTCCAGTCAGAACTAATTGCGATAGTGTATAAGAAAGCGGGAATGCGTGAGGCACGCCATGCGGCTGGAGAGCGGGGAGGGGCGCCGGCGCGAGATGGGCTGGCCGGCGCGATGCTGCATAAGTTGCTGGACTTGCGGTGGTATTGCTGTCTCTATTACTGGCTCAGGACGACCTTGTCGGCATAGTATTCCGTCTCGCCGAAGCATTGCGTCGGCACGCCCTTGTGCTGGCTGTAGGTGACGAGGATGCGCTTGCCGGCCGCAGCCGTCAATTGCTTGGCCACTTCCTCGTCGCGCACGCTGAACTGGAATTTTTCCGGGATGGTGCCCGGCAGGGCCGTCAGCAGCAGCTCACCCTCCCATGTCTTGCAGATCCAGCCCCGCTTGGAGAACTTTTGCAGGTAACCCGCCCGTTCGCCTTCCGAGTACGAGAAGCTGAGGGCCATCCACGTGTAGGCCGCCAGCAGCAGGAAGCCGGCCACGAGGAAGATGACGAAGGCGAAGGTGACTTTTTTGGTCGTAGGGGTCATGGTAGGGTTGTCTAGGTAAAAAAATGGGGATGCTTAAAAATGTTCAGGGCAAGGCAATGCAACGCCGCCATGGACTTTTTTAAGCGTTCCCTCAGTCCTTGCGGCCGGCTTTCCAGTTCAGGCCAAAGTTGTATCGCTCGTCCATGGCCTGGTGCGCCGTGATTTTACCTTGGCCGCCGAAGTATTCCACCAATTTTGTCACCTGCAGGTTGCCGCCGTGGTTTTCCAGCATGGCGATGGCGCACATGGCGTGCGGGCTGTCTGTATCGAGGCGCACTTCCACCGTCGGCTGGCCGGGAATCTCGATCGTCACGACGCCATCCGTGGCGGCCCATTTCGGTACGCCCTCGTAGATGAAGGCGTAGACGAGCACGCGCTTGATCTGGTCGAAATGGCTGCCGTTGATGAAGATGTTTTCACCGCTGCTGACGCTGCCCGTGCGGTCGTCGCCTTCCAGGTGGATGTACGGCGGACGGTCGTAGGCGCCCCAGCTGTTGCCCAGCGCCTGCACGGCGCTCTTGGCGCCATTGCTCATCTCGAACAGGCAGCCGATGTCGAGGTCGATGCCGCCGGAACGGCTGGCCGGCTTGTTGAACAATTTGCCCAGGAAGCCCGTGTCCAGTTTTGATGCGGGCGCCTGGCCTTGCGAGGTGTTCTGGTTCCAGTTCAGGTTGATCCTGATGCGGCCATAGCCGCCGCTGTCGCGCTTGTCGAGCGAAATCTTGTCGCCGCGCTTTTCCAGGCGAATTTTTGAGAGCGAGATTTTATTCGCCGGCGGCGGTGCCGCCGGCGTAGGCACGGGAGCCGGCGCCGGAGAAGATTGCGCTGCCTCGCTGCCGCCGAAGTGCTTCAGCAGCGCCGCCAGGCCGCCCGCGAAACCCTGGCCCACGGCGCCGAAGCGCCAGCTGCCGTCGCGGCGATACAGTTCGCCGATGATGACGGCTTTTTCGTCCTGGAAGTCCGTTCCCGTGAAGGCGAACGTGGCCGCCTGGCCCAGCGTCATGCTGGAGTTGCCCAGCGCGCGCATGCTGCCCTGTTCCGTCGCCGCCGTAAACACCAGCTTGTCGATCGAGGCGGGCAGGCGGGCCAGGTCCACCTGGAACACGGAGCGGGGGCCGTTCAGCGCCACCGTGACGGCGTTGTCCGGCGCGCTTTTCTGGTTGTAGAACACCATGTAGCGGTCGTCCGACAGTTTGCCGGCCGCATCGACGCCGAAGCAGCTGACGTCCACTTCCATCGAACCCGATGCGATATCGAGCGTGACGGCAAACGGGCCGTTCAAGCCCAGGTCCGCCAGTTTGCCTTTTTGTCCACGTGTGAAATTGCTCATGGTCGTGCAGTCCCTTCGTCGCTGGAAAGTTGAGTATTCAAGGAGTGATGCAAATGGGGGGCGGGCGCCGCGGCGCTGTCGCCGGCATGGCGGATGCCGAACAGGCGCGCCTGCTCGATGATGCGCAGGGCCCAGCTGCTGTGCGTGGCCACTTCGCACATCGATTCCTGCATGCGGAACACGGCCGGGCTGTCCGGGTCGATGATGCGCAGCGCCAGTTCGATGTCCGACTGCGCCACCTGGTAGTGGCGCTCGATCTGCGGCACCTGGTCCGGGTGGATGGCCGTCTTGGCGATCATGCCGTGCGCCATGTCCTGCGCCACTTCCGCATCGAGCCAGCTGCCCTGCGACAGGTGCTCGAAGACGGGCGCCGTCAGCTGGAAGCCGTGCGGCTTGAAGATGGTGACCAGGCGGCCGATGACCTGGCCCAGCGGCGTCGAATAGATGGTGCCGCTGGTGGGGCGGCGCAGGCCCAGCAGGGCCAGCAGATCGTTGCCGCCGATGCGCAGGGCCAGGATGCGGCGCCGCACCTCGGGCGCCGACAGCACGATGCGGAACAGCTTCATTTCCTCGTCGTCGAACACCTCCGCCGTTTCCAGCGTCGGCATCAAGAGGTGATGCGTATGGCGCACGAGGTCGAAATACGCGGCGAAGTTGTGGCGCGTGGATTTCGGCAGCACGAAGCCGCTCAATTTGTCGGCGCCGGGCATGGCCAGCACGCGCGCCAGCACCTCGAGGTTGCGCACGCGCACGAAGCGCAGGGTATCCGATGCGGCGCCCATGTTTTGCAGCGCCAGCGACAGGTTGAACAGCGCGTAGCTGAGGTCGCGCTCGGCGATGGCGTCTTCCGTGCACAGGATGACCGAGCGCAAATGGCTGAATTTGTCGCCGTTGGCGATCGCCAGCAAGTCCTTGTGCGTGGTCGGCACGTACATGGAGGCGCCCAGCGCCGCCTTGTGCTCGCTTTGCGGGTGTAGGGAGTTGTTATCCATCGACTGCGCTCCTGATGAGGGCGACCGCCTGGTAAGGCAGCGCCGGTTCTACGGTGACGGGTATGGCTTTTTCCTGCGCCAGGAGCAGCAAATGTGCCACGTCCGGGGCATTCGTGTCGCGCACGATCAGGCGCTCGGGCACGCGGCGCAGCAGCACGCGCGTCGCTTCGCCGATGCCCGGCTTGATCAGGTTGATGTCGCTGATGCCGTATTGCTGCTGCGCGGCCGCCATATAGGCTTGCGAGCGGGCCGCCATGGCCGGCGCATCGCTCGCCTCGGCCAGCGGGATGCCGCTGCTGGCGGCAATGGCGACGGCGTCGGCCACCAGGCCGTCGGCGAAATCGCGCGACTGGTCGTGCTGCTCGAACTGCGCGTAGTACACGCAGCCGTGGAAGTCGTCCGGGCCGATGGCTTCATTCAACACCGAGCGGCTGACGAGGCCCGAGACGGTGGCATTCAGGATGCTTGACGGGATCAGGTAGTCGCCCGACGAGGCGGCGCAGGCGGCCGTGCCGGCCAGGTCGGACAGCACGAACAGGCCGCCATCGATGGCCGTGCCATTGGCCGCGTTGAAATCGTGGACGGTCTGGCGCAGCTCGCGCGAGATCACGCCCTTGCCCGTCCAGCCGTCGACGAAGACGATGGATTCCGGCGCATGGCCTTGCCCCAGGATGTGGTGCAGGGCGTTGGCATCGATGCCGCGGTCGCGGATGATGGAGACGGAATAGTGGCGGCACTCGCGCTGGAACACCCGGCGCAGCAAGTGCCCCAGGATGACGCCCACGGGCGTGCCGGCGCGCGCCAGCGACACCAGGGTGATGGGGCCCGCGCGGCGCGCCGCGATCAGGGCGGCCAGGCGCAGGCAGTCGCGCGCCATCTGCAGGCGGTTGGCCGCGAACGCGCTCTGGAACAGGGCCAGGTAGGCGGGCGAGGGCAAGGACTCGGGCGACAGCATCTCGCTGTAGTGGCGCTGGCCCGACTGGATCAAGCGCTCTTTTTCAGCCAGGTCGAGTATGGGTTCGAGCGCCATGGGCGTGAGCAGAAACTCCACGTCTTCCTGGCGGTAGCTGCCGCTGAAATGCTGCGTGGCTTCGCTCATAGCGCCGCCACGGTGAGGGCTGCCAGCTGGGTGCCGCTGGGGACGATGGCGTAGTCGCAGGCGGCCATGAAGCGGGCGTCCGAGCGGCTGTCGCCCATGCCGAAACTGAGGATGGGCCCGTGCTCGGCTTCCAGTTCCGCGCGCAGGTAGGCCACGGCGCGCGCCTTGTTCAGGGTCTTGGGCAGCACGGCCAGGTTGTTGCCGTTGCGGTGGATGAAGTAGTCGGACCCTTCGGTGGCGATCCACTGCTGCAGCACCTGTTCCTCGATGTCGGCCAGGCGTTCGCCGCGCGCTTCATGGTCCTTGACGACGATGTAGAACGGCGTGTTGTAGTCCTCGATCAGGCGCGCGCGCGAGGGCATGCCCGCCTTGGCCTGGAAATCGTCGATGATGCGCATGGCGTCTCGCAGGCCGGGCAGGGCCGTCTGCATGTCGTCCTGCATCAGCGTCAGCCAGCCGGCGTCGAGCGCGCCGCCCGGCTGCAGCACGATGCCGCCGTAATCGAGCACGCTGTAGCTGGTAAACGGCAGGTCGACGCGGCGGAAGGCGTCGCCGTTCCTGGCCGTGGCGGGGATGAGGGTCATGCCGCTTTGCGCAAACTCAAAGAAGGCGCGCTGGCGCGCCGTCGTAAACGAGCAGGCATCGCCATTTTTCAAATAGGCGGCCGCTTGCAAATCGGTCTCGCCGGGGCATTTTTTCGGGGTCTGGAACAGTGTGTCGTCCAGGTCAACAAACAGGAATTTCTTCAATTTTGGTCTCTGACTGAAAGTGGAACAGGCGGCCGTTCAACTGGCCGGCGAGTTGCATGAGGGCGGGGCTGGCCGGGGTTTCATGGCAGATGAAAACGTGCTGGTACTGGCCAGGCGCCACGTTGTACAGGTAATTGGCGATGCCTTCGCCGTAATTGTCGTTGCAGTGGACGATATGGCCGACGGAACCCCACGACAGGATGGGCGAGCGCGTGGTCGACTGCACCACCACGCTCTTGCCCAGGCTTTCCAGTTCGCGCGCCAGCAGGAAGGACGGGTGCATGAATTCGCCCGTGCCCAGCACCAGCACGGAGTCGCCGGCGCCGATTTCCTGCGCCAGCTGCACGGCCAGGCCTTGCGGTGGACTCAGTGCGCGGCCCACGCCGATGCGCCCGAAAGCCGGGCTGGCGCCCCGTTCCGCATTCGCTTCGAAACGCTGGGCGCTGGCCGCCACGGGTGCCGGCGCAGCGCCGGCCTGGAAGGCGTAGTGGCCGGAGAGCGCCGCGCCTATGGTCGTGGGCAGGCCGAAACGCTGCGTGAGGCCCGCGTTGGCGGCCTGGCCCATGAAGTTGGTGATCACGCCCAGGTGCAGCTTTTCCAGCTGCGGGTAGCGCGCGCGGCACACTTGCACCAGGTTGGCGAAGGTGTTGCCGGTCGACGCTTCATCGTCGATCAGCACCAGGCTGCGCGCCGTGGAAAACAGCGCGCTGGCCGCGTCGGACAGGTGCAGGAACTGGCGCGGCGCGTGGCTGTGCGACTCCTCGAATTCGAAGAAGGGCACAGTGCCCACGCGGTAGCGCGAGCTGTGCAAAAACAGCGCCTTGCCGTTCGGATTGGCACGCAGCCAGGCCTCGAACACGCCCTGGCCCAGTCCCACGGCCGTTTCCGCCATGGCGATGAAGACGACGGGCCCGGGCAGGCTGGGGGGGATCTGCGCGGCCAGGTCGTCGTGGATGGCTTGCATGGCGCGCGGCGTGACGGGCCAGTGCTTGCCCAGCACCTTGGACAGGAACAGAAAGCCCCGCTTGGCGTTGGCGCGCGCGGCAAAGCCGATCAGCCAGTCCAGCGGAAAGCGCGCCTCGTCCACCTTCAGGGTCAGTTCGCCCGTGGGCATCTGCTTCTTGACGAGGTTCATGGCAGCTCCACGGCGTAGGCGGCTTCGGCCACGCGCATGCCTTCGCGGATGGCGGGCACCGTGAGCTTGTCATAGCCCTGGTCGAAGCCGGCCAGTGCCAGGTAGGGCAGGTTGGGGCCGGCCGCGCACGCCATGCCGATGCCGCCCGACATGCGCGGATTGATCTCCAGCAAAGCCAGGCCGTGCGCGCCTTCGCGGAACTGGATGTTGAACACGCCATTCAGGCGGTAGTCGCGCGCCAGCTTTGCGCAGGCGTCCAGCAGGTCGGCGTGCAGTTCGATCAATTGCCCGCTGCCGCCCCCGTGCAGCTTCTTGCGCGGCACGGCGCACATGAGCGTGCCCTGGTCGGCGATGCAGTCGGCGCTGTATTCGTGGCCATCGAGGTATTCCATCAGCAGCAGCGTCTTGAAGGTTCCCATCTGCGCCAGGCCGCTGCGCAGCTCCTGCGCATTGACCTGGTAGGCGGCGCCGGCCAGCAGCAGCTGGGCGCTGGAACGCTCTTCGTCGAGCACGGCAAAGCCCAGGCCATACACGGATTCCGAGGGCTTGATGCACAGCTTGCCGTGCAAGGGGCGCAGCTCGGCGTAGGCGGCGTCGTATTCGGCGATGGTGGTCACGGCGCGGTAGTCGGCCGGGCGCGCCATGGGCAGGTCCAGGCCATCGCAGAAGCGCGCCTTGTCGTGCATCAAGGCCAAGGTAGCTTCGCTGGCCACGCTGAGCACGCGCGTGCCGATGGCGGCGAAGCGCGCGCTGGCGCTGCCGATCAGGCCCGCTTCCTTGCCGGGCCAGAAAATCGTGATGCCCCTGTCGCGGCAGAATTCCAGGCACCACTCGACATAATTGAGACCCGTCAGCCCCGCCGGTTCGACGGCGTATTCGTGGGCCGCCAGGAAGGCGGCCGCATGCGCGTTCGTGTTGCTGCAGACGATGTGATAGCGCGGCTGGCCGCCGGTGGCGGCCAGATCGGCTTCGCGGATCAGGCGCATGGCCGTGGCGACCGAGGAAAATGTTTTGTTGAACCAGACTCTTTGCATGTACGGGGACCGGGTAAAGAAAGGGGAAGCCGCGCGCAGGTGCGCGCGCGGGGATTCTAGCCAGCCAGACTTAACCTGGCCTTAGAATTTTTTTTGAACTACAACTTTGAGCAACAAACTAACAGCGCCTGACAAAACCGTAGCGAGCGGAAGGAAGAGGTGGCCGAGAAGCACAACCGTACTAAAGTACGGTGAGCATCGCAGGCCGCCTATGCCGACGCGTAGTAGGTTTGGTCAGGTGCCTCTAGCTAGCCTTGCCGCTGGCTGTCCATTTGAGGAAGGCATCGCGGTTGCGCGAGCAGATGAACACCTTGCCCGAGCCGGAAAAGCGCAGCACGATGCCTTCGCCGCTGGTCACGCTGTTGACGATATTGCCGAGGAAGCCGCCGATGCCGCCGCCGCTGGCGCCGCCGCCCGTGGTGATGGAAATCTCGTATTTCAGGCTGCTGTCCCAGCACACCACGTGGGAATTGTCGATCACGACATCCTTGCCCGGCTCGACGTCGAGCTGGAACATGGAACCGAAGCCCGACACCACCACCTGGCCCGTGCCGGCCGTCTCCATGACGAAGAAGCCGCCCGACTGGGCGAACAGCGCGTTGCCGAGGCTTTGCGTGCGCACCTTCATCTCCGTGCCCGAGGTGGCGGCGACAAAGGCGCCGTCGTTGAGCAGGTACTGGCGCGCGCCCACGTCGACCACTTCGATGGCGCCCGGCAGGGTGGGCGAGAGCAGGCAGTCGCCGCTGCCGCGCACCGCTTCGATGTGCTGCTGGAAGAACGACTCGCCATTGGCGAAGCGGCGCATGATGGCGCTGCCCAGGCCACCGGTCATCTTGCCCTTCAAATCGAGCGCCGTTTCCATCATCACCATCGCATCGGACTCGCAATAGATGGTTTCGCCCTGTTTCATGCTGACGTGGAGGAAAGGATCGACGTCGCCGGTGACACTAAATACTGGCATGATAAATCTCCAAAAAAAAGCCGCCTGAACTGTGCAGGCGGCAGTAGTGATATGACAAAAGTACAATTCACCGCGGAAAACCGTCGCGGGCACGCTCCATGAGCGGCGCAGCAGGTTTACCGAGCGTGAATCTTAGGCATTCACGCCGAACGAACGGGCGAGGGGGCCCAGGCCGCCGTTGAAGCCCTGGCCGATGGCCTTGAACTTCCATTCGCCGTTGTAGCGGTAGATTTCGCCAAAGATCATCGCCGTTTCCGTCGAGCTGTCTTCGGACAGGTCATAGCGGGCGATTTCGCGTTCGCCTTCCGCGTTCAGGCAGCGGATGAAGGCTTTCGAGACCATGCCGAAATTCTGGCGGCGCGCGTCGGCGTCGTGGATGGTCACGGTGATGCTGATGCGGTCGATGTCGGCCGGCACACGGGTCAGGTCGATTTCGATGCGCTCATCGTCGCCTTCGCCTTCGCCGGTCTGGTTGTCGCCCGTGTGGACGACGGCGCCGTCGGTCGATTTCAGGTTGTTGTAGAAGATGAAGTCAGAGTCGCCACGGACCTTGCCGTCGCTTTTCAGGAGGAAGGCGCTGCCGTCAAGGTCGAAGGTGGCGCCGTCGGTCGAACGAGGATCCCAGCCGAGGCCGACGATGATCTTCTTCAGGTTCGGTGCTTCCTTGCTCAGGTTGACGTTGCCGCCTTTTTGCAAACTGATTGCCATGTGGTGCTCCTTTTCAGTAAGTTACTTAAACATGCCTGCATGGGAAGAGCGCAGGGCGCTCGTGCCATCACTCTCTCAATTGGGGGCGAAACCCCCGATTTCAAGCTTGTGCCGCGTGCCGTTTGCGATAACGCAAGGATGACCACAGCGAGACCAGGATGAAGGCCACGCCCGACAGGCCCGTGAACCACTCCGGAATATGGTACTTGACGGAGGCCAGCATGATCAAGGCCAGGATGCCGATCGCATAATGGGCGCCGTGCTCGAGGTAGACGAATTCGTCCAGCGTGCCCTTGTGCACCAGGAAGACCGTCATCGAGCGCACGAACATGGCGCCGATGGCCAGGCCCAGCATGATGATGACGACGTCGTTGGTGATGGCGAAGGCGCCGATCACGCCGTCAAAGCTGAACGAGGCGTCCAGCACTTCCAGGTACAGGAAGCCGCCGATGCTGCCGCGCGCCACGGTTTTCACCAGGTCGCCATTGCCGCTTTTCGCGGGCGCCGCGCCTTCTTCGCCGTCATCCTGCAGGTCCGGTTCGCCTTCTTCCAGCAAGCCGCTGATCCAGTTCACGCCGATGTAGACGGCGATACCGACGATGCCCGACGCCAGCACGCTGTATTTTTCTTCCGCAGGGCCCATGGCCACGCAGGCGGCCACGGCACCCATGGTGATCAGCACGGCCAGGCTTTCGGTGCCCAGCGCATTGACTTTTTCCTCGGCCCAGCCCAGCCAGTGCAATTCCTTCTCGTCGTCGAACAGGAAGTTCAGGAACACCAGCAGCAGGAAGGCGCCGCCGAAGGCCGCCACCTGGGCGTGGTTGTTTGTCAGGTGCTTGGCATACACGTCCGGCGTCGTGGTGGCCATGGTCCACACATCGACCAGGCCCAGGCCCGTGGCCACCGACACGATGACGAGCGGAAACAGCAGCCGCATGCCGAAGACGGCAACGAGGATACCCACCGTGAGGAACAGTTTTTGCCAGAATTCATTCCAGTGGCGCAAGACCGAGGCATTTACCACGGCATTGTCGAACGACAGCGACACTTCCATGATGCCCAGCACGCCCGTGATCCACAGGGCCTGGATCATGCCTGCCGTGCCGCCATGGCTGTAGCCCCACCAGCCGGACACCGCCATGAGGACAAAAGTAACGAAAAAGGAAATTCTGAAATGCCGCATGGATACCCCGTTGTGTGGAAAGACGTTTGACTGTGGGCGCCGCGCCGCGCTGCGTGCCCAGTGTTGATATACGTCAATTGTTGTATATGCCATGATTTTATATTAGTTGCCGCCGGGGGCGGCGTTTTATACGGCGGGGCAGGACAGTTCTGCTGGCGCGGGCGATCTGCGATAATTGCGGCGCGCCTGCCTCCCCTGGCACACCCACCCTACATATATAAAAAGGAATACCCCGTGGATATCGCTTACCTCGTCACGCCCCTGATCACCTGGATCCTGGTCGGACCGATCAAATTCCTGATCAACAGCGCCCGCACGCGCCAATGGGCTTTCGGCCTGGTCGGCAATGGCGGCTTTCCCAGCAACCATAGCGCCGTCGTCTCCAGCATGGCCACCCTGATCGCCCTGCGCGAAGGCATCGGCCATCCCGCCTTCGGCGTGGCCGTGACCCTGGCCTTCATCGTCATCATCGACGCCAACAGCCTGCGCCAGCACGTGGGCAAGCAGGCGGCCGCCATCAACCGCCTGGCCGGGGAAGCGTCCAGCGCCGCGCACAAGACCTTGCGCGAGCGCATGGGCCATACCCTGGTGGAAATCGCCGGCGGCCTGTGCACGGGCGTGGCGATCGGCTTCCTGGTCAACTACGTTTTCAGCCGCTGAGCGCGCTTCTTCGGCCATGCAAAACCCCGCTTAAGGCTGGGTTTTGCGTTTCAGGGCGTAAAAACTACGTTTCATCCATTGATTAAAGCATTACAGGAATCCGCCGATTGACATGGCCGGATACGCTCATGGATACTTTGGCGCTTGTGGTTTTAATAAAAATAAATGCCGGCCATCACCTGTCACCCTATCCGGGCCGGCGGGCTGGTGGCGGTGCTATCTATCCGGAGAATTACCCATGTTGCGCAAAACCCTGTTTGTTCTGGCAATCGCTTCTGCCTTGGCCGCCTGTGGCAAAGAATCCAAGGACCCTGGCAAAGGCAGTGGCAAGGATGGCAAGGAACAGGCCGGCGCCGCCGTCAACCTGCTCGTTTCGCCGGAAGACGTGCTGACCATCCAGAGCAATGCGCTGGCCTCGGGCCCCGTCATCACCGGTTCCGTGCAGCCTGAACGCAATGCCGACCTGCGCGCCGAAGTATCGGCCGTGGTGATCCAGGTCATGAAGGAAAATGGCGAAGCCGTGAAACGCGGCGACGTGCTGGTGCGCCTGGACGAGACGGCCATCCGCGACAGCCTCAATTCGGCCGAGGAGGCGAGCCGCGCCTCGGGCCAGGTGCTGGAGCAGTCCGAACGCATGTTCCAGCGCATGAAAACCCTGCGCGCCTCGGGCATGACGTCGACGCAGGCGCTGGAAGACGCGGAAATCCGCCGCAACAATGCGCAAAGCGATTTGTCGGCCGCGAAGAGCCGCGCCGCCCAGGCCCGCCAGCAACTGCAGCGCACCCTCGTGCGCGCGCCGTTCGACGGCATCGTGAGCGAGCGCAAGGTATCGAATGGCGATACGGCGCAAATCGGCAAGGAATTGATCAAGGTCATCGATCCGACCAGCATGCGCCTGGAAGGCCTGGTATCGGCCGACAAGATCGGCGTCGTCAAGGTGGGCCAGCCGGTGTTGTTCCGCATTAATGGTTATCCGGGACAGGATTTTGCGGGCAAGGTGCGCCGCGTCGATCCTGCCGCCAACGCCGTCACGCGCCAGGTGGCCGTGCTGGTCGATTTCGTCGAAAAGGAGCAGCCGCGCGTGGCTGGCCTGTATGCGGAAGGGCGCATCGAGACGGAAACCGTCAGCGCCCTGATGATCCCGGACTCGGCCCTCGTGAAGGCGGGCGACGTGACGTACACGTGGAAGGTCAAGGACAAGGCCTTGCATAAGACCACGCTGCGCATCGGCGCGCGCGACGTGCGCACGGGCCAGTGGGAAGTGACCAGCGGCCTGGCCAGCGGCGACACCGTGCTGCGCACGCCCGGCTCGACCTTCAAGGATGGCCAGAAAGTGGAGCTGACGGCCGCCAAGGCCGTGCCGGCGGCTGCCGTCGCCAGCAGCAGCGCCGCCGTTGCCGGTAAAGGAAACTAAGCCATGTTCCTGTCCGATTTCAGTATCAAGCGGCCCACCGCTACCATCGTCCTGATCCTGGCGATGATGTGCGTCGGCTTGCTGGCGCTCAAGAAACTGCGCGTCAACCAGAATCCCGACGTCGAAGTGCCGTTCATCGTCGTCAGCATTCCCTATCCTGGCGCCTCGCCCGACACGGTCGAGCGCGAAGTGGTCAACCGCCTGGAAAAATCCCTGCAGAGCATTTCCGGCGTGACGGAGATCAACAGCGATTCGAACGAAGGCTCGGCCAGCATCTTCCTGAAGTTTTCCTTCAAGACGAACTTGATCGAAGCGTCCGACGACATCCGCAACGCCATCGCCGCCGTGCGCTACAAGCTGCCGCTGGAGATGCGCGAGCCTATCCTGCAGCGCATCGACCCCGGTGCCGAGCCGATCATGCAGCTGGCCCTGTCGTCGAACTCGCAGAGCCACGCGGAAATCTCGCGTCTGGCCGAGGACGTGCTGTCGGACCGCTTCCGCGCCGTCGATGGCGTGGCGCTGGTGAACGTGGGCGGTTCGCTGAAGCGCGAACTGTCCGTGCTGCTGCGCGCGGAAAAGTTGCGTGAATACAATGTTTCCGTCAGCGATGTCGTCACCGCCCTGCGCAACCAGAACACGAATGCGCCCGTGGGCAAGGTGCGCGGCACCCTGGACGAGAAAAGCATCCGCCTCGTGGGCCGCATCGAGTCGCCGTCCGATTTCGAGCAGGTGGTGATCAAGCGCCGCGGCGAGGAAATCGTGCGCCTGGCGCAAGTGGCGACCATCCAGGACGGCTTTGCCGAAATCAACAGCCTGAGCGTGCGCAGCGGCAAGCCGAACGTGGGGATTTCGATTACCCGCGTGCGCGACGCGTCCACCGTCAGCGTGGCCAACAAGATCCGCGACATGGTGGCGGAGATCAACAAGACCTTGCCTAAAGGCACGATCCTGCAAGTGACGCGCGACGGCGGCGAAAACGCCCAGCATAGCCTGAACAATGTGATCGAATCGCTGGTGCTGGGCGCCGTGCTGACCATCTTCGTCGTGTACGCCTTCCTGAACTCGTGGCGCTCGACCCTGATCACGGCGCTGAGCCTGCCGACGTCCGTCATCGCCGCCTTCATCGCCGTGTGGCTGTGCGGCTTTACCCTGAACTTCATGACCCTGCTGGGCCTGTCGCTGGCCATCGGCGTGCTGATCGATGATGCCATCGTGGTGCGCGAAAACATCGTGCGCCACATGCAGATGGGCAAGGACCGCCGCACGGCCGCGCTGGAAGGCACGGCCGAGATCGGCATGGCCGTGGCCGCCACGACCTTCTCCATCATCGCTGTCTTCATTCCCGTCGCCTTCATGCCGGGGATCTCGGGCGAATGGTTCCGTCCGTTCGCCTTGACGGTGACGTGCTCGGTGCTCGTCAGCCTGGGCATCTCGTTCACGCTCGACCCCATGCTGTCGGCCTATTGGGGCGACCCCGTCGAGGAACACTCGGCGCCGAAAAAAGGCCTGGGCCGCGTGCTGGAGAAATTCAACCACTGGTTCGACCACCAGGCTGACCGCTACGGCAACGTCATCGCCTGGGCCCTGCATCACCGCCGCTGGATGGCCGTCATCGCCTTCGGCAGCCTGGTGGGCGCCATCGCCCTGCATATCTCGCATGGCGGCACGAGCTTCCTGCCGGCCTCCGATTCGGGCAACCTGATGATCAACGTGCGCACGCCATCGTCGAGCAGCATCGAGTATTCGCGCCTGAAGCTGGAAGCGGCGGCCGTGCTGGCACGCACCTTGCCTGAAACCAAGGACACCAACAGTTCCATCAATGCGGGCGGCGGCCGCGTGTATGTCGACATCGGCAAGCGCAACACCCGCAAGCGTTCGGCCAAGGAAATCGCCACGGAACTGCGCGAGAAGATGTCGCGCCTGGTGGGCGCCGAATACGTGGTGCTCGACGACCTCAGCAATGGTGCGCAAAAGCCCATCCAGGTGGAATTCACGGGCCCTGACTCGCGCAAGCTGATGGAAATCACCAACGCCTACATGGACAAGCTGCGCGCCATTCCCGGCGCCGTCGATGTCGGCCTGTCCGAGCAGGACCCGAAGAACGAGCTGAAGATCGAACTGAACCGCGGCCTGGCCAACTCGATGGGCATTTCCGTCAATGACGCGGCGCAATCGCTGCGCGTGGCCTTTGCCGGCGTGGAAGTGGGCGACTGGGTCGATCCGACGGGCGAAACGCGTGACGTGGCCGTGCGCCTGCATCCCGATGACCGCGTGGCCTCCGAGAACATCGAGCGCCTGCCGATCAGCGTAACGGGCACGTCGCAAATGGTGCCGCTGGACCAGATCGCCACCATTACCATGGGCAAGGGACCGTCCGGCATCGAGCACAAGAACGGCAAGCGCACGATCACCGTCTCGGCCAATGCGCAGGGCCGCTCGAACGGCGAGGTGACGAGCGACGCCATGAAACTGGCCAAGTCCATCGACTTCCCGCCCGGCTACGGCCTGGCGCTGGGCGGTGCCGGCCAGGACCAGCAGGAACTGTTCACGGAAATGCTGATCGCGCTGGTGATGGGTATCGGCCTGATGTATTTGATCCTGGTCATGCAGTTCGGTTCCTTTACGGCGCCCGTGGCCGTGATGATGTCCTTGCCGCTGAGTTTAATTGGCGTGGTGGTGGCGCTGGTGATTACCGGCAACACCCTTAACCTGATGAGTTTTATCGGCATCATCATGCTCATGGGCCTGGTCGCCAAGAACGCCATCCTGCTGCTGGACGCGGCGCGCAAGCGCGAGGAAGAGGGCCATGGCCGCGAGGATGCCCTGATGTATGCGGGCCGCATGCGCCTGCGTCCCATCCTGATGACGACGTTCGCGCTGATCGCCGGCATGTTCCCCGTGGCGCTGGGCCTGGGCGAGGGCGGTGAATTCTACCGTCCGCTGGCGATCGCCATCATCGGCGGCACCATCACCTCGACCATCCTGACCCTGCTGGTCGTGCCGACCTTCTACGACAGCATCGAGATCGCCCGCGATGGCGCCGTGGCCAAGTTCCACCGCCGCGCCGCGCGCATGCACGTGGCCTTCGCCCTCGTCCTGACCCTGATCGAGTGCGTGCTGACCCTGCTGATGGTGCGCTTCGTCTACCGCATGCTGAAAATCGGCGTGCTGTACCTGATGGGCCGCCGCGCGCCTGCGGCCACGCCGGTCGGCCTGCAGAAGTAAGTCAGGCAGCCCCGGCTGCGCAGCACTTGTGCCAAGTCAAAGAGCCTTCTTCGGAAGGCTCTTTGACGTTTACCAGCATCTTGCGCACTGCAGCGGCACCGCATACGCCGCCGGATTTTGATGCTAGAATAATCGCGCCCGCCAGTGCTTTGGCGCGGTATTGTCGTGCGGCAAGTCCAGTATTCGAGAAGCTCAACAACGTTGTCATGATGTTGCAATGCATAGTATCGGATAAAAAAAATGGTCCCCAGCCTATGGCAGCCCCTTATTGCCTTGCGCGTCAGGAGTTCCGCTCCTGCCGCTTCCCTGCGCCTTGCCATGCCGGCGGTGCTCCTGGCGTGCCTGCTTGCCGGGTGTGCCGTGGGACCCGACTTCAGGCCACCCGCTGCGCCGCAGGGCGGCGACAGCTACACGCCGCTGCCCTTGCCGGAACAAACGGCCTCGGCGCCCGGTATCGGCGGCCAGGCGCAGCGCTTCATGCCGGGCCAGGATATTCCCGCGCAGTGGTGGTCGCTGTTTCAATCGCCGGTCCTCGATCAGATGGTGCGCGACGCCCTCGCGCGCAGCCCGGGCCTGGCATCGGCGCAAGCCGCCCTGCGCCAGGCGAATGAAAACTACCGCGCCGAGAGCGGCGAGCTGCTGTATCCCGGAGTGACTGGCCAGCTGGGTTTCAACCGCGAAAAGACCAGCCGCCTGACGGGCGCGGGGGGCGTCTTCAATTTGACGAATGCCTCCGTCAACGTGTCCTATTCGCTGGACGTGTTCGGTGGCAACAAGCGCCAGCTGGAAGGCTTGCAAGCGCGGGCCGAGTATCAGCAGTATCAGCTGGAGGCGGCGTATCTGGCCCTGACGGCCAACCTGGTGACGACGGCCATCCGCGAAGCGTCCCTGCGCGGCCAGTTGCAGGCGACCGGCGAAGTACTCGACGCGCAGCAAAAACAGCTGGATGTGATCGAGCAGCAACTCAAGTTCGGCGCCATTGGCCGCGCCACGGTCTTACTCCAGCGCAATACGGTGGCGCAGACGCGGGCGACCTTGCCGCCGCTGGAAAAGGCCCTGGCGCAGACGCGCCACCAGCTTTCCGTGTATGCAGGCCGCCTGCCCAGCGAAGCGGGCATGCCCGAGTTTGAACTGGCATCGCTGCATTTGCCGCAGGATTTGCCCCTGTCCCTGCCGTCGGCCCTCGTGCGCCAGCGCCCCGACATCCGCGCCAGCGAGGCGCTGCTGCACCAGGCCAGCGCGCAAATCGGCGTCGCCACGGCGAACAAATATCCCCAATTCAATCTGACGGGCAATTATGGCGCGCTGGCCACCACCTTCCCCGCGCTGTTGCACGCCAGTTCCGCCGTCTGGGGCCTGGGCGCCGGGCTGGCCCAGCCGATCTTCAATGGCGGCGCGCTGGACGCCAGGCGGCGCGCCGCCATCGCCGCCTACGAGGGCGCCGCCGCCGATTACCGTGCCACCGTGCTGGGCGCCTTCCAGAATGTGGCCGACAGCTTGCGCGCCCTCGAGGCGGATGCCGCCGCCCTGAAGCAGCAGGCCGAGGTGGAGGCCCTGGCCAGCGAATCGCTGGCCTTGAGTACGCAGCAATTCAAGCTGGGCGCCATCAGTTACCTAACCCTGCTGGATGTCCAGCGCACCTACCAGCAGGCCAGGGTGGGCCTGGTGCAGGCGCAGGCGGCGCGCTTTGCGGACAGTGCCGCGCTGTTCCAGGCGCTGGGCGGCGGCTGGTGGAACCGGCCAGCGCTGGACAATGTTCCCGCCACGACCAGTTTGCCGGTGGCGGCAGGCACGAACTGAACCGCCCGCGCCGCAAGGCCTTGCACGGCAATACGCAGCACGATGGCAGCCAGAAAGAATAACCAGGAGCGCATCCATGACTAAACGCAATAAGCGCATGCTCATCATGCTGGGGGCGGTGCTCCTGTTGATTGCCTTGCTGGCCCTGGGCTTCTTTCTGCATATCCGCCAGCTCATGGCCAGTGCGCCCAAGCCCACGCCGCAGACAGTGTCGGCGACCATCATCCGCAAAGCGGATTGGCAGCCCCATTTGTCATCGGTGGGCACCATGGTGGCCGTGCGCGGCGTCGACGTGACGAGCGAAATTGCCGGCTTGGTCAGGACGATCAACTTCAAGTCGGGTCAGGATGTGGCGGCGGGGCAATTGCTGGTGCAACTCAATGCCGATGCCGATATTGCACAATTACGCGCCCTGCAGGCGGCGGCCGAACTGGCCGCTTCCGTGCTGAAGCGCGACCAGCAGCAATTTGCCGTGCAGGCGATCAGCCAGGCGCAGATCGACAGCGACCAGGCCGACTTGAAAAGCAAGCAGGCGCTGGCTGCCCAGCAGGCGGCGCTGGTGGCAAAGAAAACCATCCGCGCGCCGTTTGCGGGCAAACTTGGCATCACCACCATCAATCCGGGCCAGTACCTCAATCCAGGCGACAAGATCGTGACCCTGCAGACCATCGATCCCATCTATGTCGATTTCTATATTCCGCAAAAGCAGCTGAGCGGCCTGCAAGTGGGGCAAGCCCTGAATCTGTCCAGTGACGCCTACGCAAAAACGGCCTTTAGCGGCAAGGTCAGCGCCATCAGTTCCAAGGTCGACCCCACCACGCGCAACGTACAGGTGGAGGCCACGGTGGCCAACCCGAAACGGCAGTTGCTGCCGGGCATGTTTGCCAATGTGTATGTGGAAGTGGGGGACAAGCAACAGTACCTGACCTTGCCGCAGACGGCGATCACCTACAACCCGTATGGTTCCACCGTGTTTGTCGTGCATCCGGCGCAGCAGGCGCCCAAGGCCGCCGCCGCAGCCAGCGCCGCCCCTGCCGCTCCGCCGCCGAAGGCGGGCGATCTGGTGGTGCAGCAAGTCTTTGTGACGACGGGCGAGACGCGGGGCGACCAGGTGGCCGTGCTGACGGGCTTGACCGAGGGGCAGCAGGTCGTCACCAGCGGGCAGATCAAGCTCAAGAACGGCAGCCCCGTGGTCATCAGCAACGTCGTCGAGCCGGGCAACAATCCGCGGCCCACGCCGCAGGAACACTGAGGCGCCGCCATGAACTTCACCGATATCTTTATCCGCCGGCCCGTGCTGGCGATGGTGGTGAGCCTGCTGCTGGTGGTGCTGGGGCTGCGCTCCCTGTTCAGCTTGCCCATCAACCAGTATCCGAAGACGCAGAACGCCGTCGTGACGATTTCCACCACGTATTACGGCGCCGATGCGCAGACGGTGGCCGGTTTCATTACGCAACCGCTGGAATCGGCCATCGCCCAGGCGCAGGGCATCGATTACCTGTCGTCGTCCAGCAGCAGCGGCGTGTCGACCATCACGGCGACCCTGCGCCTGAACTACGACGCGAACCGGGCATTGACGGAGATCAATACCCAAGTCAGTTCCGTGCGCAACCAGCTGCCGGCCCAGGCCCAGGCGCCCGTGCTGACGGTGCAGACGGGGCAGACGACGGACGCCATGTACCTGGGCTTTTACAGCAAGACCTTGCCGACGAATAATGTGACGGACTTTCTCAGCCGCGTGGTCAAGCCCAAGCTCGATTCCATCACGGGCGTGCAGACGGCAGAACTGCTGGGCGCGCGCCTGTTTGCCCTGCGCGCCTGGCTGGACGCTTCCAAGATGGCGGCGTTCGGCGTGACGGCCGCCGATGTCAGCACGGCGCTGGGCAACAATAACTATCTGGCTGCGCTCGGTTCGAGCAAGGGCCAGATGGTGACCATCCCCTTGACGGCGGGCACGGACCTGCATTCGGTGGAAGAATTCAAGAAACTTGTCGTCAAGCGCAGCGGCGACTCCATCGTGCGCCTGGAAGACCTGGCCACCGTCGTGCTGGGTTCGGAAAACTATGATTTCAACGTCGCCTTCAGCGGCGTGCGCTCCGTCTTCATCGGCATCAAGGTGGCGCCGGAAGCCAATATCCTCGACGTGGCCAAGCGCGTGCGCGCCAGCTTTCCCGATATCCAGGCCCAGCTTCCCAGCGGCCTGACGGGCGAAATCGTGTACGACTCGACCTTCTTCATCAATACCTCCATCAAGGAAGTCATCAAGACCCTGGTCGAGGCGCTGCTGATCGTCACCATTGTCATCTATCTGTTCCTGGGCAGCCTGCGCGCCGTGATCGTGCCCGTGATCGCCATGCCGCTGTCGCTGATCGGCACGTTTGCCGTGATGCTGGCGCTCGGCTATTCGATCAATTTGCTGACCCTGCTGGCCATCGTGCTGGCCATCGGCCTGGTAGTCGATGACGCCATCATCGTGGTGGAAAACGTGGACCGCCACATGAAGGAAGGCAAGTCGCCGCTGGACGCGAGCCTGCAGGCGGCGCGCGAGCTGGGCAGCCCCATCCTGGCGATGACGGTGGTGCTCATCGCCGTGTATGTTCCCATCGGCTTCCAGGGCGGCCTGACGGGGGCGCTGTTCACGGAATTCGCCTTCACCCTGGCTGGCGCCGTGGCCGTGTCGGGCGTGGTGGCCCTGACCCTGTCGCCCATGATGTGTTCGCGCTTTTTCCGTCCGGAACAGGACAGCGGCCGCTTCGTGCAAGCCATCGACCGCGTCTTCGGCAGGGTGCACGACACCTATCAGCGCCTGCTGCACGCGCTGCTCGATACCTGGGTGGTGCTCATCGTCATGGCGGCGATCCTGATGGCGGTGCTGGGGCTGATGTTCAAGATGTCGCAATCCGAGCTGGCGCCCGAGGAAGACCAGGGCGTCGTGCTGTCGCAGGTGGTGGGCGACCCGACGGCCACGTCGGACCAGATGCAAACCTATGCCGAGCAGGTCTACCAGGTAGCCAAGGCCATGCCCGAATACAGCCAGATGTTCCAGATTACGGGTGTGCCGACGGTCAACTCGGGCTTTGGCGGCATGCTGATGACACCCTGGGATGCGCGCACGCGCAGCGCCAAGGAAGTGCAGCAGGACTTGCAGGCGGGCTGGAACAAGATCGCCGGCGCCCGCGTGGCCGCCTTCCAGTTCCCCGCCTTGCCCGGTTCCTCGGGCTTGCCGGTGCAATTCGTCATCACCACTACGGAACCGTTTGAAAACCTCAATACCATCGCGCAGCAGGTACTCGACAAGGCGCGTTCATCGGGCAAGTTCTATTTCGTCGATGCAGACTTGAAGATTGACAAACCGCAAGCCACCGTCGTGGTCGACCGCGACAACATCGCCGCGCTGGGCATGACGCAGCAGGACGTGGGGGCGGCTTTGGGGGCGGCCCTGGGCGGCGGCTATGTCAATTATTTCTCCATCGCGGGACGTTCCTACAAGGTGATCCCGCAGGTGCTGCAGGTCGATCGCCTGAACCCGTCCGAAGTGCTGGATTTCCATATCAAGACGCCCAACGGCACGATGATACCGGCCAGCACCGTCGCGCATATCCAGTACGATGTCGTGCCCGAGTCGATCAACCGCTTCCAGCAACTCAATTCCGTGACGCTTTCCGGCGTGTCCGGCGCCTCGCAGGGCGAGGTGCTGGCCTTCATGCGCGATACGCTGGCCCAGGTGGCGCCCAGTGGCTATACGGTTGATTATTCGGGCCAGTCGCGCCAGTTCGTGCAGGAATCGGGCGGCTTTGTCGTCACCATGCTGTTTGCCGTCGTCATCGTCTTCCTGGCGCTGGCGGCGCAGTTCGAGAGTTTCCGCGACCCCGTCGTGATCCTCGTCTCCGTGCCGCTGGCCCTGTTTGGCGCCACCATGTTCATCTTCCTGGGTTTTGCCTCGATCAACATTTACACGGAGGTGGGCCTGGTGACCCTGATGGGGCTGATCAGCAAGCATGGCATCCTGATCGTGGAAGTGGCCAACCAGCTGCAAAAGGCGGGCAGGAGCAAGCGCGAGGCGGTGGAAGAGGCAGCCGCCGTGCGCCTGCGCCCCATCCTGATGACGACGGCCGCCATGGTGTTTGGCGTGCTGCCGCTGGTGATCGCCTCGGGCGCGGGCGCGGCCGGGCGCCACGCGATGGGGCTGGTGATCTTCACTGGCTTGTCCATCGGCACCCTGTTTACCCTCTTCGTCGTGCCGGCCATGTACCTGTTCCTTGCCGCCGATCACCAGGCCCTGCGTGCCGGCGCGGCGGACAGCGCGACGGAGGAAGTGCCGGCGCACTGATCGCCGGCCGCCGCCGCGCGGGCGTCGCCGCGTGGAAGACGCCTCGTGGCTGAGGCATGCTCGGGACGCGGCTGAGACAGGGCAGACATTGGCGCGCGCGGACGGAGCGGAACAGTGAGGTGAGGGTGAACTAAAGTGAAGTGAGGTGCGGGAGGTACGGACGGATGGGGACGGATGAGGAGGCCGGGCGCGCGGGCGCCGCGGCTGGGTGCAGCGGAGAGCCTCCGCGGGAAGGCTTTCCGTGGTCGATGCCTTGCAGGCCTCCCGCCATGGCGGCGGGCCACGGCAGGGGCGCTGCCTCAGCTACCGTGTCAGCTGCTGCGTGGCGGCGGCGTGGTAGTGCCAGTGCCTGGCGTGGTGCTGTTGGCGGGCGGCACGGCGGGGGGCGTGGTCGTGCCGTCGGGATTGGTGGTGCTGCCTGGGGCGGTGCCCGATGGCGTGGCGGGCGCGGTGCTGTCGGGTGTCATGCCGCCGCCCGTGCCCGAGGTGCCGGAAGTGCCGCTGGTGCCGGGCGTCGTGGCCGGCGTGGCATCGGTCGTGGCGGCAGGGGTGGCCGGGGCGGTACTGGTGTCATTGTGCTTGTTGCAGGCGCCCAGCAGCGCGCACACGATGGCGCTGCCGAGGACAAGCCTGCTGGTGTTCAGGAATGGGGCCGTCATGATGGATCCTTTCTCGTTGGAAAGCTGTCGTGAAAGTTCGGATGAGAGTCCGGGCATCGCCGGGCTGTCCGCCCGGATGGCATGACGGGCAGCCGTAGCAATGCTGGCATCGCTTGCAAAAATTAGAGTAGGCAGGCGCGCGCAGGTTCACCGGATTTACAAATCAGCGGAGGCGGATGACGGGAGCGACCATCCCCTTTGACCTGGCGCAAGCGCGCCCCGTGAACGACAAGCGCCGCCGGGGCAAGCGCGCCCGGACGACGCGCCATGCTTATCGCGGAAGGCCCCGCTGGCAGCCCCGTCCGCGCCTGGCCCGACGGCGCTGCCTGGCGACAAGGTTTTCCTCGGGGATGGCACCAGCTTGGCGTGGCGGCCCGGCTGCCAGCGGGGCTAGGACTTGGGCGCGGCCGGCATGTCGGGCTGGGCGGTGACTTGTGTGCCGGCCGCTTCCAGCGGCGCGACGAAGTTGCACAGGTCCAGCTGCAGCTTGCCCTGCCTGCCCAGGGCCGGGTTGAAGGCGTACGAGGTGATGCCGCAGTTGGGCACGTCGGCGGCCCGGTCGATGGCGAGGATGGCTTGCTCGTCGCAGCGCTCCAGCAGGTAGCGGAAGCAGTTGACGATGACCTGGTGGCCGACGATCAGCACCCGTTCTCCCCGGTATTCGCGCGTGATGGTGTCGAGCACGCTGCGCAGGCGCAGGATGACGTCGCACCAGCTTTCGCCACCGGGCGGGCGAAAATAGAACTTGCCCACGTGCTGGCGCTGTTCGTACAGTTCCGGGTATTTGCTGGCGATGCCATGCACGGTCAGGCGGTCGAGGATGCCGAATTCCTTCTCGCGCAGGCGCTCGTCGGCCACGACGGAGGCCAGGCTGTCCCCGTCCAGCCGCGCCAGCACGGCCTGCGCCGTCTGGCGCGCGCGCAGGTAGGGCGAATACAGCACGACAGTCGGTCGTTGTTCAGGGGGGAGGGTGGCGAACCAGTCGCCCAGCGCCTGCGCCTGGCGCGCGCCAAGGCTGGAGAGGGGGACATCGACATCGCGCTCGGCGATGGCGATGGATAACTGTTTTTCCGCTTCGGCGGCGTCGCGCGCCACGTTGCCGGCACTCTGGCCGTGACGCACGATCCAGATCTGCTGCGGCCATTTCTGCTCCATCGTCTCGCGCCTTCCCCTGTATTTGTTGTGAATCAATATAGAGGAAAGCGGCCAGGCGCGGCGCGCCGCTGCCTGGCGAGCGGCGGTCAGGCCGTGTGTTCCGCCTCGTCCAGGTCGGGGGCGTCGTCGCTGTTGTAGACGGCCAGGTCGGTCTCGCCCATGACCCGGCTGGCGACGGTGCCGGCCGTGATGGAGCCGCTCACGTTCAGGGCCGTGCGGCCCATGTCGATCAGCGGTTCGACGGAGATCAGCAAGCCGGCCAGCGCGACGGGCAAGTCCATCGCCGACAGCACGATCAGGGCGGCAAACGTGGCGCCGCCGCCCACGCCGGCCACGCCGACGGAACCGATGGTGATGATGGCCAGCAAGGGCAGCAGGAAGCTGAGCGTAAATGGATCGACGCCGACGGTGGGGGCGATCATCACGGCCAGCATGGCCGGATAGATGCCGGCGCAGCCGTTCTGGCCGATGGTCGAGCCGAACGAGGCGGCGAAGTTGGCGATGCCTTCCGGCGTGCCCAGGCGCTGGGTCTGCGTCTGCACGCTCATCGGGATCGAGCCGGCGCTGGTGCGCGACGTGAAGGCGAAGGCCAGCACGGGGAAGACTTTTTTGACGAAGCGCAAGGGGTTCAGGCCAATGCCGGCGATGATGGCCAGGTGCACGAGGAACATCAATATCAGCGCGCTGTAGGACGCCACGACGAAGTTGATCAGTTTCAGAATGTCCGTGTAGCTAGACGAGGCCACCACTTCAAACATCAGCGCGAAGACGCCATACGGCGTCAGGCGCAGCACCAGGGTGACCATGCGCATGACGATGGCGTGCGCCACTTTCATGAAGTGCTCGAAGGAGGCAAAGATTTCCGGCTTTTTCGCCGCGATGCCCGTGGCCGAGATGCCGATGAAGATGGAAAACACGACCACGGCGATGGTCGACGTCTTGCGCGCGCCCGTCATGTCGAGGAAGGGGTTGGTCGGCACGAAGCTGACCAGCAGTTTCGGCAGGGACAGGGCTTTTGCCGTTTCCAGCGAGCCTTGCAGCTGCACGCCGCGCGCCACTTCGGCGGCGCTCGACGTCAGGCCCACGGCCGTCAGGCCGAACAGCTTGGCCATCAGAATTCCCAGCGCGGCGGCGATGGTGGTGGTGATGAGCAGGGTGCCGATGGTCAGCGCGCTGATCTTGCCCAGCGAACTCGCATCCTTGAGTTTCAGGATGGCGGAGATGATGGAGACCATGATCAGCGGCATGATGATCATCTGCAGCAGCTTCACGTAGCCGCTGCCGACGATGTCGATGTATTCATTGGTGCCGACGATGATGGGCGAGCCGGCGCCGTACAGCCACTGCACGGCCGCGCCCAGCAGCACGCCCAGGCCCAGGCCCGTGAACACGCGCACGGTGAACGTGGCGTGATGTCGTTGCTGGCGGAACATGAAGGCGAAGACGATCAGCGCAACGAGCAGGTTCAGAATGATGTTAATTGCCATGAGAGGGCCTTATCTTGGTTTTATTCGAGACTGCAGTGAGCATTCCAACATTGCTACAGGTGACAGCTGCCCCAGCCCGGGGCGGAAGGGCAAGCACTGTACAGTACTATGCTGGCGTTCTGCACAATACCGCTGCGAATATTACGCTATATGAATATGCTCCACAGGCATAAGTCTTCCGGATGATTGTGAAACGGGCGATTTCATGCCAGCATGCCAGCTTTGCCCGTTTGATCACGCCGTGCCAGACGACCGATAGGGAAGACCATGAATGCATTGACTGAAGTACAAGTACTGGACGCGGAAGAGCGCCTGCGCCTGGCCATGATGGCCTCCGACGTGGCCGCGCTGGCGGTCCTGCTGGCCGATGACCTGTTGTTTACGAATCACCTGGGCCACTTGCTGAGCAAGCAGGCGGACCTGGCCGCGCACGAGCAGCGCCTGCTCACCATCACCGAACTGCGCGCGTCCGAGCGCCATGTGCGCATCACGGGCAGCGTGGCCGTGGTTTCCGTGCGCATGCAGCTGACGGGCAGCTACCACGACGTGGAAACGCAGGGCGACTTCCGTTTTACGCGCGTGTGGGCGCAGGATGCGGCCGGCGCGCTGCAGGTGGTCGCCGCCCATTCCGGCGTCGTGGCCTAGGGGGACAGACCGAGTGGATCATCGTTCCAAAGGACAGCTGGTCGAAGCTGTCATCGCCGCCGGCCCCGCCACCCTGGCCATCGCGGCCGGCTATCCCGTGCTGCTGTATAACCTGGTGCGCACCTGGGCCGACGCGCCCGGCGCCAACGGGCTGGCCGCCGTGCTGCTGACGGGCGGTTTGTGGGCCTTGCTGGAATTCTGGCGCATCGCCCTGGCCACCGTGGCGCGCAAGGCGTATGCGTTCACCTGGCGCTTCTGGCTGGCCATCGCCGCCTTCCTTGCCTGCTTCGCGCGGTTCGCGCCGGACATGCCGGCGGGCCTGGTCCTGCTGTTGCTGGTGCTGCCGGCGCTGGCGTGGACCCATTTCATTTTGTTGCAGGTCAAACGCCCGCGCGGCGCCTGAGTTGCGCACAAGCATTGCCAGCCGTGCCAAGATCGTCATGCCACGGCCGTCCGCTATCGATATAATCATTTCCCACATGCATGGCAAACGGCATGCCTGGCGTAACTTCTCTTATTTTGAAAGAATTTCGATGAAAGCTCTCTTTTTGCTGCTGTTCGTATCGGGTGCGGCCCTGGCCGATGACGCTGCCATGTTGCAATGCCGCTCGCTGGCCGATGTGCCCAGCCGCGTGAAATGCTATGACGCCATTCCACTGGGCGCCGCCGCCCCTGTCGCCGCTGCCGTGGCCGCTCCCGCCGCCGTGCCGACGGCGCAGCAGCGCGAGCAGAGTTTTGGCATGGAAATGGTGAAGGCGCCCAAGGCGGCCGAGCCGGAAGAAGGCAAGTCGATCAGCAGCACCATCGCCGGCAAGTTCGATGGCTGGAGCGGCAATGAGTTGATCAAATTGAGCAATGGCCAGGTGTGGCGCATCGTCGACGGCAGCTCCGCCGTGCTGGCGCCGCTGACCAATCCCAAGGTGACGGTCGAACGCAATTTCATCGGCACCTTCTTCCTGAAGATCGAAGGCACGAACAATTCGCCCAAAGTGCGCCGCGTGCAGTAAAAGTAAATGCCTGCCGCACGGGGAGCGGGCGGGCATCAGTGCTGCGCCTCCATGTTGCGCAGCAGCTCGCCGATCCAGTCGATGAAGGAGCGCACGGCCGGCGACAGGTGCCGGTTTTGCGGATACAGGACCGACAGCGGCACGACCGGCCCCCGGTATTGCTGCAGCACGGGCACCAGCTGCCCGGCGCGCACATGCGGCGCCGCCAGGAAGCTGGCGATGCGTATCAGCCCCAGTCCTTCCAGGCCGCAGGTGATATAGGCGTCCGTATCGTTGACGGCCAGGCTGCCGCGCAAGGTGATGGCGCGCTCCTCGCCGTCGACGATGAAATGCCAGGCCAGCGGCCGCCCCGTATGCCCTGAGTGAAATTCCACCGCCTGGTGCCGGGCCAGCTCCTCCAGCGAGCGGGGTGTGCCATGCCGTTCCAGGTAGGCGGGCGAGGCGCACGTCACCCATTCGAAGCCGCCGATGCGGCGCGCCACCAGCAAGGCCGACAATTCCGGCACGCCTGCGCGCACCACGCAGTCGACGCCTGCCTGCAGCAGGTCGACGGGGCGGTCGCCCAGGGTCAGCACGAGATCGATGTCCGGGTAGCGGGCCTGGAAGGTCTGGATGGCGGGCAAGACCACCTGCCGCGCGAACGAGGACGTCATGTCCACGCGCAAGATGCCCCGCGGCTTGGCCGTGCCGTTCGACAAGGCGCTGTCGACGCGTTTGAGTTCGCTCAAGATGCGCTGGCAATGTTCGTAATACACATCGCCGTCCTGGGTCAGGCTCAGCTGTCGCGTCGTGCGCTGCAGCAGCCGCACGCCCAGCAAGGCTTCCAGGTCCTGGACCGAGCGGCTGACGGTGGAGCGCGGTATCGACAGATTCCTGGCCGCGCCGGCAAAGCTGCGCGCTTCCACCACGCGCGAGAAAATCTGCATGCCCCGTATCCTGTCCACCGCCGCTCCCGTGTCTGCTGTTGAGGGGCGATTATCCCATTTTTCGCAATGCTGAAGGCAAGCTGCGCCCGCTTATGGGGAAGCCGTCCCATGCCTATACTGCCCTGCATCCCGGCATGCCCGTGCATCCCCGCTGGCCGTGCCGAAAAATGGATCAATCTCCCACTGAACAGAAGGAAGCAAGCATGTCCCCTCATTCCCATGAATTGCCTCGCGGCGCCATCCTCGTGCTCGGTGCCGGCGAACTTGGCATGGCGGTGCTGCGCCACCTGGCGCCGCGCTGCCAGGCACTGGCCAGGCCGCTCGCCGTGCTGGTGTCGCCCCGCTCGCTGCAGGCGCCGGACTCCGCGCAGGCACGCAGGCAGGCGGAACTGCGCGCCATGGGCGTGCGCCTGCTGTCCTTCGACTTGCAGGACGGCGGCGAGGCGGCACTGGCCGCGCTGCTGCAGCCATTCGATACGGTGCTCAATTGCACGGGTTTCGTGGCGGGGCCGGGCACCCAGACGAGGATCACGTGCGCCGTGCTGGCCGCCGGCGTGCGCCGCTATTTTCCCTGGCAGTTCGGCGTCGATTACGACATCGTCGGCACGGGCAGCGGGCAGCCCGTGTTCGACGAACAATATGCCGTGCGCCAGCAGCTGCGCGCGCAGTCGGCCACCGCATGGGTGATCGTCTCGACGGGCATGTTTACCAGTTTCCTGTTCGAGCCGGCGTTCGGCCTGGTGGATTTCGGCGGCGACGTGGTGCGGGCACTGGGCAGCTGGGAGACGCGGCTGACGGTGACCACGCCGGACGATATCGGCCGCCTCACCAGCGCCATCGTGCTGGAAACGCCCGCCATCCGCGACCGGGTGGTGTACCTGGCCGGCGACACGCTCTCGTATGGCCGGCTGGCCGAGATCGTGGAAGAGGTGACGGGACGCCCTTTCCGCCGCGAGCTGCTGACGCCGGCGCGGCTGGCCGCCGACCTCGCCGGGCAGCCCGGCGATGGCATGGCGCGCTACCGCATCGCCTTCGCGCGCGGCGACGGCATGTGGTGGGACAAGGAAAATACCTACAATGCGCAGCGCGGCATCGCCACGGTGGACGTGCGGACCTGGCTGCACGCGCACGGCGGCCTCTGGCAATCCCGCCGCACGCCGCCTGGCGCGTGAAGGACGCGACGCGGGGCGCCTTCAGTCCTGCGTTTCTTCTTCCGCCTTCAGCCAGCCGATGCGCCCGTTGCCCGCCTCGTCCAGGTGGGCCAGCAGGGCGCTGGCCGCCGTTTCCGGCAGGCTGAAGTCGAACAGCACGGCGTCGCCGTGCGCCACGTTCAGCAGGGTGGCGCCGGCCCCGTCGAGCTCGCGGCGCAGCATGCCTTCCATCGCGTACGGCACCGTGCAGCGCAGGGACCTTTGGCGCACGATGGCCGTCTTTTCCGCCTGCAGCAGCGCCTGCGCCACGCTGTCCGTGTAGGCGCGCACGAGGCCGCCCGCGCCCAGCTTGATGCCGCCAAAGTAGCGCACGACGGTGGCCAGCACGCCTTCGAGGTCCTGGTGGCGCAGCACGTCGAGCATGGGCCGCCCCGCCGTGCCGCTCGGCTCGCCATCATCGACGGCGGCCGACTGCCCGCCAGCCAGCAGCGCCCAGCACACGTGGCAGGCGCCCGGGTGCTGGGCCTTCAAGTCATTGACCACCTGCTGCGCGCTGGCGCGGTCCGTCATCGGCTGCACGCAACCGATGAAACGGCTTTTTTTGATGATCAGTTCGCTGTGGACGGGGGCGGCAATGGTAAACGGCATGGCGGAGGCAAAGGCGGGCAAAGCAGCATGATAGAGGAAATGCGCGCCGGGGACGAGTCAGCCCGCTCGCGCGGCGGCGGCCACCAGTTCGCGCAGCGCCGCATCGCGCGCCTGCAGAATATCGAACAGTCCCAGTGCATGCAGGGAAGGCAGAGCGTCGAGAATGTCGCGCTCGGCGATGGCCTTGTCGTCGCTGCTGCTGGCGTCGTCCAGCCACAGCCGGGCATTGGCAAGGAAAGCGCCCACCGTGCCCTTGCGCACGGTGAGGCCATTGAACTGGCCTTGGTTTTGTTGATCCGGCAATACGTCTTCTGCACGCATGGTGAACTCCTCGATGTCGAAAGACTCCACTGTATGATGACGGAATTGTCTTGCCTGCGTTATTTATGACTATAGATACGTCAAATCCGCCAATCTTGCCGCCGACGGGGCTGGCGCCGCTGCGCGCCATGCGCATGTCCCAGCCGCAGCAACGGGTGACGCCGCCGCACCGCCATGCCAGCGGCCAGCTGTTCGGCGCCATGCGGGGCTTGCTTTCCGTTGCCGCCGACAGCGGACAATGGGTGGTGCCGGCCAGCCACTGCGTGTGGGTGCCGCCCCATCATATGCACGCGCTGCGTTCGCACGGTCCGTTTGCGGGCTGGAGCGTATACGTGGACGAGGCCAGCTGCGCCGGCTTGCCCGCCGCGCCGTGCGTGATGCGCGTCTCGGGCTTGCTGCGCGAAGCGGTGGCCCGCGCCAGCGCCTGGGAGGCGGATGTGTCTGACGTACCGGACGCGCGGCAAGCCCGGGTGGCAGGCGTGATCCTCGACGAGATCGCCGCCGCGCCGCACGAGCCGTTTGGTTTGTCGCTACCCACGGACCCGCGCCTGCTGCGCGTGGCGCGCGCCATGCTCGATGACCTGGCCGACGAGCGGGGCGTGGAAGCGCTGGCCGTCTGGGCCGGCGTATCCCCGCGCACCCTGGCGCGCCGATTCACGATCGAGACCGGTTTTACGCCGTCCGCCTGGCGCCAGCGCGCCCGCACCCTGCGCGCCCTGGAACTATTGGCCGCCGGCCAGCTCGTCACGACCATTGCGCTGGACCTGGGTTACGACACCGTCAGCGCCTTCATCGCCATGTTCAAGCGGGTGATGGGCGTGACGCCGGGGAGGTATGGTGATGGCAGTGAATCGAGCAATATCGGTATTTGATAATGCGCAACTTGCTCTTGATAGAGACGGTCAAGGCTGAAATCGTGTACGAATGTCGGACCTGACCCCGGCCCTGTGCCGGCCCTGTGACCCCGGCCCTAAAGTGCGTTGGTAAGCCTACTTACGCGCCGTACTGCTTGAGCCAGTTCTGCATTCTGCCGGCGCGGCGGCGCTTTGCTGCTGCAGGTCTGGCTGTAATGGTTGGGCCAGACTGGGGCCAGAGGGCAGGAACCGGGCACACGGGACCGGCATGTGACCGGAGGCGATGTAAGTTGCCCATGGGGGAAAACAACCGGAAATTTACATCATTGCGGCGCTCGTGACGCATGGGACAGCTAGCAATATCGCGTTCTACGGTTGGCAATAGATCACCGGGTTAACGTTAATTTCCTTTGATGCAGAAATGAAGAAAGACAATAGCCAAAGAACCTGATTGAAATGAGCCTTCACCGGGTCACCTTTTTTCAATTTTATTAAACCATCTTCAAGTTTTTTCTTCGATAGGAACGAGCAGTATATCGCCACCTTACGATTTAGGTCATTACTGCGCATAATTTTCCCGATAGCCGATTTCGTCGCCGCATCATCGAGCTCATCTGCGGGCCGCTTACGAATTCTGGAAATCTTCGAGTCTGGGTAGGGAACATTGTAGCCGTCAATTTTATTTTCCATTGCGGCGGGAGAGCATATTACATGGCCCATATTTTTAAGTGCTTGGGAAATAATGTCGTGTAATTTAGAGGCGCCTGTACCTTCATCTTTGCTGTATTTAGAGTGGTGAAATGAAAGTGTCTTTAGGTTTGAGTTGAATGATATATGGTCTGCCCATTCGTCACCGAGATCGTCGCAAAAAATGTAGTCATCATTGGCGATGTGATTTTCTACTATCCCGAAAACAGAACTTGCTGGGAATGTCAACCATTCTGTTGTGTCCGTAGTGTCTTTTTTTGACTGCAGCAGTTTTTCTCGGTCTGCTCCCCGTAGGTCCGGAATATCCTTCAAGCATGAAATAACGCCATCGATTTCAGAAATCGCGCTTTTGTCTTGAAAGATAGTTCCAGAAAGATATATGTTCTGCACTATCAAAATATAGAGAAAATAATTCTTTTCGATTGAGGTACGTCGAAATCTTTATATCGTTTTTCCCATCATCTATGACATAGTTATCTAGCGAGGATAAATTTACCTGTATGCTATTGCTCAGGACTTTTAAGTGGCCTGAGTTGAATTTGTTGTTCCTAATTCTCCTTGAGTCTTCAAGTGTCGATAGTATATGTTCGACCATAGTAGGCGTTGCTTTTGCCTTGTTTCTTTTGTGTCGGCGTTTGATAACTAAATCTTCATCATCAATCAATTGACGGAAATTTAATGAGTCAAAGACGATCAAAGTAGGACTAATTTTCTTTATTTCTTCTGAAAAGACGACAGGGCTGGCGAAGCGCTGGATGAATTTTGAGCGCAAACCCGTATTTATTGTTTCGCAGTAAGTGTGAAACCAAATTGCAACCTGTTGGATGCTTACACTCTGACCGTAGGTTGTAATTCTGGCTGCGCCTGAAGTGATAGAAACAATCTCTGTGCCATTTTTTGCTTTAAGATTTCTGGGTATAGAACGTCCGTTGCCATATGAGGGCATTTCCCCATTGAGATCCGTTCCTTCATAACCTCTCCCGGTTACCCCTTGCTGAGCTGGATTTATTATCCGTGCTGTTATTTTTAAAACTTTCGCGGCATCGTTTAAAACTGAGGTAACTTGCGCATAACTAAGTTTGCTATAGTAATTTTCAAATTTCTCAATATCTGCAACTGATATATGTCGTAATTGAACTGCGCAATAGTCGCGAGATTCAAGAAGGAGAAAATAGCTTATTAAATCTTCTTGCAAGAGGCCGTTGGAAAAGGAGGGGGAACGCTTCTTACGTCCAATCATGAGCGAGACACTTCCCATCTCGCCAGTTCTTGCTGAAAATAATACTCCATGTCGTAAAATCGGTTTGAAGCTCATCGTACTTCCGCATTCCTGAGCAATACCTTTTAGCAGGGCAAGTAATTTCTTTTTGGATAGATATTTTGATTTTTTAAAGAAGATAAAACTTTTAGTGAACGATAGTTCGGTTATATCTAGCTTTTTCATATGGCCTACGTTAAGCAAAGGAAATGTCACACATTCTCACATTTGCATCGTGACTACTCACAATGATGTGTTACTTTACCTCATGCATAATTTCTTGTCAGATAATTATGCTTGGCGGTGTTGCTTCTAGTTAATTGCTGATTGAAAGCTTCGTAGTCTGGGATGGCCTGCTTACTGCTCTAGTGTTCGATGGTGGCGGTGTCACATCTAAGTTGGTGATAAAGTTCGAAACCGCTTATAGAAATAGGTTTGACCCTGCCACCGTGCGAGGTGGCTCGTAGTAGATTGTTAAGTGACCGATTAGCGTCATCGTCGCCCTTGAACTCCCCCCTATGGTATTTCATACTTGCTCGTTAGAGGACGTGGTGTTCCGGGGCGGCGAAGTATCCAGTTCGGTTCTGTCGAACCGAATTATGACGCCGAACACTACGAAGAGGATTGCGGGTAAGGGGAGGGCTGCAAAAGCCTAGCCGCTGCTGAGACGGACCAGAAATGGACCAGAAACAAAAAAGCCCACGAACCGGAATTCGTGGGCTTCTCTGAAGTATTTGGTAGGCCGTGCGGGATTCGAACCTGCGACCAACGGATTAAAAGTCCGCTGCTCTACCAGCTGAGCTAACGACCCAAAAACTTTGACTACTTGCTGCGGTAACACTGAGCGGTACGTGCTTGCCATGGCGGCATGCAAACGGACTGCAAATTCTTGGTAGGCCGTGCGGGATTCGAACCTGCGACCAACGGATTAAAAGTCCGCTGCTCTACCAGCTGAGCTAACGACCCAAGGGCGGCTATTATGACGGCCAACGGCGGTTTTGGGAAGGGCCGGGATGGAAAAAAGCCTTGCCTTGCCCTCGTGCGCAGGCTAATATAGGTAGATAGCCTACCTATTTAAATCATTCCATGTCCAATACCGAAGACCTTCCCATCCCCGAGCGCGCCTTGGCGCTGTCCGATGACTTGCGCACGGCGTTCAAGCGCCTGCTGCGCTCCATGCAGCGCGAAGGGGGCGAACTCGATGCCCGCGTGTCGATGATGCAGTACATGCTGCTGGCCCTGATCCACGAGCAGCCAGGCATCGGCGTGGCCGCGCTGGCGCGCCTGCAGAACGTGCGCGGCCCCACCGTCAGCGCCCAGGTCAAGTCGCTGGAAGAGGCGGGGCTGGTGGAGCGCAGTGCGCCCGATCCGCAGGACCGGCGCCGCTCGGGCCTGCAGCTGTCCGCCGAGGGCCTGGCCGTCCTCGACACCTTGCGCGCGCGGCGCCGCGATGCGCTGGCGCGGCGCATCGCCCGCCTGTCGCCGCAGCAGGTCGATGCGCTGGAAGCCGCCATGCAGCCCCTGCTCGAGATTGGACAAGCATGAGTACCCTGGACAACACCGCGGCCGCGCAAGCGCCCCTGACGGAACGCGAAGTGCGCGCCACCTACCTGGGTCTGATGGCCGTGCTGGGCCTGGGCGCGCTGGACCAGAGCATCGTCGCCACGGCCCTGCCGCGCATCGTCGCCGACCTGGGCGGCATGGCGCACCTGTCGTGGGTGGTGACGGCCTACGTGCTGGCCTCGACGGCCACCATGCCCCTGTATGGCAAGCTGGCCGACCAGTACGGCCGCCGCCCCATGATCTTCACGGCCCTGCTGACCTTCTTGCTCGGTTCCGTGCTGTGCGGGCTGGCGCAGAACATGACGGAACTGATCCTCTTCCGCGCCATCCAGGGCCTGGGCGCGGGCGGTTTCATGCCGCTGGCGCAGATCATCATCGGCGACATCGTGCCGCCGGCCGAGCGGGGCAAGCGCCAGGGCATGGTGCCCATCGTGTTTGCCGTCACCAGCGTGCTGGGGCCGGTATTGGGTGGCGTCATCACGGATGCCCTGTCGTGGCACTGGATCTTCTATGTGAACCTGCCCGTGGGCGCCGTGGCCTTCTACATCATCGCGCGCGCCATGCGCAAGCCCGTGCGCACGCATGCGCACAAGATCGACTACCTGGGTTCCTTCCTGCTGACGGGCGCCATCACGGCGGCCCTGTTGGTGCTGGCGCTGGGCGGCACGGAGTGGCCGTGGGACTCGCTGGCCATCAAGGCGAGCGGCGGCATCGCCCTGTTGCTGGGCGGCTGGCTGGCGGTACACGTGGGCAGGGTGGACGAGCCCGTGCTGCCGCCGGACCTGTTCGAGAACCGCACCTTCAATATCGCCAGCCTGGTGATGGCCGTGACCTTCATGGGCCTGATGGGCGCCAGCGTCTTCTTCCCCCTGTTCTTCCAGCTGGTGATGGGCACGAGTCCGGCGGAATCGGGCGTGATGACGGTGGCCATGATGGTGGGGCTGGTGGCGTCGTCGATGTTCAACGGGCGCGTGCTGTCGCGCTCGGGCAAGTACAAGATGGTGCAGGTGGCGGGGCTGGGCGTGGCGGTCGTGGCGTTTGCCGTGCTGGCCTGGGCCATGGAAACGTCGCGCGGCTACTGGATCATCGAGCCGGCCATCTTCCTGCTCGGCACGGGACTGGGCTTGGTGATGCCGAACATGACGATCGCCGTGCAAAATGCCTTGCCGCTGGCGCGGCGCGGCGTGGGCACGGCCATGCTGGCCTTCTTCCGCTCGCTGGGCGGCTTGCTGGGCGTGACGGCGTCCGGCGCCATCCTCGCGGGCCAGTTGCACCGGCATGGCGTGGAAGCCGTGTCGGCGCTGGGCGCGCACGCGGCGCAGGCGCAAACGGTGGAAGTCTACCGTCACGCCATTGCCAGCGTGTTTGGCGCCGGCGCCGTGCTCTTGCTATTGGGACTGCTCGCCTTGCTGTTCCTGCCGGAACTGCCCCTGGCGGGACATCCGGCCACGGTGAAGGCGAAAGCTGATTAGTAGCGTTCCAGCCAGTGCGCGTACGGCGCCGGCATGACCCACGAGGCGCGCTCGACGCCGAGTTCCTTGGCGGCAAAGTAGGCCCAGTGCGGGTTGGCCAGGTGCGCCTTGCCGACCATCACCACGTCCAGCTGTTCTTCCTTGACGACGCGCTCGGCGATGGCGGGCGTGCCGAAGCCCCAGGCGGACGAGACGGGCACACTCGCTTCGCGCCGCACTCTTTCGGCGATGGGGCCCATGAAGGCCGGACCCCAGGGAATGGCCACGTCGGGAATGGTAAAGCCCATGCTGACGCTGATCATGTCCATGCCGGCCTCCTTGAACTGGCGCACGAGACCGATGGATTCGAGCAGGGTCTGCTCGTCGCGGCCGTCGAATTCCAGCACGCCGAAGCGGATGGTCAGCGGCAGGTGCTCGGGCCATACTTCACGCACGGCTTTCAATGTTTCCAGCAGGAAGCGGCTGCGGTTTTCCAGGCTGCCGCCATAGATGTCGTCGCGCTGGTTCGAGTGGGCGGAAAAGAAGCTTTGCGCCAGGTAGCCGTGGGCAAAGTGCAGTTCCAGCCATTCGAAGCCCGCTTCGCGGGCGCGCACGGCCGCGTCGACGAAGTTCTGTGTCACGCGGACGATATCGTCGAGGTCCATGGCGCGCGGCACCTTGCCCAGGCCGCCGCCAAAGGCGATGGCGGACGGGGCGATGGTTGGCCAGCCGCGCGCGTCGCCCTCGGCAATGTGGTCGTCGCCTTCCCATGGGCGGTTGGCGCTGGCCTTGCGGCCCGCGTGGGCGATCTGGATGCCGGGCACGGCACCGGCCGCCTTGATGGCTTTTACGACAGGCACGAAGGCTTGCGCCAGATCATCATTCCAGATGCCCGTGCAGCCGGGCGTGATGCGGCCTTCGGGCGCCACGGCCGTTGCCTCGACGATCACCAGGCCCGCGCCGCCGCGCGCCATGCCCGCGTAATGCGACAGATGCCAGTCGTTGGGTGCACCGTCGACGGCCATGTACTGGCACATGGGCGGCACGGCGATGCGGTTGCGCAGGGTGATGCCTTTGAGGGTGTAGGGCTGGAAGAGGGCGGACATGGTGGCCTTTATGGTTGGGTGGTGAGTAGGGCGAGGCTACAGATTCGGTAGTTCGTAAATATTCGAAGAATGGAATTAGTATAGCCGATGCGGTATGATTCTGCTCATGCGTCCACACAAACATCCTTCCGCCAGCGAATTCGTCCTCGAGCGCGTGCTGTATGCCCTCAGCGATTCCATCCGCCTCGACATCGTGCGCCACCTGGCTAGAGTCGAGGCGGCCGCCTGCGGCGACCTCGATGGCGGACGGCCGAAATCGACCGTCTCGCACCACTTCAAGGTCTTGCGCGAAGCGGGCCTGGTGTGCACGGAAAACGTGGGCACGACGCACATGAATACCCTGCGCCGCGCCGATATCGACAGCCGTTTCCCCGGCCTGCTCGATGCCATCCTCGCGCAGCAGCCGCAGGCGTAGGCGTCAGGGCAGGACTGCGGCGCAGTCGAGAATTCATTTCTACGCGGCATTGCCGCCACGCCATTTGCCAGCCTCGGCTATGATATCGGCCTTTTGGTAGATCCCCGGCCGCGTACCCCTTGCGCGATGGGCTGGCGACACTGCCTGGCACGGCAAGGATAGGGAATGACGGCAGCAGCAGCGGTATCACAGGCGGACCTGGCACCTCGTCCGCAGTTTGGCTGGATCAATGTATTGAAGGCAGGCGCGGCGCAGCTGATCGTGCTGCACCACCTGGCGTTCTACGGCCCCATGTCCGACTACGTCCAGCCCCTGTGGCCCGAGGTGCTGGACTGGCTGGGCGGCAACGCGCGCATTGCCGTGCAAGTGTTCCTCGTCATCGGCGGCTTCCTCGCCGCCAAGTCCCTCTCGCCTGCCGCCCGCCCCGGCATGGCTTATCCCGCGCAAGCGATCTGGCGCCGCTATGCCAAGCTGGCGCCGCCGTTCCTGGCAGCCACCCTGCTCGCCGCCGTGCTGACGCCCGTGGCGGGCATCTGGATGCTGCACGATTCCATGTCGGCCGCCGTCACCCTGGGCCAGCTGAGCGCCCATGCCCTGCTGCTGCATGGCGTGCTGGGCTATGAATCGCTGTCGGCCGGCGCCTGGTACGTGGCCATCGATTTCCAGCTGTATATGCTGACCGTGCTGCTGCTATGGCTGGGTGGCATGCTGGCGGGCCGGCGGGCGCTGCCCTGGCTGATGCCGCTGGCGGTTAGCGCCGGCATCACCTTTTCCCTGCTGTATTTCAACCTGGATGCGGATTGGGACAACTGGGCGCCGTACTTCTTTGGCAGCTATGGTCTGGGCATGCTGGCCTGGTGGGCCGGCGATCCAGCCCGCAAGCCCGGCGCCATCACTGCGCTGATGTGCATGATGGCGGTGCCCGTCCTGCTGGGGCTGGCCATCGACTACCGCAGCCGCATTGCCCTGGCGCTGGTCGTCGCCTGCGCCCTGATCCTGTTCGGCCGCGCCCGCACGCCTTCCCAAGGCCGCGCGTGGAACATCGTCAACACTCTGGGCCGCATTTCGTACGCCATCTTCCTCGTGCACTTTCCCGTCAGCCTGCTGGTGAATGCGCTGTTCACCGCCTACGTGCCGCTCGAACCGGCCTGGCAGGCGCTGGGCATGCTGACGGCCTGGAGCGCCAGCCTGCTGGCCGGGGCCGCGTTTTACCGCTGGGTGGAGGTGCCGCTGGGGCGGGTCGTGCCGCTGGCCGTGGCGCACTTGCGCATGCGCCCCGTACTGGGCTGAGCGCGGGGCCTGGCCCGAGGCGTCGCCGGCGGCCGGCGTGTTGCCTGACGGCACATAAAAAGTGATCAAGATGCTATGCTATCGGGATTGACAACAGTCAAGCTCCGTTCAATCACGCCCGTATCTAAAAATGATCATAAGAAGCCACGCCTCATACCGCCGTCCCTTGCGCATCGCCGGCCTGGTGCTCTCTCTTTTGCTGTTGCTGGCGCTGGGCTATTTCCAGGCCCCGACGCTGGCATTCGATTTCGCCGGCATCTATGTCATCGCCTTGATCGCGGCCTTGCCGGCCGTTGCGCTGGCGGGCCGCAAGGAGTTCACCGCCGCCTACGTGGTCCTGGCCGCGCTCTTTGGCGCCATTGTTTTCCTCACCAGCGCGCCATTGCTGCACGCGAACGCGTACTACAAGATGCTGGGGGCGGAAGCGCCGGCGAATTTCCACGATGCATTGCCGCCCATTGATATCGAACAAGCGCCGCTCGTGTCGCAGGACATGGCCTTGCAGGCCATGCAAAAGCGCCTGTCGGAAATCGCCTCGCTCGGTTCCCAGGTGGCCGTCGGCACGCCGGTGAAGCAGCTGGTCAATGGCAAGCTCGTCTGGGTGGCCTTCCTCGAGCACAGCGGCTTCTTCAAATGGTTCGCGGATGGCGCCACGCCCGGCTATCTGGTGGTGTCGGCGCATGATCCGGCCGATGTGCGGCTGGTCATGGAGCTCGAGGGCAAGCCCCTGAAGATGCGCTATCTGCAGTCCGGCTATTTCGGCGACTACGTGGAGCGGCACGCTTATCTGTCGGGCAACACCAGGGTCGGCCTGACGGATTTCGAGCCGGAAATTGATGACAGCGGCGTGCCGTACTACGTCGGCACGGTGTACGAGCACAAGGTGGGCTTCTCGGGCAGCGAGTCGAGCGGCATCATCACCGTCAATGCCGTCACGGGCGAAGTGCGGCGCTACAAGATGGGTGCAGAACCGGCCTGGGTGGACCGCATCCAGGCCGAGGAATTCATTCTCGAGCAAATGCAGGACCGCGGCGAATACGTGCACGGCTTTATCAACCTGAACAATGAAGGGCGCCTGCGCGTGGACGGCATGCTCGACCTGGTCTACGGTTCCGACCAGCGTCCGTACTGGGTGGGCGGCATGACGTCGAAAGGCAAGAACAACGGCTTGTCCGGCTTTTACTTTGTCGATTCCCGCACCAAGGCCGTGCGCTGGTTCAAGGTGCCGTCCGTGTCGCAGGCCACCGCGGCCCATGCGGTGGAAAATGTGAATCCCGAAAAGCACTACAAGGCAACCAATCCGCTGCCCTTCCTCGTCAATGGCGCGCCCACCTATGTGATGGCGCTGCGCGACGTGCAGGGCGTTTCGCGCGCCTTCGGCATGGTCGACATGCGCAACAACCAGGTCATCGGCGTGGCCGACACGCTGAACGCCACCTTGCGCAGCTATCAGTCGAAACGCTCGAGCAACCGCGTGGCGGCCGACATCGGCACCGAAGCACGCGAGGTGGCGCTCAAGGGCACGGTCGTGCGCATCGCCGCCGAATTCAGGAACAGCCAGACCATGTATTACATCACCATCGCCGCGGGCGACAAGACGCTAGGCACCATCTTCACGGGCAGTTCGGACCTGTCCGAAGAGCTGGTGCTGACCCGGCCCGGCGACACGGTCGAGCTGAGCTACGCCGACAGCGACACGCGCGTGGTGGGCATGAGCAGATTCCATAACGCCGATATTCCCGGCAGGGAGTAAGCGTGCACGGCCTTTGCCAGCGGGAGTTGGCAAAGGCCCCAATGCGGCCGCAAAACAAAAAAGCCAACCGCGAACGGTTGGCTTCTCTGAAGTATTTGGTAGGCCGTGCGGGATTCGAACCTGCGACCAACGGATTAAAAGTCCGCTGCTCTACCAGCTGAGCTAACGACCCAAAAACTTTTTACAACAACTTCGGTAACACTGTGCCGTAAAAAAATGCTTGCTATAACAACTCGCAAGCAGATCAGTACTGCGTATTCGTGGTAGGCCGTGCGGGATTCGAACCTGCGACCAACGGATTAAAAGTCCGCTGCTCTACCAGCTGAGCTAACGACCCGAAGAAGAAAGATTATAGGGGGTGCCCGGGATTCTGTCAAACCTAACGGGCAACTTTTTCCCCGCTTTTACTTTTTGCCGGCCCGTTCCTTGGCCGTCTGGGCGGCGCTGGAGTCCGGATAGCGCGAGATCAGGGCGTTCAGGGTCTTGGTGGTGTTGGCCTTGTCCTTCATCTCCGTGTAGCAGCTGGCGATGTTGAGCATGGCGTCGGCCGCCTTCGGGCTGTCCGGGTAGTTCTTCACGACGGCTTGCTGGGCGCTGATGGCGCTCTTGCAGTCGCGCTGGGCGTAATACGCGTTGCCGAGCCAGTATTGCGCATTGGCCGCGTAGGCCGACTCCGGATAGCGCTTGACGAAGGCGTCCAGCGCCGTGGCGGCGCCCTTGTAGTCGCCCGACTTGAACAGGGCCAGCGCCGCTTCGTACGAGCTTTGCTCGGACACGCCGACGGCCGCTTCCTGGCCGTCGATGGTGACCTGGCGCGGTTCGAGCTTGCGCAGGCGCGCGTCGAGGTCGGTGTAGAAATCCTTCTGGCGCTTTTGCGCATTCGCCAGGTCATTGCCCAGCACTTCGATCTGGCCCCGCAGGCGGGCGATCTCCTGCATGGTCTGGTCGTGCTGGTTGAGCAGGCTCAAGGTGCTCGTCTTGTCCGCCTTGGTGTCGATGCGGCTGTTCATGTCGCGTGCCAGTGCGTCGACTTTCGAGCGCAGCTCCAGGATGGCCTTGCGTGCTTCGTCGTCGTCGAACAGGGCTGCGTTGGCATGCAGGGGCAGGGTGGCAAAAGCGGCCAGCAGGGCGGCGGCGACGCCGGCTTTCGAGAATGTCATCATGGGTCGGGCTTTCAAAAGTTACGCATACATGCAAACGGGGCGCCGGGCGGTGAACCACCGCGCTGCGCCCCATTATTATGCCTATGACTGGCCAGTTAGGTAAGCGTCTATCTTGCTGCGCCTACCGCTGTACATCAATAAACGATGTCAGCGCGGCGGTTTTCTGCCCATGCTGCTTCGTTGTTGCCTTGAGCCTTAGGCTTTTCCTTGCCGAAGGACACAGCTTCCATCTGGCTGTCGGACACGCCCAGGGCGGCCATCGACTTGCGCACGGCTTCGGCACGTTTCTGGCCCAGGGCCAGGTTGTACTCGGCGCCGCCGCGATCATCGGTGTTGCCTTGGATGATGACTTTGCGCGACGGGGTCTTCACCAGGTAAGCGGCGTGGTTTTGCACCACTGGCGTTTCCGATTCACGCACGACGTATTTGTCGAAATCGAAGTACACGCTGCGGTTGGCCAGCACGCCTTTTGGATCGTTCAGCGGATCGACGACTTCAGCGACGACGGTGTTGACTTCGCGCGTGTCGGCTGCTGGAGGCGCGGTTTTTTCAGGAGCGCGCTCGACGACTGGGGTTTCTGCCAGTTTGACAGGGGTGCTGCAAGCCGACAACAGGGCTGCAGTAGCTGCGATGAAAGCTAAACTTTTAAAGTTACTCATTTTTATTCTCCGGGTCGTGGTTAAGGTAAAACGTACTGCATTACTTCATGAAAGGACCCCAGGTGGGCTCCTTGATATTGCCAGCTTGCGTGGTCAGACGCTGCTTGACGCGGCCATCCACCGAAACCACCGCCAACGACTTGCGTCGTCCGGATTCGGTCGCGTACATGATATATTTCCCGTTGGGCGAAAAGCTCGGTGATTCGTCGTTGGCGGTGTCCGACAGGCGCAGGTCCTGGCCACTAGCCAGGTCAAGCGCGTAGAGCTGGAAATTGCCGTCGCGACGGGAAATATAAGCGAGTGTCTTCCCGTCGGGTGAAATCCGCGGGCTGGTGTTGTAGGAGCCGCCAAACGTCACGCGCTTGGCTTCGCCGCCGTTGAGTGGCATGCGGTAGATTTGTGGTCCGCCGCTGCGGTCGCTGGTGAAGTAAATGCTCTGGCCATCGGCCGAGAATTGCGGTTCCGTATCGATGCCGCTGCTGGTGGACAGGCGGCGCAGGCCGCTGCCATCGGCGTTCATGATGTAGACCTGGGTATGGCCGTCGCGCGACAGGGCCACGGCCAGGCGCGTGCCGTCCGGGCTCCAGCTGGGCGCCGAGTTGCTGCCTTTTTCGTTCGACACGATGGTGCGCTGGCGCGTCACCAGGTTTTGCACGTAGACGATGGGCTTGCGTTTTTCAAACGACACATAGGCCACCTTGGTGCCGTCCGGCGACCAGGCGGGCGAAATGATCGGCTCGTGCGAACGCAGGGCGACCTGGATGCCTTCGCCATCGGCGTCGGCCACTTCCAGGCGGTATTCGCGCCCCGATTGCGTGACGTAGGCGATGCGCGTGGAAAACGCGCCCTTGGTGCCCGTCAGCTTTTCATAGATGTCATCGGCGATCTTGTGCGCCAGCAGGCGGTTGAACTGCGGCGCGGCCGCATTGTTCATGCTCGACAGCTGCGTACCCTTGATGGTGTCGAACAGCTTGTAGCGCACGTCCAGGCGGCCGTCGGCCATGGTCTGCACGCTGCCGGCGGCCAGCGCGTCGGCGCCGCGCGCTTTCCACTGGTCGTAGCTGACGGGCGCCGTTTCCGCGATGGCCGTATCGGCATCGATCAGCTTGAAGACGCCGCTGCGCGTCAAATCGGCCTTGATGATGGACGACAGCGGCTGCGGCGCCGCCGACTCATTGACGAAATTGGCGATGGCGACAGGGATCTGGTTGCTGCCGATACCGGTAATTTCCACGCGCAGCTGCGCCTGGGCGCTGGTGGCGCCGAGCAGCAAGCCGGCGCAGAGCACGACATAGCTCATTTTTTTCATGGTCATCATTTAGGCAAATCCTTCATCTCGAATATGAGTTCAATCTCGCGTTCCACGGTGCCGTCTTTTTTCTTCGGCAGTGGCGACGATTTATTAATGGCGTTTTCCACCGCGCTGTCATACGCCGGCAGTCCGCTACTTTTTATCTTTCGGACCGAAATAATTTCCCCAGTTGGCAATTGCTCGATCTTGAACACGGCGCGCGGGTTGCCCGGCACGTCCGTGCTGCCGCTGTACGCGAGGTTGCCCTTGATCTTGCTCGTCAGGGCAGCGACATAGCCGCTGTCCTTGCGGGGCGCGGTCGCTTTCGCGGCCGTGCCCGTCGTGCCCGTGCCGACGGCGCCCGTGATGCGGCTCATCTCGGCGGCGCGTGCCTTGTCGGCGGCTTTTTTCTCTTCCGCCGCTTTTTTCGCCTTGGCGGCTTTTTCCGCCGCCGCTTTCTTGTCCGCCAGTTCCTTCTCGGCTTTTTCTTGCGCTTTTTCTTTCTCTTTTTCGAGCTTGGCTTTTTCTAGCTTGTCAGCCTTCTCTTTTTCCAGCTTCTCGGCCTTTTCTTTCTCTTTCTGCTTCTGTTTCTCCAGTTCGCGCTTTTCTTCCTCGCGTTCCTTCTTCTGTTCCTGCTTGCGGCGTTCTTCCGCTGCCGCTTTCTCTTTTTCTTCCTTCAGCTTGGCCTTCTTGCGTTCGAGGGCGATTTCCGCCTCGCGCAGGTCGACCTTCGGCTCGGGCGCGGCCACGGGCGGCGGTGGCGGCGGGGCGGGCTGCTCCACTTCCGGCTCCGGCGGCGGGGCCGGCGTCGGTTCCGGCTCGGTAGTCACTTCGGGCGCCGGCGCGGCCGTCTGCACCTGCATGTCCCACACTTCCGCTTCCACGGCGACCGGCTCCGTGCTTTGCCAGTGTACGCCTACCCACAGGAAAAACAGCAGGCCAAGGTGCATCGCCAGCGCCAGGCCCAGCGAGGGCCAGCGGCTGCGTTCGCGCGGCACGCTGTAGGGCTTGCCGAGTACATGGTCGATTGGTTTGGTCTGCAAAGTCTAGTCTATCTAAAAACGGTCAAGTCCGGATATACGGTGGTGCGCCTACTTGGTGGCCAGGCCGACGCGGGTAATGCCCATCTTCTTCGCTTCCGAAATGAGCTGGATCACGTCGTCGTACTTGCTGTCCTTGTCGCCCGCGATCATCACGGGATACTCGGGATTGCTTTCGTGCAAGCCGCGCAGCTTGCGCAGCAGGGCGTCGCGGTTCGGTTCCGTTTCCGGCGCCAGCTGGTCCTTGCCGATCAGGCCGATCGACAGCGAACCATTTGGCTTCAGCACGATCTGGATATAGTCATCGGGCGGTTTCGCCGTCTTTTCCGCGTTGGGCAGGTTCACCACGCTGGGATTGTTCGACGACGGCATCACCATGAAAATGATCAAGAGCACCAGCATCACGTCGATGTACGGCACGACGTTGATTTCCGACTTGAACTTGCGGCCGCGGCCGCCGCGCATGCCGCCGCTATTGAATGAGGAACCCATGGGCAGTGCTCCCCCTTAGCGCGACTGGCGCTGCAAGATGTTGGAGAATTCCTCGACGAAGCTTTCGAAGCGGATCGCCAGGCGGTCGATGTCGTGCGAGAAACGGTTGTAGGCGACGACGGCGGGAATCGCCGCGAACAGGCCGATGGCGGTGGCGATCAGCGCTTCGGCAATGCCGGGCGCGACGGCGGCCAGGGTGGCTTGCTGCACGTTGGCCAGGCCGCGGAAGGCGTTCATGATGCCCCATACCGTGCCCAGCAGGCCGATGTACGGCGAGACGGAGCCGACGGAGGCGAGGAAGGCCAGGTGCGATTCGAGCGCATCCATTTCGCGCTGGAAGGCGGCGCGCATGGCGCGGCGGGCACCGTCGAGCACGGCGCCGACGTCCAGCGCGTCGCGCGAACCGTAGGACGCCTTGCCCTTGATGAATTCGCCCATGCCGGCGTCAAAGATGCGGGCCAGCGCGCCGCTCTGGTCGCGGTTGCCGCTGGCGCTTTGATGCAGCGCATGCAGGTTGCCGCCGGCCCAGAAGCTGCGTTCGAATTCGATGGTCTGCTTGCGCGCCTGGCGCACGGCAAACATCTTGCGGAAAATATAGGTCCAGCTGGTCAGGGAGATCAGCAACAGCAGGGCCATGATCAGTTGCACGATCAGGTGGGCATTGGTGATGAGCGCGAGGAAAGAAAGATCTTGTGTAACGTTCATTGGCTGGCAGTCTGTTGGGTGAATTGTCCGGGGTGGCGGGGTGGGGCTCAGGCGGCGCGCATGCGGGCCGCCACGGCATCGGGCACGGCGCGCGGGCGCATGCTTGAGTCGACGCAGCCGATCTTGACGCGGGCCGTGTTGAGCAGGCTGTCGCCGCACCAGGCTTGTTGCAGGAAAACGATGGAGGCGCGCCCCATCTTTTCTATGCTCAGGGTTAATCTTAACGTGTCATCGAGCCTGGCTGGCGCATGATAGTCGGCGTTGACGCTTTTGACAACGAACATCGCGTCGTGCGTTTGCAGCAATTCCTGCTGGCCCACGTCAATGGCGCGCAGCCATTCGGTGCGTGCGCGCTCGAAGAATTTCAGGTAGTTCGCGTAATAGACGATGCCGCCGGCGTCGGTGTCTTCATAGTAGACACGTACGTTCCAGGTAAAGACTGAAGGCATGTTTATTGCGCCAGTAGTGAGATTGAGCAACATTTTACGCGATTTTTCTTGTTGTGACTTAAGGCGCTTGCTGGAAAGCCATGTAAAAGCAGCATGCAAGTTGCACCGCAGCATTGTAGATCCGGGGTGCGCGATGGCAAGCTTCGTAACATACGCTTACATGCCCTGGCCAGGTTTAAGTTCAGCTTAAGAACGGGCGTCCTCACCCCGGGCATGGACCGTGGCGCGCCCGGGCGGCTGCAGCGCGCGGCGATTATAGCCGCAGCGCTGCATTCCTTGCTCAATTTGGGCACTTAACTTACAATTTGATTTCCATTACGTCTCACGTGACTGGCGAAAAGTCGGAGCGATCCCCACGATGTGGCGGTCGTCTTGCCGGCGAAAGGTGGGCACCCACCGGGAAACGTGAGATTTTTCATCCGCCGTTCGCCTGGGTAGCCACTATGGAAAAGCACGAAGAGGCTGCCTGTCCAATGTTGTTATTCACTTAACGCCGGCTCCCCTCATTCGATCCAACCTGCCAGTACAAGCACCCTCATACTTGGAGTTTTTACATGTTTGCAAAAGATCACACCCTCGCCAACGTCGATCCTGAATTGTTCGCCGTCATCCAGAAAGAAAATACGCGCCAGCACGACCATATCGAACTGATCGCGTCGGAAAACTACACGTCGCCAGCCGTAATGGAAGCGCAAGGCTCGCAGCTGACGAACAAGTATGCCGAAGGCTATCCAGGCAAGCGCTACTACGGCGGCTGCGAATACGTCGACGTGGCCGAGCAACTGGCCATCGACCGCGTGAAACAGCTGTTCGGCGCCGAATGCGCCAACGTGCAGCCGAACTCGGGTTCGCAGGCGAACCAGGGCGTGTTCTTCGCCATGCTGAAACCGGGCGACCTGATCATGGGCATGTCGCTGGCCGAAGGCGGCCACCTGACCCACGGCATGCCGCTGAACATGTCCGGCAAGTGGTTCGACGTCGTCTCGTACGGCTTGACGGCGGAAGAAGACATCGACTACGAAGCCATGGAACGCCTGGCCCGCGAACGCAAGCCCAAGCTGATCATCGCCGGCGCATCGGCCTTCTCGAAAAAGATCGACTTCGAGCGTTTCAGCAAGATCGCCAAGGAAGTGGGCGCCTACTTCATGGTCGACATGGCCCACTACGCGGGCCTGATCGCCGCCGGCCTGTACCCGAACCCGGTGCCGTTCGCCGACTTCGTCACCTCGACCACGCACAAATCGCTGCGCGGCCCGCGCGGCGGCATCATCCTGATGAAGGCCGAACACGAAAAAGCCATCAACTCGGCCATCTTCCCCGGCATCCAGGGCGGCCCGCTGATGCACGTGATCGCCGGCAAGGCCGTCGCCTTCAAGGAAGCGCTGAGCCCTGAATTCGTCGAATACCAGAAGCAAGTGGTCAAGAACGCCGACGTGCTGGCAAAAACCCTGATCAAGCGCGGCCTGCGCATCGTTTCCGGCGGCACGGAATCGCACGTCATGCTGGTCGACCTGCGCGCCAAGAACCTGACGGGCAAGGAAGCCGAAGCCATCCTCGGTTCCGCGCACATCACCTGCAACAAGAACGGCATCCCGAACGACCCGCAAAAACCGTTCGTCACCTCGGGCATCCGCCTGGGCAGCCCGGCCATGACGACGCGCGGCTTCAAGGAAGCGCAAGCGGAAGAAGTGGGCAACCTGATCGCCGACGTGCTGGACAACCCGCATGACGCCGCCACCATCGAGCGCGTGAAAGCGGCCGTGAAAGTGCTGGCCGACGCGCACCCTGTGTACGCAGCATAATTATTTGTCCAGAATGTGTCATACGGAGTAAGATTCTGTATGACACATTCCTTCGTGCCCCAGGGCGCCCGGAGTGATTCGGGCGCCTTTTGCTTAAGGGCGGCGATTTCCCGTAATTATTACTATAAAGTTGTAGCCAGCCCATGAAATGTCCATTCTGCCAGCACGGCGACACCCAGGTTCTCGATACGCGCGTATCGGAGGAAGGGGATGCCATCCGGCGCCGGCGCCGCTGCAGCCAATGCGACAAGCGTTTCACGACCTATGAGCGCATTGAACTTATCATGCCGGCCGTCGTCAAAAAGAATGGCAGCCGGACGGAGTTCGCTGCGGATAAGTTGCGCGGCAGTTTGATGCTGGCCTTGCGCAAGCGTCCCGTCGCGGCCGCCTCCGTGGATACCGCCATCGCCTCCATCCAGGAAAAACTGCTGACGAGCGGTTTGCGTGAAGTCGATTCCGGCTATATCGGCGAACTCGTCATGCAGGAACTCAAGCGCCTGGACAAGATCGCGTATATCCGCTTCGCCTCCGTGTACAAGAATTTCGAAGACCTGGCCGAATTCCAGGATGCGATCGCCGAAGTGGGGCAGGCGCGCAAGCCCTGAGGCTCCCCGCCGTTGCCTGCCGCCAGCGGGACTGATGGAGCGTCCCGCACCACCACGCCAGCGCTCGCCTGGCAAGCCGCCTGATCAATCCCGGCGCGTTTTTTTCCCCGCTTTTTTCTGATTTTCCGCCTTTTCGCCGCGACGTTTGCGCTGCCTCATGCCCGCGTTTCGGCGCGCGCCTATCGTGTAGCTGGGTCGTGCTTTCGCGCGGCGCAATTTGCAGGAGGACGTCATGCACGGCAGTGCGCGTGGATCCATGGATGGCAGTTCCCTCGTCGAGGTGCTGGTGTCGCTGCTGCTACTGGCGCTGGGCTTGCTCGGCGCCAGCATTTTGCAGCTGACCTCCCTGCGCGCGCGCCATGAATCGGCGCTGCTGTCGGCCGCCGCGCAACTGGCCGCCGGCATGGCCGAACGCATGCGCGCCAACAGCGCACTCATGGAAGGTCCCGACGCCGGCAATCCCTACCTGGGCGTGGCCTACGAAGCGGCGCCGGATGGTACCCCAGCGCAGGACGGCGGCGCGCCCGGCTGCTTCGGTGCCGGCGCCTGCGGCGCGGCGCAGCTGGCGCAATTCGATATCGCCGAATGGAAGCAGCAGCTGCATGCGGGCTTGCCCGGCGCCCGCCTGCACATCTGCCGCGACATGGCGGCGTGGAATGCCGCCGCCCAGGGGCCGGACTGGGCTTGCAGCGGCGGCAAGGGGGCGCCCATCGTCATCAAGCTGGGCTGGCGCGGCCGCCAGCCCGACGGCCAGCCCGCCGTGAACGGGGCGGGCGAAGCGCCCCCCAAACTGCTGCTGCAGCTGGGCGGAGGCGGTCCATGAACGGCATGCGGGGCGCGGGAGCCAGCTGGCGTCGGGGCATGGGCCTGGTTGAATTGCTGGTGGCCATGGCGGTTGGCGCCTTGCTGCTGCTCGCCGCCAGCGCCGTGCTGCTGGCGGCGAGCAGCAGTTATGCGGAGCAGTCGGCCGGCGCGCGCCTGGACGACAACGGCCGCTATGCGCTCGACGCCATCGCCCGCGCCGTGCGCCAGACGGCGTACGTTAACTGGGACGGCGATGCCGCGCCGCTGTTTCACGCCAGCGAAGACAGCGCCAATATCGCCGGGCTCGACGCGCATGGCCTGGGCAAGAACAGCGAGGGTATCGGCCAGGCCTTGCCCGACGTCATGCATGGCAGCGACGTGCTGGCCTTGCGCTACGACGGTGCCGGCGCGGACGAGGGCGGCGACGGTTCCGTCCTCAATTGCGCCGGCTTCGGCGTGGGCGCCGCGCACACCGAGGCGCAGCGGGGCTGGAGCATTTTCTACGTGGCGCAGGGCGCCGATGGCGAGGGCGAATTGCGCTGCAAATACCGTGGCGCGAACGGCTGGGGAGCGGATGCCATCATCCGCGGCGTCGACGGCTTCCAGGTGCTGTATGGCCTCGATACGGATACGCCGCCCGATGGCGTGGCCAACCTGTACGTCAATGCCAGCTTGCTCGATGCCGCCGACGCGGCGCTGCTGCTGGTGGGCGAGACGGCGGCCGAACGGCAGCGCGACTTTCACCGCCGCACGCACTGGAAGCGCATCGCCGGCGTGCGCGTGGCGCTGCTGCTGCATGGAGAGGCGGGCGCGGCGGGCAAATCCGATGACCTGGGACCGGCGCAGTTCGACCTGTTCGGCAAGGCGTATGTCGAGGCGCAGGGCGCCGGCGACCCGGGCGCGCGCGTGCTGCGGACGGCTTTTCCGCCCGCCCTGCAGGGACGACGGCGGCAGATCGTGCAAACGAGCATCATGCTGCGCAACGGGCCGGACTAGGCGATGCCTGCCCCTGTCCGCCGACGGGCCGCGTCCGTGCGCATGTGTGGCGCGACCCTCGTGTACGTGCTGTGCCTGCTGGTCGTGATCCTGCTGCTGGGCGTGTCGGCGGCGCAGATGGCCTTGCAGGCAGAGAAGGCGGCGCGCGGCGCGCGTGACCGGCATGTCGCCTTCCAGGCGGCGGAGGAGGCGTTGATGGATGCGCAGAACGATATCGAAGGCTTGCCCGGCGCGCCCGGACGCAGCGGCCTGTTCGCGCCGGGCAGTGCGGCGGGCTTCGCGCAGGCTTGCGGCCAGGGAAATGAGCTGGGCTTGTGCCTGCCCGCAGCCAAGGGCGCGCCGGCCCTGTGGCTGGCCATGGAGCTGGATGCGGCCGAATCGGCCGGCGGCGCCAGCCGCTCGGTGCCGTATGGCCAGTTTACGGGCGCGGCCATGCAGACGGGGCAGGGCTTGCTGCCCGCGCGCCGGCCCCGCTACATCATCGAGTTGCTGCCATTTCATGCGCCGGGCGAAGAGGCGGGGCCGGCGGCCGGCAGCCTCGCCACGGAAAACTATGTGTACCGCATCACGGCCATCGGGTTCGGCGCGCAGGACGGCACGCAGGTGGTGCTGCAAAGCTACTACCGCAAGCAGACGGCCGGGGCGGTGCCATGAAGATGCCGCGCTCCGGCGTGCGGCGCGCCGGCCGGGCCTGGCTGGTGTTGCCGCTGTTGTGCCTGGGCTGCCTGGCCGGCCGCGCGCTGCCGGCCGCCACGCCGACCGTGGCCCTGGAGCGTGCCGACGTGGGCCTGCGCGGCGCGCGCGTCCCGCCGAACCTGCTGCTCAACCTGTCGCTCACGCATGCGGCGGCCGCGGCGGCCCATGGCGGCGACTATGCGCCGCAGCGCGAGTACGCGGGCTACTTTCATGCGCGCATGTGCTACAGCTATCCGTATCTCGGCAAGGGCGGCGCCCTGCAGCCCGACTTGCGCGTAGCGACCGCTTACTTCTCCGTGCTGAAGCAGGCAGACGCGCTGCATGGCTGTGGCGGGGATAGTTTTAGCGGCAACTTTCTCAACTGGGCCAGCACCAGCATGCTCGACCTCGTCCGCTATGCCTTGACGGGCGGCGACCGTGTCATCGACGAAGTGCGCAGGACGGTGCTGCAGCGCGCCTATCTGCCCGATGGCGGCGCCGGGCCCGATTTCTTCGCCCATCCCGTGTTCTTCCCGCGCAAGGTGCTGCGCGAGGGCGTCGCGGCCGCAACGCCATTTGCGCTGGGGCAATTGTCCATCGTTTCCTGCCGTAACCGCCTGCTGTTCGGCGATGGCAGCTTGCCCGCGGGCGGCAGCTGCGACGCTCCCGGCGCCGCCGGCGCGCACGGCGTGTTCCTGGCGCGCGTGCGGGTATGCGATGGGGACGAGGGACCGCTGCGCGACGACTTGTGCCTGGCGTATGGCAAGAACTACAAGCCGGTGGGCGCCATCCAGCGCCATGGCGGCAGGGTGCGCGTGGGCGTGTTCGGCCACCTGAACGGCAAGCCGGCCGGCACGGCTCAGGCGTATGGCGGCGTGCTGCGCGCCCCGTTGCACCACGCGGGAGCGCAGCGCTGGATGGCACCCGATTTTGTGCCGCAAGACAATGCCGACGCCGAGTGGAATCCCGTCAATGGCGTGTATGCGGCGCATGGCGGCGGGGTGACCGCTTACATCAATGGCCTGGGGCGCAGCAATGCCGGGCGTCCCGGCGCCTATGCGGGAGCGGCGCCGCTGGCCGAACTGCTGTACGAATCGCTGCGCTACCTGCAGGGACGGCAGGCCAGTCCCGTGGTGCCGCCGGCGACGTCCCCGCCTGCCATGGACGAGGGCTTGCCGGTCGCCACCCTGTGGAGCGATCCGCAGGCGGCCAGCTGCCAGCGCCAGGTCGTCGTCAGCCTCGGCGATGCGGGCCTGGCGGGCGACCGCTACGTGCCCGGCAACGTGCCCGTCCACCCCGCGCCTGGCGGCGGCAACGACCGTGCGCGCGCCGTGGATGGGTTTGCGCCGCCGCCGCTGGACGCGATGGCCTGGACGCGCGCCGTGGGCAAGCTGGAAAGCGACGGCGGCCAGGGCAATCCCGCACCGCTTCCCGCCCTGGCCGGACTGGAACTGCTGGCCGAAGCCACGGGCAGCGCCAGCTACCATGCGGCCGGCCTGGCGTACTGGTCGCACGTGCAGGTCCTGCGTCCCGGCAGGAGCGCCGGTGCGCCGATGGTCGACCACTATGCGGGCGACTTGCGCCAGGGCGATCCGGCGGCCGCGCCGGACGTCACGCCCTTGCTGCTGACGGCCAAGTATGGCGGTTTCCAGGATGCCAACGGCGACGCCAATCCCTTCCGGAGCACCACCGGCAGCGCGCTGGCGGAATGGAGCATGGACGGGCGCCGGCCCGCCCATTACTTGCCCGGCAGCGATCCGCCCGCCCTCGTCGCGGGCTTGCGCGCCGCCTTCGCGGCGGCGGACCAGGGCACGGACGCGCTGACGCTGCCCGGTCCTGCGCTGGCAGCGCTGGCCAACGGTACGGAAGAGGCATACTGGTTTCACACGCAGCTGCGCCTGGCCGACGGCGGCATGAGCCTGTCGCGCAGCGGGCTGGCCGTCGGCGGCGATGGCGGCCTGGCCAGCGGCAAGATGTGGTGGCAAACGGGGGAAGTGGCGGCAACGGCGCCCGCGGCCCTGCGTCCCGTGTACACGCCCGGCACCGGGGGCGCCCTGATGCCGCTGGCGTGGCAAGCCCTGTCGACGGCGCAGCGGGTAGCGTTCGACGGCGGCGATGGCCAGGGCGAGCGGCGGCTGGCGTATCTGCTGGGCAAGCGGACGGACGAAGCGGGCCAGCCGGGCGGCGTCCTGCGGCGCCGTTCGGGCAGCCTGGGCGCGGCGCCGCATGGCAACCTTGTCTACGTCGGCGCACCCGCGCCAGGCATGCCCGGTGCCGGCTATGGCGCGCACCGCAAGGCCCTGCAACAGCGGCGAAAAATGCTGTACCTGGGCGCCAATGACGGCTTGCTGCATGCCTTCGATGCGCGCACGGGGAGCGAACTGTTTGCCTATCTGCCGCAAGCCCTGCTGCGCGCCGCGGCGGCGGCTGCAAGCACTCACTACAGCCCCGGACCGTTGCTGGACGGGGCCGTCGCCACGGCGGAAGTCCTGGCCGCGGGGCGCTGGAAGACGGTGCTGGCATCCGGCATGGGCGGCGGGGCGCAGGGCGTGTTTGCGCTCGACATCACCGACCCGGCCCGCTTTGCGCAGGACGGGGCATTGTGGGAATTTACGGACCGCGACGACAAGCTCATGGGCAACGTGCGCGCGCCGCCCGGCTTTGCCCGCATCAATATGGGCGGCAAGGATGGCGCCGTGGCCTATCGCGACTTTGCCGTGGTCAGCAGCGGCTACAACAACTACGCTGACGATGGCAAGGAAACGACGGCACCCGCATCGGCCGCCGCCATTTTCCTGCTGGCGCTGGACAAGCCGCCCGGGGCACCCTGGCTGCTGGGCAGCAATTATTTCCGCCTGAAAGTGCCCGTGGCCGGCGGTGGCGCAGGCGATGGCGGCCATGGCGTCGATACCGATGCCGCGCCGCTTGCCCAGGCGCTGGGGCCGCCCGCGCTGGTGCCGGGAACGGATGGCGCGCTGGCCTGGCTGTATGCGGGCGACTTGCAGGGCAATCTCTGGCGCTTCGAGATGGCTGGCGGTCCGCCGTGGAAGGATGGCGTGGGACGCAAGCTGGTTTTCGTCGCGCGCGACGGGCAGGGACGGCGCCAGCCCGTCACGCAGCAGGTCAAGGTGGCTTACGCGCGGGGCGGCGGTTATCTGCTGCTGTTCGGCACGGGCAAGCTGGTCGAGGCGGCCGATGCCTGGCCCGGCGCCTTCCTGTCGCAGGCGTTTTATGCCGTGCATGACGATGGGCAGGAAGGGTCGCCCACGCTGGGCCGGGCCGACCTGGAGCCGCGCCGGCTGGATGCGGCGGACGGGGGCGTGCGCGTCGATGGCGCCGAGGTGCGCTACACGGGCAGTGGGGCCGTGCGCGGCTGGTATGTCGATTTCCTTGATGTGGCGCAAACGGGCGAACGCAGCATCACCAGCCCCGTGCTGGCGGCGGGACGGGTGATCTTCAATACCGTCCTGCCGGGGCGCGATGCCTGCGCCAGGCCGGCCACGCGCCTGTATGCGCTCGACGTGCTGAGCGGCTTTGCCGCCGACGGTGGCGGCCTCGTGCAGGCTGGAGCCGTGACGGGGCGCTTGCTCGATGGCCTGGCGCGGGCGCCGCCCCAGGTACTGGAATTGGGCAGCAGCGTGGGTGCCGTCGCGCCGACGGGCCGCGCCGGGGAGCGCAAGACGCTGGCCGTAGTGCAGCCCGACCTGCCTGGCACGGCGGGCGGGCCGCTGCCCGGCTTCAAGCTCGTCAGTGCGCCGCTGCCCGCCCGGCGTCTCAGCTGGCGGGAAGTGGCGAACTGGCGCGAACTGCATGAGGCGGCGAAGAAGAAGGCGCCGTGAGCCGCCGCGGCTGGATAAGGACACAGCGGGGCACTGGTGCGTGGGAGGGGGCACGGCGCGTGGCGGGTGGGGCGCCGAGTGACGCCGCGGGTGAGCAGGGCAGCAGGCGTCCACGCGGCAAACGGATGGGAGGGCGGTACATGTGCACGGCATGGCGGAGGATGATGGCATGGTGGTGCGGCTGCGGATGGCAGTCCCGGCTGGCGCGCGGGCAGGCGCATGCGCTGGCGTACAGGCAGGTGCGCAGTCCGCCGTGCAGGGAGCCCTGGCAACCCCGGCAGCGGCTTGCGTTGCCGCGCCTGCCCAGTCCCGCCGGCCTGGCTGCCGGTGGCACTTCCGCCATGCCCGGCTTCAGCCTGATCGAACTGCTGGTCGCGCTGGCCATCGCGGGCCTGCTGCTGGCGCTGGCCGTGCCCGCCTATCATGGCCATGTCGTGCGGGCCAAGCGGGTGCAGGGCCAGGCAAGCCTGCTGCGGCTGATGCAGCAGCAGGAGCGCTATTACTCGCAAAACAACCGCTACCTGGCGTTTTCCGCCGCGTCGGACCCGTCGCAGGCGCAGCAGTTTCCCTGGTGGTCCGGCGACGGTCCGGCCGCCAGCGCCTATGAAATCGAGGCGCTGGCCTGTCCGGCGTCGACGATCGGGCAATGCGTGCTGCTGCGCGCCTTGCCGGGCACGCCGAAAGTGGATGTCCGCTTTCACGATCCCGAGTGCGGCGTCCTGTCGCTGGACAGCACGGGCCAGCGCGGCAGCAGCGGCCCGGCCAGTCATTGCTGGCCCTAGCCATGCACAGCCCGCTTCCCATCAGCAGGGCCGGCATGGGCGCACACGGTGCCGGGTGGCGGCGTGCAAGCGTCCCCTGCCGCGCCCCGCCGCCCCGCCGGCCGCCATGGGGCACGGGACTGACCTTGCTGGAAATGCTGGCGGTCCTGGCGATCGCGGCGCTGCTGGCGGCCGCTGCCTTGCCCAGCCTGCAGCAGGTGCTGGCGCGCCAGCAGGTGCGCGCGGTGGCCACGGACCTGTTTTCCGCCATCGAATTGACGCGGGCGCAGGCGATGGCGCGGGGGCGGCGCGTGCTGCTGGTGCCGGCCGGCCCCGGCGGCATGGACTGGCGCATGGGCTGGCTGGTCTTCATCGACCGGAATGCCAACCTGGCCTACGATGGCGACGACGAGCTGCTGTTCCGCCAGGGACCGCTGCCGGCCGGCATCACGGTCCAGTTCGCGTTTTCGTCCGCCACGGCACCGTTGTATATCGCCTACAATGGCGCAGGACGCAGTTGCAGCGCTACCAACAGCCTGGCGGCGCGCTGGGGCACCTTGTCCCTCGCTTTGGGAAAACAGGTGCGCCATATTAAAATCAACATGCTGGGCAGGGTGCGCGTGTGTGACCCGCAGCAGCAGGCGGCCAATTGCAGCGGCGTGGCCGACGGCTAGGATGGGCGCGGTGAACCCTGCGTGTCGCTCCGTGCGTGTTGATGTGCATCAAGCTCGCGCCGATGGCCGATGGCCGATGGTGATGGCCGCTGCCGCTGCCATGCCGTTCCGGCGCGGGTAGCCGGGCTTTTTTGACGGGCATCCTGGCCACACCGTGCAAGGCCATGGCGCGTCGAGGCGGTGGCCGGCGGCGTCCGCGCGCCGGTTGCGGCGGCGCCGGCAGAGATGCGGGACAGGTTGACAAAGCGCGCCGTGCAGTCCGTGGCGCTGCACCCACCCTTTTTAATGACTCACCTTCAAGCGATTAAGCCTGTGGAAATACTCAATGATATCGATGGCATGCGCCTGGCGCTGGAATGGGCGGCGCGGGGCTTGTACACGACCTCGCCCAATCCCCGCATCGGCTGCGTGATCGTCAGGGATGGCCAGGTGATCGGCGCCGGCGTGACGCAGGCGGCGGGGCAGGATCATGCCGAAGTGCAGGCGCTGGCGAATGCGGCCGCGCGCGGCAACGACGTGCGCGGCGCCACGGCCTACGTCACCCTGGAGCCGTGCAATCACCATGGCCGCACGCCGCCGTGCTCGGACGCGCTCGTGCGCGCGGGGCTGGGGCGCGTCGTGGCCGCCATGACGGACCCGAACCCGCTGGTGGCGGGGCAGGGGCTGGCCAAGCTGGAAGCGGCCGGCATCGCCGTCACGACGGGCGTGCTGGCGGACGAGGCGTATGAAATGAATATCGGCTTCTTTTCGCGCATGCAGCGCGGCAAGCCGTGGGTGCGCATGAAAACGGCGGCCAGCCTGGACGGCATGACGGCCCTGCACAATGGCCAGAGCCAGTGGATCACGGGGCCGCAGGCGCGCGCCGACGGCCACGCCTGGCGCGCGCGCGCCTGCGCCATCCTGACAGGCATCGGCACGGTCAAGGCGGACGATCCGCAACTGAACGTGCGCGCCGTCGAGACGCCGCGCCAGCCGCGCCGCATCGTCATCGACAGCCGCCTCGACATCAGCCTCGATGCGCGCATCCTGCAAGGGGGCGGCACGTGGATCGTGGCGGCCGTCGCCAACCCGGAGAAAGAGGCGCAGCTGCAGGCGCTGGGCGCGGAAGTCATCCTGTTGCCGAACGCGGCCGGCAAGGTGGACCTGGCCGCGCTGATGCTGGAACTGGGACGCCGGCAAATCAATGAAGTCCACGTCGAGGCCGGCTCCAAGCTGAACGGCTCGCTGATCCGCGAAGGCTGCGTCGATGAATTGCTCGTGTACCTGGCGCCCACCTTGCTGGGCGACGCGCAAGGCATGTTTGCCTTGCCGGCATTGACGGATCTCAAGCAGCAGCGCACTTTGCAATTTCACCAGGTTCAGCAAGTGGGCGAAGATTTGCGTATCCTTGCAAGATTCGCCCAGCGCAATTAAAACGCCTAACAAAACCGTAGCGAGCGGAAGAAGGCTCGGCGCCCCCGTTGGCCCGAGGAGCGCAGCTGTACGAAGTACGGGGCCGCCGAGGCAGTGAGCATCGTAGGCCGCAAATGACGACGCACAGCAGGTTTTGACAGGCGTTTTTAATACTTTCACACTTTTTATAGGGTTAGTTCGATGTTTACAGGAATTGTTGCCGCCATTGGCAAAATTGAAACCGTGCAGCCGCTTGACGGCGGCCTCGACGCAGGCGTGCGCCTGACCATCCATGCAGGCGGCTTGCCGCTGGCCGACGTGGCCCTGGGCGATTCGATCGCCATCAATGGCGCCTGCATGACGGTGGTGGACAAGTCGGACACGGGTTTTGCCGTCGATGTCTCGCGCGAAAGCCTCAATTGCACCGTGGGCCTCGATACGCCCACGGAAGTGAACCTGGAAAAGGCCCTGACCCTGGCCGAGCGCCTGGGCGGCCACCTCGTGTCCGGCCACGTCGACGGCCTGGGCATCGTGCGCAAGTTCGAAGCCGTGGGCGAATCGTGGGAACTGGTCATCGAAGCGCCGCACGCGCTGGCGAAATACCTGGCCTTCAAGGGTTCCGTCGTCGTCAACGGCGTGTCGCTGACCGTCAACCGCGTGGAAGACCTGGGCGCGGGCGCCATCGATGGCTGCCGCTTCTCGATCAACCTGATCCCGCACACGATCGCCATGACGACCCTGAAGCACCTGACGGTTGGTGGCAAGGTCAACCTGGAGATCGACCTGATCGCCCGCTATGTCGAGCGCATGCTGTCGCTCGACAGCAAGGCTGCCGCCTAAGACGCGCTTGCCGCACCCCGCCGGACCGCCCCGCATGCGCATGCGGCGGGCGCTCCGGCGCATCCCTTCCCGATTGTATAGAGTCGCCAGATTCCAGGCGTGTGTTGCTTTTCCCCCGGACGCGCATACTATGAAGTTTTCCGCAGTGGAGGAAAACCATGGAGCCGATTTCGCGCGCCACCTTGCCCAATGTCATACCGGCCACGCCCCGCGTGGGCGAAACAGCGCCGCTGTCGCCAGCCGCGCCCGTACCCGCTGCCGGCGCCGCGGCTGCCATTCCCCTGCTGTCGTCGACCCAGGTCGACCTCTCCCCGCTGGGCCAGTTTTTGTCCGGCGTGGCCCTGTCGCGCCGGCAACTGCTGGCCTTGCAGGGCGCCACGGAGCAGGCTGGCGCGGCCGCTGCCCCCGTGAATGTCCATGACGACTTGCTGGCGCTGGCGCGGCAGCTGACGGAATCGTTCGCCCAGCTGCAAACGAGCGGCATCGACGCCAGCCAGCTGGCGACGGCGGGCGACACGCCGGGCAGCCTGGCGCAGCGCTACGACCTGCTGTCGGGCGACGGCACTACCAATGCGGCCGCCGCGCTGGCGCAGGACGGCAGCCTGCTGACGCAGGCGGGACTGGCCCGCATCGGCATCGACTTGCGCAACGAGGACGTGGATGCCGCTACCTTGCAGGCGGCTTATGCGGCCGACAGCGTTGCCACCCTGGATGCCTTGCAGCAGGGAACGGACGTGCTGGCGCAGGTGGGGGCCGTGCTGGCCCGGCAGCAGGGCGTGCCGGTGGCGGCCGTTGTCGAGGCGGACCTGGCCGGCGAGGCGGTCCCTGCGGCTGCCGCGCTGGCAGTGCAGGTGGCGGCCGTGGCGCGAGGGGAAGCGCCGCAAACGGCGGCTATTGCACAGAGGCAACTCGAACTGCAGCAGCAACTGGAAGCGGAAGAGCTGAACCTGGACTTGCAGGGGCTGCGGCCCCAGGCGCCGGCACGGCAGGCGGCCGATGCGCCGGAGTCGCTGCAGGCGCAGCAGGCCGACAGCCAGCGCGCGGACGCCCTGCGCCAGGGCAGTGCCGGCCTCGATGCGGACCTGCAGGCCCGGCAGCAGGAAGCGGCGCGGGTGGAAGAGTTGCGGCAAGGACAAGTGCAGCAGATGGGCTTGCAGCAGCAGGCGCAGGCGGCGGCAGATGATGCGGCACGGGCGCAACTGGCGGCCAGCGACGCGCAACTGGCGGCCCAGGCGGCGGCCGACCGGGCGCAATCGCTGGCGCGCGCAGCGCAGGTGCAGGCCGATGCGGGCGTGGCGGACACTGCGCAAGCCCAGCTGGCGCAGCAAAATGCGCAGGCGCAAGCGCTGGCCGCGCAAAACGCGGGCCAGGCCGTGCCGCCGCCGTCGTCGCAAGACCCGTCCGTGGCGGCCGCCATCGCCGCCTATAACCTGAACAACGCAGCCCTGAATCCCGGCCTGATGAACCGCCCCTTGCCGGCCAGCGCCTCGCAAGCGCCCCTGGTGGCGCCCGTCGCGCCGGTGGAGCCCGTCAAGCCCGTGCCGAAGATCTAGAACGCGGGACACGAGTTGCCGCGCGCCGCCACTGGCTGCCTGCCACGCTCACTGTCCCGGCGTGCCTTGGTGTCCCTGTGCCAGGCCCGTTTTCCAGGCTAGCGGCGGCGCCAGGCCTGCCTTCCGCCCGCCAGGGCCGGCCCTGCCACAGGCTGCATGCCCGCCGGGACAGGCCGGTGGCGGGGGGCGTCACGGCAGCAGGGTGGCGTCCAGCGTGATATTTGCTTTCAGTAATTTCGACACGGGGCAGCCGGCTTTGGCCTTGCCCGTGAGTTCCTCGAACTTCGCCTGGTCGGCGCCGGGTATCTTCGCCTTCAGGATCAGGTGGACGGCAGTGATGGCAAAGCCGTCATCGACCTTGTCGAGGGTCACGTCGGCCGTTGTTTCCATCTTTTCCGCCGTCAGGCCCGCTTCGCCAAGGATCAGCGACAGGGCCATGGTGAAGCAGCCCGCGTGGGCGGCGCCGATCAATTCCTCGGGATTGGTGCCCGGCTTGCCTTCGAAGCGGCTGGCAAAGCCGTAGGGATATGCCTGCAAGGCGCCGCTGCGCGTGCTGATGGCGCCCTTGCCATCCTTGATGCCGCCTGACCAGATGGCCGATCCGTTGGTTTTCATGCTGCCGCTCCTGTGTGGGAATAATGCGAAACAAGCGCCCGCTGCGGCGGGAACCGCGGGGCGCGGAGAATGACCAAGTGTGCTGACCCGCTCATCTTATGCTCTTCGCCAGGCGGGCGGCGCGCGTTTTGCCGCGCCGTTTGCGCTGGAACGAGGAATCGGCGTTTTGTGGCCCGGCGGCGGTGTCTGTTGTGGCGGCGCTGTCTTATTTCAGGTCTGCAAGCGCTAAATCCTTTAAAATAGCAGGTTATAAGAAAATTCCCGGAAATTCGCGGAATATTCGCGCTTGATGTTTCAGTTTCAGTTTTTAGTTTCATTAACAACGCCTGGCAATACCGACGCGCAGCAGGTTGGGCCAGGCGTCATACGAGGATGAATAATGTCTATATCCAGCACCGAAGAGATCGTCGCTGAATTGCGCGCCGGCCGCATGGTGATACTGGTCGATGAAGAAGACCGGGAAAATGAAGGCGATCTGGTGCTTGCCGCCGATTTCGTGACGCCGGAAGCCATCAATTTCATGATCACGCATGCGCGTGGCCTGGTCTGCCTGACCCTGACGGAAGAGCGTTGCGACGAGCTGAACCTGTCGATGATGACGTCGCGCAACGGCACGGCCTATGGCACCAATTTCACCGTGTCCATCGAGGCGGCCGAAGGCGTGACGACGGGCATTTCCGCCGCCGACCGCGCCAAGACCATCCAGGTGGCCGTGGCCAAGGGCACGCAGCCCAGCGATATCGTCCAGCCCGGCCATATCTTCCCCCTGAAAGCGCAAAAGGGCGGCGTGCTGATGCGCGCAGGCCATACGGAAGCCGGCTGCGATCTGACGGCCATGGCCGGCCTGACGCCCGCGTCCGTGATTTGCGAAATCATGAAGGACGACGGCACCATGGCGCGCCTGCCGGACTTGCTGGTGTTTGCCGAGCAGCATGGCCTGAAAATTGGCACGATTGCCGACCTGATCCATTACCGCAGCCAGACGGAGTCCCTGGTCGAGCGCGTTGCCGAGCGTACCCTGCACACGGCGCACGGCGAATTCCGTTTGATCGCCTTCCGCGACAAGCCCAGCGCGTCGGCCCACCTGGCCCTCGTGCATGGCGACCTGGCCCCCGGCCTGGAAGCGCTGGTGCGCGTGCACCAACCCGTTTCCCTGCTGGACGTGCTGGAAAGCGAAGCGACCACCCACTCGTGGACGGTGGCCGCCTCGATGGCCGCCATCAAGCAGGCCGAGCGGGGCGTGATGGTCTTGCTGAACTGCGGCGAGACGTCGAGCGAGCTGTTTGCCCAGTTCGCCGCGCTGGACACGCCGCAAGCCAAGCCGAAGGGCCGCGCCGCCAGCATGGACCTGCGCAGCTACGGCATCGGCGCGCAAATCCTGCGCGACCTGGGCGTGAGCAAGATGCAATTGCTGGCCAGCCCCCGCAAGATGCCGTCGATGGTCGGTTTCGACCTGGAAGTCACGGGTTTTCAGTGCCATCCTGGCCAGGACGCCTAACCAAATCTACTGCGCGTCGCGATTTGCGGCCTGCGATGCTCACTGTACTATTCGTACAGTTGCGCTTCTCGACCACAACTCGCTGCCGCTCGCTACGATTTTGTCAGGCGTCGATGTAAGAGTAAACGATGGCGGCATGTGCATGCCGCCCTGAACCACCAGATTAAAGAGGCATATGATGACCGTAGGAACGTATGAAACCAATTTTGCCGGCGAAGGTTTGCGCGTCGGTATCGTCCAGGCACGATTCAATGAAATCGTCGGTGGTGGCTTGCTGTCGGCATGCCTGGAAGAGTTGAGCAAGCTGGGCGTGGCCGATGAAGATATCCTGCACGTGACCGTGCCGGGCGCCCTGGAAATCCCGCTGATTCTGCAAAAAATGGCAGAAACCGAGCAATTCGACGCCCTGATCGCACTGGGCGCCGTGATTCGCGGTGAAACCTACCACTTCGAGCTGGTATCGAACGAATCGGGCGCGGGCATCACGCGCGTCGGTCTCGATTACGGCATCCCCATCGCCAACGCCGTGTTGACGACGGAAAACGACGAGCAGGCGGAAGTGCGCATGCTCGTCAAGGGAGCCGAAGCGGCACGCGTGGCAGTGGAAATGGCTAATTTAGCGCAAGCGCTAGAAGAGTTGCAAGAATCCGAGGAGGACTAGCCGTGTAGTGAACGTCCGATAAAACGCCCATAGCTGCGTTGCAAGCCCTCGCCGTACATTCGTACTGTCTTCGGGCTCGCGCCTTGCTCTGAGCATTTTCTCGAACGTTCTGACACGCGGTTGGCTGCGGCGCGTTGAAAAGCGCGCCGTGCTGTCTCGCCGGAATTTGTAGTGAACACGTACTTAAGAACAGGTAACAATCATGACTGAGAAAAATTTGCTCGCCAATCCCAGCAAGAACCGCACGCCGCGTCACCGCGCGCGCGAGTTTGCGCTGCAGGGCTTGTACCAGTGGCTGCTGAACAATGAAGACGCGACCACCGTCGTGAACAATATTCGCGCCGCGCATGGCTTCGACAAGGCCGATGGCGATCATTTCACGGTGCTGCTGTACGGCGCCATCAAGGACTCGCTGGCGCTGCGCGACAGCATGGCTCCCTTGATCGACCGCAATATCGCGGAACTGTCGCCCATCGAACACGGCATCCTGCTGATCGGCGCGTTCGAGCTGAAGAACAACATGGAAATCCCGTACCGCGTCGTCATCAACGAAGCGGTCGAGCTGGCCAAGTCGTTCGGCGGCATCGATGGCCACAAGTACGTGAATGGCGTGCTGGACAAGCTGGCAGTGAAATTCCGCGAGGAAGAAGTCAACGCCAGCAAGCGCAAGTAATATATAGGTACACGTATAGGTACACGTCCGGCGCCGCGCCGCAGGGATGCGGAAAGGGCAGGCTGAAAAGCCTGCCCTTTTTGTTTGTGCGGCGGGCGGACTTGCCGCCGTGGCACCGCTTTGGGCCGTAATGGGCCAAGGCGGGCTGCGCCGCCGGCTGGCAGCATGCGCCCATGCAGCGCAACCAGGCTGCCGGACAAAAAAAAGCCACCGCACGCAAAGTGCCGGTGGCTTTTTTCCGGATGCCCCTGTGAGGGCTTTTAAAGGGTCACAGGCCGGCGATCTCGTTGTGAGGCAATACTTTGATGGTGATGCCGCTTTCCGCGGCAGGGGCCTTGGCTGGCGCCGGCGTGTTCGATGCCATCACCGGGGTGCTGGTCGGCACGCGCTGGCCGGCGGACACTTGCTTCAGGCGGCGGTATTCGGCCAGCACGCGCGAGCCGTAGCCCGAGTCGGTGGCGAAGTTGGCGGCGCCCACGTAGGTTTTCAAGCCCGCTTCGACGGAACCCCCACGCGTGACGTAGTCCTTCAGGATCAGGGAGCCGACGCGGATGTTGGCGACCGGGTTCAGGGCCGCTTGCACGCCGCCCATTTCCTGGAAGCGCTCATGGTGCACTTTCGACATGACCTGCATCAAGCCCTGCGCGCCGACGGGGCTTTCCGCGAACGGGTTCAGGCCCGATTCGATGGCCATCACGGCCAGGATCAGCAGGGGGTCGAGCTTGATTTCACGGGCCGTCAGGTAAGCCGTCGAGACGAGCATATTGGTCGCGTCGTTGGCCACGCGGTAGCGCTTGGAGAGCCAGTCCGTCACCCATTGCTGCTGCTTTTGCGTGCCCAGCAGGGCTTTTTCTTCCTTCGTCAGCGGCACGTCCTTGACGGCGGCCGTCTGCACGGAAGCAGGCGCTTCCATCAGTGCCGACAGGGCCGGCGCTTCGACGGCCTGCGCTTCTGCCATGGGCAGCGGGAACAGGCTGTGCGTCAGTTGCTTGCCCAGGTCAGGGCGGAACATCAGCAGGGCGATCAGTACCAGGGCGGAAATGCCGAAGACTGTCAGCGTGTGTTGTGCGGTGGTCAAGACACCACGTGCCGAAATGGCTTGTGCGCGGGCGCGCAAACGCGCCAGTGCTGGCTGGCCAGCCACGGTTGAAGCAGGTAATGCTGCTTCGGTGCTACGATGAGTCATAGAGTTCCCCGAAATGTCGCGTCAACAGGCAGTCCCTCCGCGGTGTCGCGGTGTCGTGGGTACTGCCAATGCCGTGCATCAGAAATATCATCGTTTCCGCCGCGTATGGATGCGTGCGAGAAACGCCGTCATTGCTTGCTTGAGCTGATCGGTCCGCATTGGTATTGGATCAGTCGCAATACAACTTTTACCGGGGGTAAGGCAGACGCCTTTTGAAAACACTCCTTAAAATGTCATGTGGAGCCCCGACTCCGTGAATGAGAGAGAGACGCTAAAATCAAGCCCTGGGCCGGCGTCCTCTTTCAAGTTGGGCGAATTGTAGAAGCCGTTTTATATCAAGTCAATACTAACGAATCGATCCTTTATTACTTTTATGTCTTACTTTTTGACTTGCATTGTGCCAAAAGCCAATAAAATCAATTACTTGGCATAGATCCTTCAGCAACGGCGTCCGACGTCAAAAAAAATTAAAAACACATGAAATATTCAGATTTGCGAGATTTTATTTCTCAACTGCAACAAATGGGTGAACTTAAGCCCATTTCGACGCCCATTTCGCCGTATTTGGAGATGACGGAGGTGTGCGACCGCACCCTGCGCGCGGGCGGACCGGCCTTGCTGTTCAACAATCCGACGGGGCACACGATGCCCGTGCTGGGCAATCTGTTCGGGACGACGCGCCGCGTGGCGCTGGGCATGGGGGCGGAAGATGTCGGCGAACTGCGCAAGATCGGCCATGTGCTGGCGCGCCTGAAGGAGCCGGAACCGCCGAAGGATTTCAAGGACTTGCTGGGCCTGGGCTCGCTGGTGAAATCCGTGTGGGACATGTCGCCGAAGGAGCTGCGCGGCGCCAAGTGCCAGGAAATCGTCTGGGAAGGCAATGACGTCGACCTGGCGCGCCTGCCCATCCAGCATTGCTGGCCCGGCGACGTTGCCCCCTTGATCACGTGGGGCCTGGTGATCACCAAGGGCCCGAACAAGAAGCGGCAAAACCTGGGCATCTACCGCCAGCAAGTGCTGGGACGTAACAAGGTCATCATGCGCTGGCTGGCGCACCGGGGCGGGGCGCTGGACTTCCGCGAACACGCCATCCAGAGCAAGGGCAAGCCGTATCCGATCGCCGTCGCGCTCGGTGCCGATCCCGCTACTATATTAGGCGCCGTCACGCCGGTGCCGGACAGCCTGTCCGAATACCAGTTCGCCGGCTTGCTGCGCGGCAGCCGCACGGAGCTGGTGAAAGCCATCGGCAGCGAGCTGCGCGTGCCCGCGTCCGCTGAAATCGTGCTCGAAGGCCATATCTACCCGGACGAAAACCATCCGAGCGGCTACGAGCACGCGCTGGAAGGGCCGTATGGCGACCACACGGGCTACTATAATGAGCAGGACAGTTTCCCCGTGTTTACCATCGACCGCATCACCATGCGCCGCGACCCCATCTACCACTCCACGTACACGGGCAAGCCGCCCGACGAGCCGGCCGTGCTGGGCCTGGCCCTGAACGAAGTGTTCGTGCCCCTGCTGCAAAAGCAGTTCAGCGAAATCACGGACTTTTATCTGCCGCCCGAAGGCTGCAGCTACCGCATGGCCGTGGTGCAGATTAAGAAGCAGTATGCGGGCCACGCCAAGCGGGTGATGTTCGGCGTGTGGAGTTTCCTGCGCCAGTTCATGTATACCAAGTTCATCGTCGTCGTCGACGAGGACGTGAATATCCGCGACTGGAAGGAGGTCATCTGGGCCATCACCACGCGCGTCGACCCCATCCGCGACACGACCCTGGTCGACAACACGCCGATCGACTACCTGGACTTCGCCTCGCCGGTCAGCGGCCTGGGCAGCAAGATGGGCATCGACGCGACGAATAAATGGCCGGGCGAAACGACGCGCGAGTGGGGCACGGTGATCGCCATGACGCCGGAAGTGAAGGCCAGGGTGGATGGCATCTGGCAAGAGCTGGGCTTGTAGGGCCAGCCCAAGAGCCGATGCCGGGGTCGCACCCTGAGGATGCGACCCCGGATTTCGCCGTTGGGATACTCTGGTTTTTGCGCAACTTCCCCAATCTTGCGCAGACCGGTTATAATTGTCCCCGGCGGGCCCCTGCGCATCGTGGCATGGCTAACCTGGTCAGGTCGGGAACGAAGCAGCCACGGCTATTAACCATGAGTGCCGCAGATCAGGCTCGCCTCCTTCGGGAAACAATATAAAAGCTGCCACGGGCAGCTTTTTTTGTTTCCGCCCTGCGGCCATTACTCGTCGCTCAGTTCCGCCTCGACGGGCCGCTCGCTGGCGAGCATGGCCGGATTGTCCTTCAGCAGGGTGGCGTCTGGTTTCAGCGCGATCTGGTGCTGCGCATCCGTCGTCCATACTTTGTTGCCTACCGTTAACTGTGCCGGCTTGCCGAACTTGAATACCACCGATTTGACCGTGGGCGCGAACATGCTCAGCGCGCCCGCCATCTTCTTGATGGCTAGGTTCATCTGCGCCACGCTGCCCATGACGGCCGCATAGTTCCATTGCAGGCCATCGGGCAGGGCCGTGGTGGCCGTCAGGCTGACCTTGGATTTTTCTCCCTTGGGCAGGCTCGTCATGATCTGCGTGTCGTCGCTGAGCCAGGCGGGATTCGGCACCAGGGCCATGCGGTAGTCCGGCGACAGGGCTGGCAGGGGCAGGCGCTCGTTGCCTTTGACGGCCGTCAGGATTACGTCGGATGGCTTGTAGCTCTTGTTGTCCGGCTTGATGGTGATAAACAGGCGCAGCTTGTCGCGCTCGGCGGCAGGCAGGGCGTAGAATTTGTCGATGCGCAAGTCTTCGATCAGTTTCTTGTACGGTACCCATTCGCGCTCGCCGGCATGGGCGCACAGAGGCAACAGGAGCAGGGGAAGCAGGATGAAATTTTTCATTTTTATCAAGTTAAAGGAAAAGCAAATTCTATGCTGGCCGTGCGGATTTCGCCAATCCCGGCGCAGCTTGTTACAATTGTTCTTTTATTGCCTCTGTGCTGCACCTGACGCCGCTTTTCCGGGCTGGCGCAGGATAGGCCCTTCGCACCCGCTATCTACGGTAAAATCTCAGCATGTCCTATCAAGTCCTCGCCCGTAAATACCGCCCCAAGAATTTCGAGACGCTCGTCGGCCAGGAGCACGTCGTGCGCGCGCTCACGCATGCGCTGCACAGTGGCCGATTGCATCACGCCTACCTGTTCACGGGCACGCGCGGCGTCGGCAAGACGACCCTGTCGCGCATCCTGGCCAAGTCGCTCAACTGCATTGGCCCCGATGGCACGGGCGGCATCACGGCCCAGCCTTGCGGCGTGTGCGAAGCGTGCACGGCGATCGATGCGGGACGCTTCGTCGACTATATCGAGATGGATGCGGCGTCGAACCGGGGCGTCGATGAAATGGCGCAGCTGCTGGAGCAGGCGGTCTACGCGCCCAGCAATGCGCGCTTCAAGGTCTACATGATCGACGAGGTGCACATGCTGACGAACCACGCGTTCAATTCCATGCTCAAAACCCTGGAAGAGCCGCCCGAGCACGTGAAGTTCATCCTGGCCACGACGGACCCGCAAAAGATACCCGTCACCGTGCTGTCGCGCTGCCTGCAGTTCAACCTCAAGCAGATGCCGCCCGGCCACATCATCAGCCACCTGGACAATATCCTGGGACAGGAAGGCATTGCCTTCGAACAGCCGGCCTTGCGCCTGCTGGCCCAGGGCGCCCACGGTTCCATGCGCGACGCGCTGTCGCTGACGGACCAGGCCATCGCGTATGCGGCCGGCGAAGTCACGCTCGACGCCGTGCAAGGCATGCTGGGCGCGCTCGACCAATCGTATCTGGTGCGCCTGCTCGACGCGCTGACGCAGCAGGATGGCGCCGATCTCCTGGCCGTGGCCGACGAGATGGCCTCGCGCAGCCTGTCGTACAACGGCGCCCTGCAAGACCTGGGCACCTTGCTGCACCGCATTGCGCTGGCGCAAACCGTGCCCGCTGCCTTGCCGCAGGATTTGCCCGAATACGCGGACATCGTGCGCCTGGCCGCCGCCTTCGACGCGGAAGAAGTGCAGCTGTTTTACCAGATCGCCGTGCATGGCCGCAATGAACTGGGCCTGGCGCCCGACGAATACGCGGGCTTTACCATGACCCTGCTGCGCATGCTGGCCTTTCGGCCCGGCATAGGCGGCGCCGAAGGCGTGCCGGCTGCGGCGCCCGCGTCGGCTCCGGGC
>NZ_JBWKUP010000020.1:0-120517 GCF_059420905.1 Janthinobacterium sp. GW821-FHT03C08 | reverse complement strand
AAGTAGGTTATCGTCAGGCTTGTTATTCGCAGTAAGAGAAAAACCCGCTCAGCAATGAGCGGGTTTTTTTTCGTCTGCTGGTTTGTCTTTCACTGCAGAGCGGCGTAAAAAAAGCAGCGCTGCGCGCTGCCTTTCTGTCTTTGCTTCCCTTTTATTGACCGGCAACCACCGGCGTGGCGCCGCTCCTGGCCACCCATTCGATCAAGGCATCGACGGCGGCGCGGCCGTTGCCGTTACCCACCAGGTCGCTATTGATCATGGCGACCACCACGCACAGTTGGTTGTTGGCATCGGGCACGTAGCCGGCGATGGCCACGACATTCTTCAACGTGCCCGTCTTGATGCGGGCACGCGCGGCGGCCGGGCTGTTCAGCAGGCGCTTGCGCATGGTGCCGTCCAGCGCCACGATGGGCAGGCTGGACTGGAACTCGGGTGCCCACGGGCTGTACTGCATCGCTTGCAGGACACCGGCCATTTGCGCTGGCGCAATACGCCCCGTGCGCGACAGGCCGGAACCATTGTCGACCAGCATGCCCTGATCGTTGATATTGTGCCGCTGGAACCATTCGCGGATGACTTGCCGCGCGCGCGTGGCTGTGTCTTCCGGCGCGGCCATGGCGACAGGGCGGCTGCCCAGCCAGCCATCGCTTTGCAGGCTGCCCAGGCTCAGAAATAAAGTGCGGGCCAGGGTGTTATCGGACGTCTTGTTGATGTCGCGCAAGACTTCCGGCAAGGCGCGCGCCACGTGGTCGGCCAGCAGGCGCGTGCCGACCGGTTCGGCCGTCGGCGGCAAGCCTGTCAACGGCGCTTCGCGCACCGTGCCCGTGATGGTGCCGCCCAGGCGTTTCCACGTGGCGCGGAACAGCCGGTCCGCGTAATCGTTGCGGTCGAGCACATTGATGCTGGTGGACTTGCTGCAATTTTGAGGGAAGGTGCCGTGCAGTATCACCTGCAGCTTGCCTCCCGCATCGCGCCTGTATTCGGGCGGGCGCCAGCCATCTTCCCACTTGGCGCAGCTGCCCTTGACGAGCTTCATGTCGCTCGTGATGGTGACGTTCTCGAGCGGCGGCTGCATTTGCAAGGTCAGTTGCCGCTCCGTCGCACTCATGTCGATATCGATCAGATTGGTATTGAGCAATAAGGCATCGGGAATGACGTTGTAGCGGAACTCGGCCGACTCGTCGAAGGGCGGCGCACCGATGTCGGGCCGGGCCGGCTGGAACAGCTGGCGGTCGAGGATCAGGTCGCCCTTGATCTTGACGATGCCTTGCGTGCGCAGGGTTTGCAGCATGTGCGCCAGCACGTCCGCATTGAAATCCGTGTCGGCGCCGCCGCGCAGGATCAGGTCTCCCTTCAGCACGCCATTGATGACGTCGGCGCTGGTGCGCAGTTCCGTGCGGCCGCGGAAGATGGGCCCCAATTGCTCCAGGCCCACGGCCGTCGTCACCAGCTTCATGGTGGAGGCCGGCTGCATGCTGCGCTCGGCCCCATGCGACAGCACGGTGGTGCTGCCGCGCAAGACGATGGCGCCCATGGCGTCTTCCGGAATATTCGCGCTGCGCAGCAGCAGGCTGACGGATTCGGGTAATTGCGCTTGCGCATTGGACAGGCCAAGACCTGCCAACAGCGCAGCCAGCAGAACAGGACGTAGCATGGTGCTCCTTAATGGAAAAAGACGTAGGCGACGAAGACGGCCGTGATCACGCCAGCCAGATCGGCGATCAGGCCGGCCGTGATGGCATAGCGCGTCTTGCGGATGCCCACGGAGCCGAAGTACAAGGCCACGATATAGAAGGTGGTGTCGGCCGAGCCCTGGAAGACGCAGGCCAGGCGGCCGACGAAGGAGTCGACGCCATAGGTGTTCATGGCGTCGATCATCATGGCTTTCGAGCCGGAACCGCTGAGCGGCTTCATCATGGCCGTCGGCAGGGCGGGCACGAAGTCCGTATTGATGCCCAGGTTGGCGAAGAACCAGTTCATGCCGCTCATCAGGAAATTGAACACGCCCGCGTTGCGGATCACGCTGATGGCCACCAGCATGCCGACCAGGTAGGGAATCACGGTGATCGATGTCTGGATGCCGCCTTTCGCCCCCTCGATGAAGGCGTCATACACGTTCACCTTCTTGCGCAGGGCGCCGATGATGAAGATGGCAATGACGCTGATCAATACCAGGTTGCTGACCACTTTCGAGACCAGTTCGATTTCCTGCTTCGTCAGGTATTGCGTGAAATACCAGATCATGGCGACGATGGCGCTCGTCATGCCGCCCATCCAGCCCAGCACGACTCGGTTGAGCAAGTTGATGCGCTGCTTGATGGACACGGTGATGATGCCGACCATGGTGGCCACATAGGTGGCGATCATGCAGGGGATAAAGATGTCGGACGGATCGGCCGCGCCGAGGATGGAGCGCTGCGCCATGATGGCCAGCGGAATCAGGGTCAGGCCCGAGGTGTGCAGCACGAGGAACATGATCTGCGCATTCGTCGCCTCTTCCTTGTTCGGGTTCAAGGTTTGCAGGCTTTCCATGGCCTTCAGGCCGAAGGGCGTGGCCGCATTGTCCAGGCCCAGCAGGTTGGCCGAGAAATTCATCACCATGTGGCCCGTGGCCGGATGGTCCTTGGGAATTTCCGGGAAGATGCGCGAAAAGAAGGGCGCGATCACTTTGGCCAGCCAGCCGACGATGCCCGCCTTTTCGCCGATGTTCATGATGCCGAGCCACAAGGTCATCACGCCCGCCAGCGGCAGGGCGATATCCATCACGCCCATGCGCGCCGTCTCGAAGGTGCCATCGATGATGCGCTTGAAGATATCGGTATCGCCGAGAAACAGCCACTGCAGCACTGCGGCCAGGAAGCCAACGAGGAAAAAGCCGGACCAGATGTAATTAAGTGCCATATGCGATCAGTTCTGTGTGTCGGGAGTGAAAAATGTCTGCAAACAAAGTATAGGGGCAGCCCGATACGAGTTGATGAAAGAATGCAGCAATCGCATGCCAAAAAGTTATAAGCTGGCAGCCTGTTTTCATTGGCGCCCCATGGCTTGCCCGCGTAGTCTGGGCAACGCCTGCTCTTTACCTGATTTGTTACTCCTGTCTGCACTGGACCACTGATGATGTTTTTACGCAAATCCGCCTGCGCCGCCGGCCTGGCCCTGTTGACGCTTTTCATGGCGCCCGCGCATGCCGCCACCGATGCCCGCGCGAACAAGACCCTGCACTTGTTTTTGAGCACCAGCGAGACGGGCCTGGACCCGGCCGTGGCGTCGGACCTGGCCAGCCTGAACCTGATGGAAAACATCTTCGACCCGCTGTTGCGCTATGACTACCTGGCGCGCCCGGTGCAGCTGCAGGGCAATACGGCGCGCGGCTTGCCGACGGTGGAAGATGGCGGGCGCACGTATCTCTTTCACCTGCAGCCCGGCATCTTCTTCACGCCGGATCCCGCCTTCAAGGGCAAGCCGCGCGAAGTGACGGCGCAGGATTATGTGTACAGCCTGACGCGGCTTTATGACCCCAGCCTGAAGTCGCCGTGGCTGTTCTTGCTGGAAGATAAGCTGGTGGGCGACGCGGCCCTGAAAGCCAAATTCAGCTACGACACGCCGATCGCCGGCCTGCAGGCGCTGGACAAATACACCTTGCGCATTCGCCTCAACGGCGTCGACCCGAACTTCCTGTTTTATCTGGCCATGCCGGCCACGGCCGTGGTGGCGCGCGAAGTGGCTGAAGCGTACCCGGCGGCAGGGCAGATCGGCAACCATCCCGTGGGCACGGGGCCGTTCCTGGTGAAGGAATGGAAGCGCAGCGACAAGATCGTGCTGCAAGCCAACCCGACTTTCCGCCCCACCGTGTTCCACACGCAAGCCAAGGCCCTGGCCGCCTTGCCGGCCGACGCGCGCGCCATCGCCAGCGCGCTGGAAGGCCAGCGCTTGCCCTTGGTCGAACGCATCGAGGTGCGCATCGTTGAGGAATATCAATCGCGCATGCTGGGTTTTTTGAAAGGGGAATTCGATTACCTGGAGCAGGTGCCGGAATCGATGACGGACATGGTGCTCGTCAATGGCGGCTTGAAACCGGAACTGGCCGCCAAGGGCTTGCAGCTGACGCGCTTTCCCGTGCTGCAGACGTATTACATGTGGATGAACATGGACGACCCCGTGCTGGGCGGCTATACGAAAGACAAGCTGGCCCTGCGGCGCGCCATCGCCCTCAGCTACAACAGCCGCGAAGATATCGCCTTGCTGAAAAAAGGCCTGGCCCTGCCGGCGCAATCGCCGCTGCCGCCAAATGTGCTCGGTTACGACAAGGATTACCGCAGCCCCGTCGGCTACGATCCGGCGCTGGCGCGCGCCCTGCTGGACCGCTTCGGCTACAAGGCGGGTCCGGATGGTTTCCGCACGCAGCCGGACGGCACCCCCCTGATCCTGACCATGCATACGGAGCCGAGCACGGTGGGACGCCTGCGCGATGAATTGTGGCGGCGCAACCTGAACGCCATCGGCTTGCGCGTGGAATTTAAAAGCGACAAGAAGACGGAAATCATCAAGGCCTCGCGCCTGGGCAAGGTGCAGATGTTCGAGACCAACTGGATCGCGGACTTTCCCGACGGCGATAACTTTATGCAATTGTTGTATGGTGGCAACGTTGGCCGCGCCAACTATGCCCGCTTCAACTTGCCCGATTACAATAAACGCTATGAGGAGGCGCGCCTGCTATCCGATACGCCGCGCCGACGCAGTCTGTACTTCGACCTGTCTCAGCTGATCCACGCTTACACGCCGTGGGTGTTGCTGACGCATCCCATCTCTGCTGACCTGCAGCAACCGTGGCTAAAAAACTACAGGCGCCACCCCGTGGAATTCACGTCCTGGCGCTACCTGGACGTCGATACCGCCAAGGGTAGCCCCGCACGCAAGTGACCACGCCGCTGAAACGGGCATTCATTCCTAAAAGTTATGGTTAGGAAAGCATTTTTCATTGGCTGGCCGCGGATGCATCGCGCTACTCTGAAAATGAAAACAAATAAAGTCATGCGCAAATGTCATAAAAAAATGTACCGCGAGACAGACAGCTGCGACGTGAAAAAACAGCCTGACTTGATAACTCAAGTTTCGATTGCCCAACAAGGAGAAGACCTGTGAAATTGAAGAAGCTAGCGCAGTTGGTGGCATTGATGGGGGTGGTGGGGCCGGTGATGGCACAAGAGGCGGCGGCGCCAGCGATGCAGCGGGTCGAAGTGACGGGCAGCAGCATCAAGCGCGTGGCCAAGGAAGGCGCGCTGCCGGTGCAAGTCATCACCTTTGACCAGATCGAAAAGCAGGGTATTACGACGACCGAACAACTGGTGCGCACCTTGTCGGCCAATGGCACGGGCGCCGATAACATGACTTCGGGCAATAACGTCTTTGGCGCCGATGCGGACCGTGTCAGCGGCGGCGCCTCGTTCGCTTCGCTGCGCGGCCTGGGACCGTCGAGCACCCTGGTGCTGTTGAACGGTCGCCGCATCGCCACGCACGGCGCCAGCGGCAAGTCGGTCGATTTGAATTCGATTCCGCTGGGCGCGATTGCCCGCGTGGAAATTCTCAAGGATGGCGCCTCGGCTATCTACGGCACGGACGCCATCGGCGGCGTGATCAATTTCATCCTGAAAACCAATTACAGCGGCGTGGAAGCGTCCGTTTCCACGAATGACACGCAGGCCGGCGGCGGCGCCACGCGCCGCGCTTCCCTGCTGGCGGGCACGGGTTCGCTGGAAGAAGACCGTTACAACATCATGGCCAGCCTGACGGTTGATAAAGCGCAACAGCTCAATGGCCGCGACCGCTCCTTCGTCAACGGTTTCCAGCCGGGCCGCGGCCTGTCGCCCGACACCACGGGTACGCCGTTTGCCAATCAGTTGTCGGGTGCAGGCACGGCGCTGGGCGCCTCGTTCCAGCTGCCGGGCGATCCGAATAAATACCTGCAAGCCAATCCGCTGAGCTTCCAGGGCAAGTGCGACACGATTCCCGGCATGTCGCAGTACCAGACGGAGCTGTGGAAAGACGTGACCTCGCCGCTGCGCACCAAGTATTCGTGCGCCTACGACTATGGCGCCGACTACGTGCTGCAATTCCCCGTCGAACGGGCCAATTTCCTGTCGCGCGGTACCGTGCAGCTGGCACCCGACCACCGCATGTTCGTCGAAGTGCTCGGTTCGCGCACCAAGGCCACGGCCATCCTGACGCCGATGCAGGTGCAGGCGACAATCGCCAACAAGGCCGTGTATCCGGTGGGCGGCGCCTACTACCAGGACTTGTCGGCCTACATTCCCTCGTTCGACAACACCAAGCCGATTTCCTACAAATGGCGCGCCAATGACGTGGGCAACCGCACGCAGGAAAATACCACCGACAATGCGCGCGTGCTGGTGGGCTTCGAAGGCAATTTCGGCAAGTGGGATTACAAGGCCGGCATTTCGCGCGCGGAAAGCAGCACCAAGACCAAGCTGACGGATGGCTATTCCTACACGGACAAGCTGTATGCGGCGCTGGCCACGGGCATCATCAATCCATGGGTGGGCGCCGGCCAGAGCCAGACGGAAGCGGCCAAGCAATTGATCGAATCGACCAAGTTCCGCGGCGCCTTCCAGCACGGCAAGACGACCCTGACGCAGATCGACGGCTCTGTCTCCGGCGAGCTGTTCCAGCTGCCGGCCGGCGCGCTGGCCATGGCGGCCGGTTTTGATTTCCGCCGCGAAGGCTATAACTTTGCGCAAGACGTCGATGCCACGCAGATTCTGCTGGCGCCAGGCAATGCCGCACTGAGCGACGCCAGCCGCACGGTCAAGGCCGTGTATGCCGAATTGCTGGTGCCGGTCATGAAAGACCTGGAAATGCAGCTGGCCATCCGCCGCGACGATTACAGCCTGGTGGGCGCGACGACGAATCCGAAAGTGGCCTTCCGCTACCAGCCTGCCGACTTCCTGCTGTTCCGCGGTTCGGCCAGCAAGGGTTTCCTCGCGCCCAGCTTCCAGCAACTGTATTCCGGTTCGCTGAGCCAGGAATTGCCGAACGGCGTGATCGACCAGGAAGGCTGTGCCCAGCATCCGGGCGTGCCCGAGTATTGCGCCATCGACCGCCTCGACTACAAGACGGGCGGCAACAAGAACCTGAAGCCGGAAACGTCGAAGCAGGGCAGCGTGGGCATCGTCATCGAACCGTTCAAGGGATACTCGGCCTCGTTCGACTACTGGGCCATCAACACCAAGGATCGCATCCTGAACCGCACGCCGCAAATCGTGCTGGCCAACTACCAGGCGCTGAACCAGTACATCATCCGCAAGCCGGACGGCACCATCGACTACGTGCAGGCGGGCTGGATCAATGCGGCAGGCAGCCGCGTGCGCGGCCTCGACGTGGGCTTGCGCGGCGAAGGCAAGATCCGGGACGCGAAATGGACGGCGACCCTGGACGGCACTTACATGGACAGCTTCAAGTTTGCGGAATATCAAGGCCAGGAATACCAGGAACTGGTCGGCAAGTTCTATACGCGCGACCTGTACCTGCGCTGGAAACACAATGCCAGCTTCGGCGTGTCGCGCGGCGACTGGAGCGGCTTGCTGATCCAGAGTTTTTCGTCCGGCTACAAGGACCAGGTGCCGAACGGTGGCAAGGGTACGCCGCCGCTGGGCTTCAATCCCGACGTCTCCAGCTACACGACGTATAACCTGTCGGGTACCTACACGGGCTTTAAAAATACCACCATCACCGTGGGTATCCAGAACCTGTTCGACCGCGATCCACCGTTCACCGCGCACAACGTGGATGAAGTGGTGGGTGCCGGCTGGGACCCGCGCGTGGCCGACCCGCGTGGCCGCTCGCTGTCGTTCCAGCTGAAGTACAAGTTCATGTAAGGCAACCATGCCGGCGGTGATCCCGTCGGCATGCTAACCTCGTGCGGCGGCGCCTGGCGCCGCCGTTTTTATTCCAGGAAAGGGCCGCATGTCCAGTCAGACCAATCTCAGCCGGCGCCGCTTCGGCGGCTTGCTGGCCGCTACCCTGGGGGCGGCGGGCACACCGGCGTGGGCAGCGGCCGCGCAAGGGAAGGGCAAACGCATGCAACAGCAACATTCTTTGATCAAACCGGCGCGCCTGCGCCAGGGCGACTTCGTCGCCATCATCGCACCGGGCGGTTTTACGGACGACGACGCCATCGCCAAGGCCGTGCGCAATGTCGAATCGCTGGGGCTGCGCGCCAGCCTGGGGGCCAACATCCGCGCCGTGCACGGCAACTATGCGGGCACGGTGCAGCAGCGCCTCGACGATCTGCACGGGGCCTTCGCCGACCCCGAGGTCAAGGCCATCTGGGCCATCCGCGGCGGCTCCGGCTGCATCTCGCTGCTGGCGCTGCTCGACTATGCCTTGATCCAGCGCAATCCGAAAGTGCTGATCGGCTATTCCGACATCACGGCCCTGCACCTGGCCATCGTCCGCCAGACGGGCCTGGTCACCTTCCACGGCCCCGTCGCTTCGTCGACGTTTTCCGAGTACACGGTGACGCAGCTGCAAAACGTGCTGATGACGCCGCAAGAAAGCTACACGATCCCGATGGCGCTGGATAACCACCGCCGCGCGCAGACGGACGCTAATTTCGCCATCCGCACCGTACACGGCGGCCAGGCCACGGGACGCTTGACGGGCGGCAACCTGTGCATGGTCAGCGCCCTGGCCGGCACGCCATACGCGGCCGATTTCCGCGACCGTATTTTGTTCCTGGAAGAAATCAATGAAGTGCCGTACCGTATCGACAGGATGCTGTGCCAGCTCGACCTGACCATCGGTTTCAAGCACGCGGCGGCAGTGATGCTGGGCATTTTCGAGCATTGCGAGGCGGCCGAGGGCGACACCTCGCTGACCTTGAACGAGACGCTGGACCAGCACCTGCAGCCCCTGGCCGTGCCGGCCGTCAGCGGCTATTCCTTCGGCCACATCCGCCACCAGTTCACGATACCGATGGGCATATTGGCCACCCTGGATGCGGAGCGGCAAACCTTGACCCTGCTGGAAGCGGCCGTTTCCTAGTCTGTTCGTTCGCGCACGGCACGGCACGCGGATTATCAGTATGCTAGGGGCTGGACATGGCATGCGCCATGCCAGTACCCGGGATGGCCTATTTCATGATCAACCGCCGCGCCAGCGCCTACATTTTGAGTCACCCGCTGGCCTTCGCGCTGCAGGTGCTGAAGGGCTTTCGCGCCAACCAGGGCTTGCTGCTGGCCGGCGCCGTCGCGTATTACTCGCTGCTGTCCATCGTACCCCTGCTGATGCTGGTGGTGGTAGCCCTGTCGCACGTGATTGCGCAGGATGAATTGCTGCAGACAATCGGCCATTACCTGGAATGGCTGGTGCCGGGCCAGTCGAAGGCCATCGTGGCGGAAGTGGCGCATTTCCTCGACAACCGGGGCGTGATCGGCTGGCTGCTGCTGCTGACCATGCTGTTTTTCAGCTCTCTGGCGTTTACCGTGCTGGAAAACGCCATGAGCGTCATTTTTGTGCACCGCGTGGCCATCCGCCGCCGCCACTTCCTCATTTCCGCCGTCTTGCCCTACTGCTACATCCTCTGCCTGGGCGTGGGCATCCTGCTCATCACCGTGGTGGCGGGCGGCCTGCAGGTGATGGGCGAGGAAAGCGTGCGCTTCCTGCGCCACGACTGGGGCCTGGAGGGCGTGTCCGGCGTGCTGCTGTACTTGCTGGGGTTGGCGGGAGAGATCCTCGTGCTCAGTTCGATTTACCTGGTCATGCCCGTGGGGCGACTGTCGCTCACGCATGCGCTGATCGGCGGCGTAACGGCGGCCCTGCTGTGGGAAATCGCCCGCCACGTGCTGGTCTGGTATTTTTCGACCTTGTCGCAGGTCAATGTCGTGTATGGCTCGATGACGACGGCCATCGTCGTCATGTTCAGCCTGGAAATCGGCGCCACCTTGCTGCTGCTGGGTGCGCAGGTGATTTCCGAATATGAAAGAGTGGCCCGCGGCGGTGAAGAAGACAAGCCGCTGGCGCTAAGGACTTGATTTAAGGTATGGCTTCAATTCATTATTGCACTGCACAAAAAGCTGTGCTATACTCCGTTCAGTGATTGAGATTTGCTTGCAAATAGTCTCACTATCCAGTTTCAGCACGGCGACCGACAGGTGTAATGTCGATGGCGTGACAGTGCGAAGAAATGGATTTTGTAATTCCGGATACGATGGTCGATTTACACCTTGGAGTCACCATGCAGATAGCATGGGAGTCCGAAAATCAGGAGGCACTTTGCAGATAGCACTGGCGTCCATGACACGATTAAAGCATTGGTAATACATTGGAACGAAGCCTACCCTGAGTAGGCTTTTTTTTCGTCCATTGAAAACCCAAGGGCGTAACCCCGGGGTCGTACCCTGCAGGGTACGACCCCAGCATCTGCGTCGGGTCTACAAGGCCCTGGCGATCAGGATTTTCTGGATATCGCTGGTCCCCTCGTAAATCTGGCACACGCGCACGTCGCGGTAGATGCGTTCGACAGGGAAGTCGGACACATAACCGTAGCCGCCGTGCACCTGGATGGCGTCCGAGCACACTTTTTCCGCCATTTCCGACGCGAACAGCTTGGCCATGGCCGCTTCTTTTAAACACGGTAAGCCCGCATCCTTCATGGCCGCCGCGTGGCGTATGAGTTGGCGCGCCGCTTCGATCTGCGTCGCCATGTCGGCCAGGCGGAATTGCACGGCCTGGTGTTCATAGATGGGCTTGCCGAAACTTTCCCGTTCGCGCGCGTAAGTCAACGCTGCCTCGTAGGCGGCGCGCGCCATGCCCACAGCTTGCGAGGCGATGCCGATGCGTCCCCCTTCCAGGCCGGACAGGGCGATCTTGTAGCCTTGTCCCTCTTCGCCGATCAGGTTTTCTGCCGGGATGCGGCAATTCTCGAACAGGATCTGCGCCGTGTCCGACGAGTGCTGGCCCATCTTCTGTTCCAGTCCCGCCACGATGTAGCCTGGCGTGTTCGTCGGCACCCAGAAGGCGCTGATGCCGCGCTTGCCGGCCGCCTTGTCGGTGACGGCCATGACGATGGCCACGTCCGCATACTTGCCGCTGGTAATGAACTGCTTCGTGCCGTTGATAACATATTCATTGCCGTCGCGCGTGGCCATCGTGCGCAGGGCGGAGGCATCGCTGCCCGTGTGCGGTTCCGTCAGGCAAAACGCGCCCAGCATGGTCCCTTGCGCCAGCGGCCGCAGCCACTGTTCCTTTTGCGCATCGTTGGCGTACATCATGGCGATGCTGCACACGGGGCAATTGTTGACGGAGATGATGGTCGACGTGCCGCCATCGCCGGCGGCGATTTCTTCCAGCACCAGGGCCAGGGACACGTAGTCGAGGCCGGCACCACCCAGTGCTTCCGGCACGGCCACGCCAAAGGCGCCCAGCGCGGCCAGCTCCTGCAATTCTTCTTTCGGGAAATGATGTTCCTTGTCCCAGCGGGCCGCGTTGGGCGCCAGGCGCTCACGCGAAAAACTGCGCAGCGCTTCCTGGATCATCGTTTGTTCTTCATTGAGTATCATGGGACGTCGTCTCGTTTGTTTTTATGATGTCTGGTGGAATTACCAGCCGATGGGCTTGCCATCGTAGTTGCGGAACACGGCCTTGTCCGTGGCCGGCAGGCTGGCCAGGGTGGCGCGGATGCCGGCAGCGCTTTCTTCCGGGGAAATATCGGCGCCGGCACCGCCCATGTCCGTGCGCACCCAGCCCGGGTGGAAGGCCACGCAGCTGACGCCTTGCGGGCCATGCATGAGGGACGTGTCGATCAGCACGGAATTCAGGGCCGCCTTGCTGGCGCGGTACAGCGAACCGCTGGGGTTGCCCCGCTCGCTCAGGGAGCCCATGTGCGAGGACAGCACGGCCAGTTTTCCCTTGGCATTGGCCACCAGCGGCGCCAATATCGGCAGCAGCCGCATGGCCGCCAGCACGTTGGTGTGCATGACGAGGTCGAAATCGGCCTGTGCGGGAAAACCGTCGTGACGGGGACCGTACACGCCTGCGTTGAGGATGGCCACGTCGAGCTTTTCATCGTCGAGCTTCCAGCCCAGGCCGGCACAGCCTTCCACGTCCGTCACGTCCAGCTGGTGCGCCTCGGCGCCCAGTTGCTTGAGGGCCTCGCACGCGTCCGGCGTGCGGGCCGTGGCGACGACGCGCCAGCCAGCGTGGCGGTATTGACGGACGAGTTCGTGGCCGATGCCGCGCGAGGCGCCGATGATCAATGCGGTAGGCATATGTGTTCTCCCTGAAAATAAAATGAAAGGCGCGCACCCGTGCACTGCATTGCGGTGCGCGCCCGTGCTCAGGGAGAGCTTATACCAGTTCGATCGCCATCGCCGTCGCTTCGCCGCCGCCGATGCACAGGGCCGCCACGCCGCGCTTGCCGCCGGTTTTCTTCAGGGCACCCAGCAGGGTGACGATGATGCGCGCGCCCGAGGCGCCGATCGGGTGGCCCAGCGCGCACGCGCCGCCATGGATGTTGATCTTGCTGTGTGGAATGTCGAGGTCGTGCATGGCGGCCATGGGCACGGCGGCAAACGCTTCATTGATCTCGAACAAGTCCACATTGCTGCTGCTCCAGCCCGTCTTGGCGTAGAGTTTTTTCACGGCGCCGATGGGGGCGGTGGTGAACTCGTTCGGCGCCTGCGCGTGGGTGGCGTGGCCGTGGATTTTCGCGAGGATGGTGCATCCCAGCTTTTTCGCCGTCGATTCGCGCATCAGCACGAGGGCTGCCGCGCCATCGTTGATGGACGAGGACGAGGCGGCCGTGATGGTGCCGTCTTTCTTGAATGCCGCCTTCAGGGTCGGGATTTTTTCCAGGCGGGCCTTTTGCGGGCCTTCGTCGATGCTGACGACGGTGTCGCCGCCGCGGCCGGAGACGGTCACGGGCACGATTTCCCATTCGAAACTGCCATCCTTGGTGGCGGCCTGCGCGCGTTTCACGGATTCGATGGCAAACGCGTCCTGCGCTTCGCGGGTGAAGGCGTACTGGCTGGCGCACTCTTCGGCAAACGTGCCCATCGAGCGGGCATTGCCCTTTTCATCGCGGCTGTAGGCGTCTTCCAGGCCATCCATCATCATGTGGTCATAGATCATGCCGTGGCCGATGCGGTAGCCGCCGCGCGCCTTCGGCACCAGGTAGGGGGCGTTGGTCATCGATTCCATGCCGCCCGCCACCACCACGTCGGCGCTGCCGGCGAGCAAGGTGTCGTGCGCGAACATGGTCGTCTGCATGGCCGAGCCGCACATTTTCGACAAGGTCACGGCGCCCGTGGAGTCCGGCAAGCCGGCCTTGCGCAAGGCCTGGCGGGCGGGTGCCTGGCCCTGGCCGGCCATCAGGCAATTGCCGAAATACACGTGCTCGACGGCATCGGGCGCGATGCCGGCGCGCTCGACGGCGGCGCGGATGGCGACGGCGCCCAGGTCGCTGGCGGTGACGTTGGCAAAATCGCCCTGGAAGGCGCCCATGGGGGTGCGCGCGGCACCGACGATTACGACTGGATCATTCATGGTGGATCTCCGGTATCAATGGCGTTTGTGGCGCCGGGGGAAGGTAGTGCGTCTGCTTACAAAAACGGATGTGCTGCGGGTAGGGAAAGACGTCCTCGATATGGCCGTCGAGGATGCGCTGCTTGCGCGCCTGCCAGTAGGCGGCCGTCAGCAGGTCGGCATGGTGCTGCATGAAGTATTTGCGGATGCGGGGATTGCCCAGCAGGAAGCTGCCGAATTGTTCGGGAAACACATCGTGCTTGCCGATGGGATACCACGGTTCGGCCGACATTTCTTCCTCCTCCGTGCGCGCTTGCGGGATGACGCGGAACTGGCAATCGGTGATGTACTCGATTTCATCGTAATCGTAAAAAACGACACGCTGATGACGCGTCACGCCAAAGTTCTTGTACAGCATGTCGCCGGGGAAGATATTGGCCGCCACCAGTTCCTTGATGGCGTTGCCGTACTCGACGATGGCGTGTTCGACGAGGTCATCGCGGCCGTCCTTGTCGGCATTGCTCAGCCACATGTTCAGCGGCACCATGCGCCGCTCGATGTACAGGTGGCGGATGATGATCTGCTCCTTGTCCTCTTCGACCAGGGACGGGGCGAAATGCTTGAGCTCGGCCAGCAGTTCCTCGGCAAAGCGGGCGCGGGGAAAGGCCACGTTGGAATACTCGAGCGTGTCGGCCATGCGGCCCACGCGGTCGTGGTATTTCACGAGCAAGTACTTTTCCTTGATCTGCGCGCGCGTGGTTTCCTTCGGCGGCGGATAGAAATCCTTGATCACCTTGAAGACGTAGGGAAACGACGGCAGGGCGAACACCAGCATCACCAGGCCGCGGATGCCGGGGGCGATTTCAAAGTGGTCCGAGGAATGTTTTAAATGCTGCAGGTAGTCGCGGTAAAACAGCGTCTTGCCCTGTTTTTGCAGGCCCAGTATCGTATAAATCTCACTGCGGGGCTTGCGCGGCAGCAAACTTCGGAGAAATTGGACGTAGGCCGACGGCACCTCCATGTCGACCAGGAAATAGGCGCGGGTAAACGAGAACAGCATGGCGATCTGCTGGTGCTCGAACAGCACCGTGTCGAGCACCAGCCTGCCCTGGCGGTTGTGCAGGATGGGCACGACGAACGGGTATTCGCGGTTGCCGTTGATGCCCTTGCCCACCAGGTAGGCGCCCTTGTTGCGGTAGAACAAACTCGTCAGGACCTGGATCTGGTGGTTCGGTTCCAGCGGCTCGCCGCCGAACAGCTGCCGCAGCCGCGTCTCGACCTGGGCCACGTCGCGCGCCAGGTCGGCAAAGCCGCAGTCCAGCTGGAAGTCCGTCACCATGCGCTGCAGGGTGATCCGCAAGCCATCCTGACCCGGGTAATACACGCGGTAGGTGGGAACGAGCTCTTCCGTTTCGATGTATTCCGTGGAAACGACGGGGCGCACGAAGATGTAATCGTTGTGGAAATACGTGCGGTGCAGGATGTTGCAGCAGACAGAATTGAAGAAAGTTTCCGCCAGTTCCGGCTGCTTGTGGCCGCTCAGCATGCCGATGTAGTGCAGCTTGAGTTCGCGCCACACTTCGTCGCTCAACTCCGACTCTTCGTACTCATCTTCGAGCATCTGCACGCATTCCTGCACGCGCTGGTCATAAAAGCCGATGCGCTCGCGGGCCGCCGTCTGCGCCGCCGCCCACGCGCCCTGCTCGAAGTAGCGCCTGGCCTGCTGGCTGGTGGCGCGGAACAGCCGGTAATGCTTGTCGAAGCCTTCGCGGATGGTGCGCGCGATATCGAATGCGATCTGGGAAGACAGCAATTTAGGGAAGGCAATTTGCGTCATACGGTTGCTCGCATAGCTAGCTCATCACCCAGTCGATATCCGCGCGCCCGGCCCGTGTTTATTTCGTTTCGGCAAACAATTCACGGCCGATCAGCATGCGGCGGATTTCGCTGGTCCCGGCGCCGATTTCGTACAGCTTGGCGTCGCGCCACAGGCGGCCGGCCGGATACTCGTTGATGTAGCCGTTGCCGCCCAGCGCCTGGATCGCCTCGCCGGCCATCCACGTCGCCTTTTCCGCACTATACAGAATGGCGCCGGCCGCGTCCTTGCGCAGCTGGCGCACGGCTTCCGGCGTGGTGGCACGGTCGCAGGCCTGGCCCACGGCATACACATACGCCTTGCACGCCATCATGGTCGAATACATGTCGGCCAGTTTGCCCTGCATCAACTGGAATTCGCCGATGGGCTGGCCGAACTGCTTGCGGTCATGCACGTAGGGCACGACGAGGTCCATGCAGGCCTGCATGATGCCCAGCGGGCCGCCGGACAGCACGGTACGCTCGAAGTCCAGGCCCGACATCAGCACGTTGACGCCCTTGCCCAGGCCGCCGAGCACGTTTTCGGCCGGTACTTCGCAATCCTGGAACACCAGTTCGCCCGTGTGCGAGCCGCGCATGCCCAGCTTATCGAGTTTTTGCGCGATGGAAAAACCCTTGAAATTCTTTTCGATCAGGAAGGCCGTCATGCCGCGCGGGCCCGCTTCCAGGTCGTTCTTCGCGTACACCACCAGCACGTCCGCGTCGGGGCCGTTGGTTATCCACATCTTGGTGCCGTTCAAGACCCAGCGGTCGCCCTTGAAGTCGGCGCGCAGCTTCATGCTGACGACGTCGGAACCGGCGTTCGGCTCCGACATGGCCAGCGCACCGATGTGTTCGCCCGTGATCAGTTTCGGCAGGTATTTTGCCTTTTGCTCGGCCGTGCCGTTGCGCTTGATCTGGTTGACGCACAGGTTCGAGTGGGCGCCGTAGGACAGGCCGACGGACGCCGAGGCGCGCGAAATTTCTTCCATGGCGACGATGTGCGCCAGGTAGCCCATGCCGGCGCCACCGTATTCTTCGCTGACGGTGATGCCGAGCAAGCCCATGTCGCCCATCTTGCGCCACAGGTCCATGGGGAACTGGTCGGTGCGGTCGATCTCGGCCGCGCGCGGCGCGATTTCGGCGGCGGCAAATTGTTGGATCGCTTCGCGCAGGGAGGCGATGTCGTCGCCGTGGTCAAAGGTCAAGCCTGGGAGATGGAGCATGTCGTCCTCGTCGTTATAAGTGTGGCGGTCATGGGTGCCGGGTCAGTGAAGCTATGATACTCAGTTGTGACGTTTACGTAAACGTAAAGTGAAGCGCGCGCGGCCGGTGCCGCCGCGCGGATCGCTAGTTTGTTTGCGCCTTGTCAATGTTCACATCCGCCAGCATGCGCGCGCACGCTTCTTCGTGCGAACTGATTTCCGCCAGGGCCATTTCGATATCGATGCGCTGCTGTTCCAGGGTCTGGCGGTGCTGCGCCAGCACGCCGAGGAAGCGGTCCATCTGCGCGCGCGTGTCCTTCGGCGATTCGTACATGTCGACGAGGCTCTTGATTTCCGACAACGCCAGGCCCAGGCGCTTGCCGCGCAGGGTCAGTTTCAGGCGGGTGCGGTCGCGCGGCGTGTAGACGCGGTTGCGTCCGCCAGCGCCTTCGCGTTTCGGGCTGAGCAAGCCCTGGTCTTCATAGAAACGGATGGCGCGCGCCGTGATGTCGAACTCCCGCGCCAGTTCGGTAATGGTATAGGTCGTCATGGATGCGGGCGGTGATGGTTGCATGGGGTGGTCGGTAGAAAGAATCGGGCGCTGCAAGGCAGGCAGGGCGGCAAAGTGCCGTTTACGTCAACGTCAACTCTATTGTAGCGTGCCTTGCCCGTACCGCAATACAGAAAAATGGGGCCGAAAAGACGGGATTTGGCGATATCGGCAACAGTTACTGAAAATAAATTGATTCATCTGGCACAAACCCGCTTAAGATCGAGAGTTGGTGGCCAAGATGACACCAAAAAGAGCTTTCTTGGCGGAATGGCGACATTTCTTTCGCTGTGATGGCAGTAAAATTTTGAGAGCCGAATTCTTGCCATTCGGCACGATCAAAAAACAACGATGCACTATGAGAACGGCGGCACGATTGTTTCCATATTGAAAACAAAATGGCCCTTCTGAAAACTTTGTCTATAAGAAATTGTATGACATGAGCATTGCGCTAATCGGTGGAGGAGGGCATTATCCGATACCGTACGTTGTAGTGCCAAACCGAGGCTTTGAATCGTGCTGCAGTGCGAAAATCAAGGCTAGCCGCGAATTTGACCCGAAGCCACGCAGGATAACAAGAGAAAATTCGGCCCAGGTTTTCACCCGAAAAGCCCCGCCGGAGTGTTAATTGTTAATTAATGCATTTTTCAAATGTAACAATCTGTATGGTCATTCAAGAAACTGACTTTCATGTTACAACATGAAATAGTACACCTATGAATTCTTCTAACGAACGCGAAAGCTTCAGCCAGCGACTTCAGTTGGCTCTCAAAAACGCCCATTATTCTCCAGACAGCCCGACCAGACTGGCGCGGGAATTCAATATCCGTTTCGACGGGCGTCCGATTACCGTGCATGCTGCTAGGAAATGGTTAGTAGGTGAAGCAATTCCCACGCAAGAGAAATTGCGCATGATTGCCCAGTGGTTGGGCGTGCCTGCGGAATGGTTGCGTTTTGGCGGTCCGGAAAGTGCCACGCCGAATGGCGAAGCGGGCAGCGCTCTGTCGCGTTTTGAGTCCGCCGATGTGAAATTGATTGCCGATTTGCAAAGATTAGATGAACATCATCGTCAAATCGCGCGTGAATTTATTCGCATGCTGGTACGCGTCAACTACCAAAAGTAGTCATTCTGGCCTCTTCAGGCCGGCGCCGCCCGCGTTTTGCTGGCGGCGCATCTTCTGATCTTTTATTTGCGCAAGGTCATACTGGAGACATGATTTTGCCGCACAATAAGACCTCGCATGTTGCGCTGCAGCGGAATTATTTGACAATAATCCCGCACGCAGCGGCGCAGCGGCCAATACCAGCGCATAATCACAGCAGAAACAGCCAGTTCATCCACTACGGAGCCGAGCATTTGAGCCGTCTTATGAAAAGTAACTACAGCAATACCGCGCAGCTGAAGGACTTGATGACCGTGCCCCCCATGACTGCCGCGCAGCATGCGGAAGTGATGCGCAAACGGATCGCCCACCGCAGGATGGTGGAAGAAGCCAGGGACTTGAAGCAGGCCAGTGCCGTTCAGTTTGAGAAGCGTTGATTGGTGGATGCCTGAGCTAAGCTGCTGCGCGTCGGCATAGGTAGTCTGCGATGCTCACCGGCTCGGCGCCCCCGTACCACAGTACGGTTGCTCTTCTCGACCACCTCTTCCTTCCGCTCGCTACGCTTTTGTCAGGCATCGTGACGCTAACTAAATCGTGACGCCAACTAGAGGATAGGGGTGTCGCCAGTGGACTTAAGACCATTCCACCGCGGCGCCAGGGCGTGCTCGATGCCGAGCAGGTCGATGACCCTCGCCACCGTATGGTCGACCATCTCCGCTATGCTGTGGGGATGGTGATAAAAGCTGGGTAAGGGCGGGAAGATGATGCCGCCCATTTCCGTCACGGCCGTCATGTTGCGCAGGTGCGCCAGGTTGAACGGCGTTTCGCGCACCATCAAAATCAGGCGGCGGCGCTCCTTGAGCACCACGTCGGCGGCCCGCGTGATCAAGTTATCCGACAAGCCGTGCGCGACGGCCGCCAGGGTCTTCATCGAGCATGGCGCCACGACCATGCCGTCGGACTGGAACGAGCCGCTGGCAATGCTCGCGCCGATGTCGCGCAGCTTGTGCACCACGTGCGCCTGCGCTTCGATGTCCTTGCGCCCCACGCCCGTTTCCTGGTGCAGGGTCAGTACGGCCGCATCGGACAGGACCAGATGCGTCTCGACGCCGGGGATGGCGCCGAGCAATTGCAGCAGCCGCAAGCCATACACGGCGCCCGTGGCGCCCGTGATGGCCACGACGATACGGCGCGGCCGCTGCTGCTGATTAGGCATCCAGCAGGGACTTCAGTTCGCCCGATTCAAACATTTCATTCATGATATCGGAACCACCGATGAACTCGCCTTTGACATACAGCTGGGGAATGGTGGGCCAGTTCGAGTAATCCTTGATACCTTGACGCACTTCCGGGTCATCCAGCACGTTGACGGTGGCGATGTTTTCCACGCCGCATGCTTTCAGGATCTGGATGGCGCGGCCGGAAAAGCCGCATTGCGGGAACTGGGCCGTGCCCTTCATGAACAGCACGACGGGCGTGTTCGTCACGGTTTCTTTGATCCAGGTTTGTACGTCGCTCATAGCTGCCTCTGATGGGTAAATAAATAGATGCCGTCATTTTATAAGAAAACGACGGCGCGGGTATGCGCCCAGGTCATAAATCGGGCAAGTGAGCCACGCTGCCGTTTATAAGGGCTTGCCCAGGCAGGCCGATTGCGCCGCGCCCACGTATTTTCCCCAGGCAATGACGGGTGCATAGCCGTGTTTGGCATAAAACGCCATGGCGCGGCCATTCGCCACGCGGGTGGACAGGTGCAGCCGCGCATAGCCGAAGAGGCGCGCCTGCGCTTCCACATGGGCCAGCAGGGCCGCGCCCACGCCGACGGAACCGGGGCGCGCATACATGCGCTTGAGTTCGCCCACGGGACTGTCCGCCACGCCGTCCAGCGGGCGCAGGGCGGCACAGCCCAGCAGTTCACCGGCACCGTCGCGGGCAATATAAAAACCGCCGCGCGGCGTGGCCGCCTCCACGTCGAACGAGGAACGGCCGCTGTCGCCATTGATGCGCAACAAGGCTGCCGATAATGCATCGAGCAGCAACTGCGCATCCGGGCCGGCGGCGTCCGCCGCCAGGATGGTGATGTCCTGCCCGGCAGCCATGGACTTAGCCGCGCAGCTTGGCGAACGCGGCGGCCATGCTGCCGGCCGGCTCGGGCGCATTGCGCGACTGCGACTGGTGCTGCGCCATGCTGCGGCGGTCGTTGCGGTCGCCACGCTGCTCGGGCTTGCTGCCCGCCTGCGGCGCGCTGTCTGTCAGGCGCATGGTCAGCGCGATGCGCTTGCGCTTTTCATCGACTTCCAGCACTTTCACGCGCACCACTTGCCCGGCTTTCACCACCGTGTGCGGATCCTTGACGAAGGTGTTCGACAGGGCCGAGATGTGCACGAGGCCATCCTGGTGCACGCCGATGTCGACGAAGGCGCCAAAGGCGGCCACGTTGGTGACCACGCCCTCGAGAATCATGTCCGGGCGCAAGTCGCGGATTTCTTCCACGCCTTCCTTGAAGGTGGCCGTCGTGAATTCAGGACGCGGGTCGCGGCCCGGCTTTTCCAGCTCCTTCAAGATGTCGGAAATGGTCGGCACGCCGAAGGTGTCATCCGCATATTTTGCCGGGCTGAGGGTTTTCAGCAGCGCCGTTTCGCCGATGACGGCCTTGATATCCTTCTTGATGTCGGCCAAAATCTTTTCCACCAGCGGGTACGATTCCGGGTGGACGGCCGAGGCGTCCAGCGGGTTCTCTCCACCCATCACGCGCAGGAAGCCCGCCGCCTGTTCGTAAGTCTTGTCGCCCAGGCGCGGCACGGCCTTCAAGGCCGCGCGCGACGTGAATGCACCCTTCATGTCGCGGTAGGTGACGATGCTTTGCGCCACGCTGGCCGACAGGCCCGACACGCGTGCCAGCAGGGGCGCCGACGCCGTGTTGACGTCCACGCCCACGGCATTCACGCAATCTTCCACCACGGCATCGAGCGAGCGTGCCAGCTGGCTTTGACTCACGTCATGCTGGTACTGGCCCACGCCGATGGATTTCGGGTCGATCTTGACCAGTTCGGCCAGCGGGTCTTGCAGGCGGCGGGCGATGGAGACGGCGCCGCGCAGGGATACGTCCATGTCCGGCAATTCCTTCGAGGCGAACTCGGACGCCGAATACACCGACGCGCCCGCTTCCGAGACGACGATCTTCGTCATCTTCGCTTCCGGATGCTGCTTGATCAAGTCCTGCGCCAGTTTATCGGTCTCGCGCGAGGCGGTGCCGTTGCCAATCGAAATCAGCGACACATTGTGCTTGGCGGCAAGACGGCCCAGTGTATGCAGCGAGCCGTCCCAGTCGTTCTTCGGCTGGTGCGGGTAGATCACGGCCGTATCGACCACTTTGCCCGTGGCATCGACCACGGCGACCTTGACGCCCGTGCGCAGGCCGGGATCCAGGCCCATGGTGGCACGCTGGCCGGCCGGCGCGGCCAGCAGCAGCGCTTTCAGATTGGTGGCGAAGACGTTGATCGCGTCCAGTTCCGAGCGTTCGCGCAGCGCGCCCATCAGTTCAGTTTCCAGGTGCATGAAGCTTTTCACGCGCCAGGTCCAGCGCGCCGTGTCCGCCAGCCATTTGTCGGCCGGGCGGCCTTGTTGCTTGATGCCGAAGCGGGCGGCGATGCGGCCTTCGCACGGGTTGTGCGGCGCATCCCATTTCGGTTTTTCCGCTTCCGTGTCCAGGCGCAGGGTGACGTCGAGGATGCCTTCGCGGCGGCCGCGCAGCAGGGCCAGCGCGCGGTGCGATGGCACGGTGGAAATGGTTTCCGAGTAATCGAAATAATCGGCGAATTTTTCGCCTTCGTCCTGCTTGCCTTCCACCACTTTCGATTCGACGATGCCGTGTTCCTGCACGTATTCGCGCAAGGTCTGCAGCAGGGTCGCGTCTTCGGCGAAGCGCTCCATCAAAATCTGGCGCGCGCCGTCGAGGGCCGCCTTGGTGTCCGCCACGCCAGGATTATTCCCGTCGGCACTCGTAAACGCGTCGCGCAGGAACTTGCCCGCTTCCATTTCCGGCGTCAGTTCCGGGTTCTCCAGCAAGCCGTCGGCCAGCGGCATCAGGCCCGCTTCGATGGCGATCTGCGCCTTCGTGCGGCGCTTCTGTTTGTACGGCAGGTACAAGTCTTCCAGGCGCGTCTTGTCTTCCGCGTGCATGACGGCGTCCAGCAGTTCGGGCGTCATCTTGTTCTGTTCCGTGATCGAGGCGACGATGGCGGCGCGCCGCTCTTCCAGTTCGCGCAGGTAGCGCAAACGCTCTTCGAGCAGGCGCAGCTGGATATCGTCGAGGCCGCCGGTCGCTTCCTTGCGGTAACGGGCGATGAAGGGCACGGTGGCGCCTTCGTCGAGCAGTTCGATGGCGGCGGCAACCTGCACCGGTTTGGCGGCAAGTTCAAGGGCAAGGCGTTGTTCGATAGTGGGCAGCATGGTTGTTTCCAGAGCGATCAAGCCTGGAATGATACGCAATCGGCGCGATTGCGCAATCTTGACAGCGCAAATGGACTGTGCGTTGACAACAGCGTCAGCGGGGCGGCAGCAGCGGGCTGGCGGGCGGCGCCGGCGGCGGGCGCTGCGGCGTGACGGATTTGCCAAACGCATTGCCCATGCGGTGTTCCAGCGCGGCGCGGTTGTACAGGCCCAGCTGGTTCGACGGCCGCTGCAGATTTGTTTCCGCCGTCGACAGGGCGGGCGGCTGCCGGGCGGCGGCATCGTGCGCCGGCAGCAATTTTTCATTCAGGCAAGACATCGATTGCACGCGCCGGCCTGCGCCATCGGTGGACATGCAATGGCCGTCCGTTTTCTCCGGCGTGACGACGACGACCTTGTCGGCCGCCTGCGCGCACAGGGAGGCACAGGCCAGCAGGACGGTCAGGAACTGGCGCGCCATGCTGGCTCCCGTAGCGGTTGGAAAAGCCGTCAGCATAGCAAGGCCATGTGTCGCCGTGATGACAGGAAGCCGTCCGGGCCTGGGCCGCATGTCATGCAGTTGTCATTTTGTGAAGCTATGATCTTGCCATTCTGCCGGCAACATTGCAGTTAAGACACTTCATATGCAGGTTCTCGTTGATTTCCCTGGAAAATGGCTCGACCCCACCGCCGCACCGCAACGGGCAATGCCCTGGCCCTGTCCGCCTGCCTGCTGATGACATGGATGGCCTTCGTGTGTCCGGCCGCGTCCGGCATGGATGCCGCGCCGGCGGCGAGCCGGTATTTCGACTTGCCCGCCCAGCCGCTGGACGCGGCCCTGGTGGCGTTTGGCGAAGCGACCGGCTATTCCGTGCTGGTCAGCAGCGAGCTGGCGGCGGGGCGCATGGCCGCACCCGTGCGCGGCGACTACACCCCGGCCGAAGCGCTGCAGCGCCTGCTGGCGGGCACGCAGCTGGGCGTGCGTTTCAGCGGCCGCAACGCGTTTACCCTGCTGGCGCTGGCCGACGATCTTGCGGCGGCACCGGCCGCGCCCGCGCCCCTTCCCGCCGCACCGGGGCTGCCGGCGTATGCGGCCGTGCTGCAGCGCTCGCTCACGCGCGCCCTGTGCCGTTTGCATCCGGACGCCTTCGGCCGCTACCGCCTGGCCTTCCAGCTGTGGCTCGATGAACGGGGCAAGGTGCGCGACGTGCACGTGCTGGAAGGGAGCGGGGTGGCGCAGCGCGACCGCGCCGTGCTGCAGCGCCTGCGCAGCCTGCTGATGGATGGCGCGCCGCCGGCGGGCTTGCCGCAGCCGCTGACGATTTTACTGACGCCGCGGCCGGACCCGGCTGCCGATTGCGCGCCCTACCTGCCGGCCGGAGCGTCCTGACGATGTCGGATCTGCTGAAAGCCACCCTGCGCAAGCTGTTCCTGGAGCGCTACGGCCAGTTTCGCCGCCACCTGCAGCGCCGCCTGGGCTCGGAAGACCTGGCCAATGACGCGCTGCATGAAACATATTTAAGAGTGGAAAAGATGAACGCGCCCGAGGCGATCAGCTACCCGTCCGCGTATCTGATGCGTATCGCCATCAACATTGCGGAAGATCAACGCCGCGACAATGCGCGCCTGCTCAGCCTGCCAGACATCGACGAGCTGTACGAGATGGCCGACGAGCTGGCCGACCCGGCCCGCACCTTCAGCGCGCGCGCCGAACTCGAAGAACTGGAGCGGGCCTTGCAGGAGTTGCCGAAACGCCGGCGCGCCATCGTCATCGCTGCCCGCGTCGACCAGCTGCCGCACCGCGACATCGCCGAGCGCTTTGGCATTTCCGCCCGCACGGTGGAGAAGGAATTGCGCGCCGGCCTGGAACATTGCTGCGAACGCATGGGACGCGATTTCATCCAGCGCTTCGGTCCCGGGGCGGGAAAAACGTCTAACCATCATGATTGAACAAGCGGAAGACGACATGGGTGTCATCCAGAAGGAAGCGCAGGCGTGGGTCGTGCGCCTGGCCTCGGGCCAGGTCAGCGAACGCGATGCGCAAGTATTTCGCCACTGGTGCGCGCGCAGCCGCAGGCATGCGACGGCGTTTGCCGAGGCGCGCGCCGTGTGGAGTGCGATGGCACCGGCCGCGCATGCCGTCAAGCGGGCGCAGGCGCCCGTGAACATGGCGCGGCGCGCCTGGCTGGGTGGCGCCGTGGCCGCCTCGCTGGGCTTGCTGGTGCTGCGCCCGCCCACTGACCTGTGGCCGGCCGTGGCCGGTCTTGCCGCCGACTATGCCACGGGCACGGGAGAGCAGCGCGAAGTGGCGCTCGATGGCGGCGTGCTGGTGCAGATGAATACGCAGACGCGCCTGGACGCGGCGCCCGTGCAGGACGGCGCCGCGTCGCTGGTGCTGCTGGCCGGCGAGGCGGAATTCCAGGCCGGCTTGCGCGGCCCGGCGCGGGTGCGCGTGCAGGCGGGCGACGGCAGCGTCTCGGCTGCCAGCGCGCGCTTCAATATCCGCCTGTTCGGCCAGGAAGTGTGCGTGACGTGCCTGGCGGGACGCCTGCGCGTGGCGCAGGCCGGCAACGATGCGGAACTGGCGGCTGGCCAGCAACTGCGCTATCGGCCCGCGCATTTCGGCATCGCCCGCGCCGTGGCAAAAAGCGACGTCAGCGCGTGGCGCCAGCGCCTGCTGGTCTTCAAGCAAAGCACCCTCGCCGAGGTGGTGGAGGAAGTGAACCGCTACCGTCCCGGCAAGCTGATCCTCAATGGCGATGCCTTGAAACACACGCGCGTGCAGGCCAGCTTTTCGCTCGACCGCCTCGACGACGTGATCGCCCTGATCCAGGATGCGTATGGCGCGCGCGTGACGCGGCTGCCGGGCGGCATCGTGCTGTTCGGTTAGCGCGGCACGCCGATGGCATGCCGCCAATTATGACATTTTCATGACCTTTTGCAGTCCCGAACCTTGTTCCCTGTCAATGCTGCTGGAAGCCGCGAATCAGTGCCTGCCGCCCGCCCCCGTGCGTGCCGCGCGCCGCCTCGCGATATCGGTCAGCAACGGAACATGAAAAGGGAATGTCGCCATGCAGCGAAGCAAGTCGGTCACGAAACACGCATCCTCCTCCGCCATGGCGGGCAGCCAGACGGGTCGCCCGGTGCGATTGAAACCGCTGGCGCTGGCCATCGCCATGCTGCTGCAGGCGGGCGGCGCGCAGGCGCAGCAGCCGTTCAGCGGTGCCTGGTTCGCGGGCAAGGGCGCCAACCAGGGCACGGCTGCGGCCACGGGACGCTTGCCGAATGGCCAGCCGGCCACAGCGCTGAACAATCCCCTGCTGCAGCAGCAAAAGGCCGAAGGCAAGCTGCAGCAATCGCTGAATAACCTGTTGCTGGCCGCGCGCGGCATCGCCGCCGAGCAGGCGGTGCAGGCGGCCGCGCGCCAGGCGGCGCTGGCGGCGGGCGGCGCCCCCGATGGCCTGGCCAAGGGCGGCTTGCAGGTCGACACGAACAGCCTGACGGCCGGCTGGCTCAATGCCCAGGGACCCGTGCAGACCCAGGCCGACGGCAAGACCGTCGTGAAGGTCGTGCAGACGGATGACAAGGCGATACTGAACTGGGAAAGTTTTAACGTCGGCAAGAACACCACCTTGCAATTCGAGCAGAAATCGAACTGGTCCGTATTGAACCGCGTCAATGATCCGCTGGCGCGCCCCAGCCAGATCCAGGGCCAGATCAAGGCCGACGGCACGGTGATGATCGTCAACCGCAACGGCATCGTGTTTACGGGCAGCAGCCAGGTCGATACGCGCAATCTGGCGGCGGCCGCCATGGGCATGAGCGACAGCCAGTTCAAGAGCGGCCTGTACGGCAAGGCGCAGGGCACGGGCGCCGTGCCGACCTTCGCGAATGACTTGCTGCTGGGCCAGAATACCTACACGCATGGCGCGGCCGAGGCGGACGTCGTCGTCGCCGCCGGCGCGCGCATCGACACGCGCAAGCCGCAAACGGTGACGGAAGGCGGCGGCTACGTGCTGCTGGCCGGCCGCAGCGTCGACAACGCGGGCGCCATCACCACGCCGAATGGCCAGACCACCCTGGCCGCCGGCGACGCCATCGTCGTGCGCCCGGGCCAGGGCACGGACAAGAACCAGTATTCGAGCACGCGCGGCAATGAAGTCGAGATGCTGCGCGTGGCGGACAGCAAGGCGGGCAGCGTCGTCAACAACGGGCTGATCCAGGCGGCCGGCGGCGACATCACGCTCAGCGGCAACACGCTGCGCCAGGATGGCGTGCTGCTGTCGAGCACCAGCGTCAACGGACGCGGCAGCATCCACCTGGCGGCGGCGGGCGAGAATGCCGGCGTCACCCTGGCGCGCGGCAGCGTCAGCGCCATCGTCATCGACGACAACGGCGCCACGGCGCTCGACGTGCAGCGCGATACCTTGCTGAAGGACACGGGCAAGGGCACGGACACGCCGCAGGACCGGCGCGACCAGTCGCTGGTGCGCATCGTTTCGGCCGGCAACGTCGAGTTCGAAGGCGATTCGCTGACCCTGGCCACGGGCGGCCAGGTGCTGGTCGATGCGGCCCGCCGCAGCCACGTGGCGCGCGACGCCGCCATCGACGTCTCGGGCGCCGTCGGTGTGAAGGTCGACATGAGCAGCAACAATGTGCTGATCAATGTGCAAGGCAACGAACAGCGTGACGCACCGGGCAGCCGCGACGCGAAATACCTGAACAACAGCGACGTGTGGGTTGACCGCCGCGACCTGGTGCTGGTGCCGGCCGGCACGAATGGCTACGCCACGGACCGCTGGTACACGGCCGGCGGCTTGCTGGAAGTGAGCGGCTACCTGAACACCAGCGGCCACGGCATCGGCGAATGGGCGGCCCAGGGCGGCACCGTCGGCTTTGGCGGCGGCGAAGTGGTGACGCAGGCCGGTTCGCGCATCAACATCGCCGGCGGCTCGCTCGACGTGCAGACGGGCATGGTCAAGCAGACGTGGCTGAAGGGCGCCGATGGCGCCATGTACAAGCTGAGCACGGCGCCGGGCGACAATCTGTACACGGGCCTGTACCGCGGCTATGAAAGCACGCATGCGCGCTGGGGCGCGAACACGACGGAAACCCATGCGAATGCCCTGATCGGCCCGCGCGAGCGCCTGGAAAACGGCTACACGGTGGGCCGCGACGCGGGCCGCCTGATCGTTTCCACGGGCGCGGCCGTGCTGGAAGGCGACATCGATACGTCCGTGTTCCAGGGCGAGCGCCAGCAGCGCAAGCGCGATGAGGGCATGGATAGCTACAAGCAGGCGCAGACGTCGGCGGCGCGCGCCGGTCAACTGATCGTGGGCAAAATGACGCCCGTCTTCGATACGCGCACGGGCCAGCTGCGCGACAGCCCGCAAGCCGTGCTGGACAAGGTGCAAATCGGCAAGGTAGCGGGCATCGCCGATGGCCAGCTGCTGGCCGACGCCTTGCCGGCCGCGCGCAGCAAGACCCTGCAGCTCGACGCCGACTGGCTCAACGGGCTGGAGCTGGGCGCCCTGAAACTGTATGCCTACGACAGCGTGAGCGTCGACGCCGACCTGCGCGTGGCCGATGGCGGCGACATCGCCCTGCACGCCACCGACGTGGCGATCAAGGCCAACGTGAGCGCGCGCGGCGGCAGCATCGCCGCCGGCGACATCGTTTCGCGCTACCTGGCGGATGCGGGCGCGGTCTGGGCCGATGGCAAGCTGGTGCCGGCCAACCGTCCCGCGGGAACGGCCGGCGTGCGCGTGGCGCCCGGCGTGCGTCTCGATGCGCGCGGCCTGTGGAACAACCTGGAACTCGATCCGGGCGCCGTCGCCGGTTTGCCGTATATCAATGGCGGCAAGGTCGTACTGAAAAGCTCGGGCGGCATCGACCTGGCCGGCGGCAGCGTCATCGACGTCTCGTCCGGCGCCACCCTGATGGGCAATGGCAGCCTGCAGGGCGGGCGCGGCGGCGACATCACCCTGGCGGTCGACCTGCCGACGGAGAAAGCGCCGACGGGCGCCATGCTCAAGCTCGACGGCGAATTGCGCGGCCATGGCGTGAAGGGCGGCGGACGCCTGGTCATCGACAGCGGCGCGGCCGTCAGCATCGGCGGCAAGCTGCTCGAAGGCGACGTGTTGCCAGCCGGCAGCAGTTCACCGCTGGCCCTGCGCCTGGCCGATGAATTCCCGATCGCCAAGGGCGAGAAGATCCCCCTGGATTTCGCGTTGACCACCAGCCTGATCAAGCCGGGCCAGGCCTTGAGCAAACCCGTGACGGTGGATGTGTCGGTGCAGAAACCGCTGGTCCTGGGTGCCGACCTGCTGTTGCCGCCAGGCGCGCACGTCGTCATCGACAACAAGACGTATGTCTGGGCTGGTTCCACCGTTCCAGCCGGCAGCGTGCTGACGGTCATCAATGGCTTGAATCCCGGTTTCGTGGTGTCGGCGGCGGTCTTTCCGAACGGCTTGCCGATCCAGCCGGTGACGACGCAGTATGCGGCCGGCAGCATCGCCACCGACGACCTGCGCGCGCCGCGCGGCCTGCTGCTGCCGGCCGGCATCGCGCTGGGACGCGATGTCGCCGTCCAGCCCATGCTGGCGCTGGACGCCAGCCTGTTCCAGAGCGGTTTTGCCGACTACGCCGTCACGGGCCGCGATGGCGTCGTGGTGGTCAAGGATGCGCATATCGACGTCGCCATGCCCGTGCTGCGTTTCAATCCCGCCACGGGCCATGCGGTGGCGGGCGGCACCGATCCTGGCGCCGCGCTGGAACTGTGGACGCCGCAGCTGTACCAGGAAGATGCGCGCAAGGCCAGCCTGACGCAGCGCGCCGGCGCGAATTTGTCGCTGACGGCCGGCAGCCCGCACGTCAGGGGCGGCATGGTGGTGCAGGAGGGCGCCGCCATCCAGGTCGATCCGGGCCGCCAGATCAGCCTGACGGGCAATGACCAGATCACCATCGACGGCAAGCTCGCAGCCTGGGGCGGCAAGATCGCCGTCCTGCCAGGCACGTTTGGCACGGGCAATGAGGTGGACGTACCGAACGGCAAGGGACAAGCCACGTCGATCTGGATCGGCGATAAGGCCGTGCTCGATGTCGCGGGCCGCGCCACGGTCGCCACCGACATGCGGGGCGGGCGCTATGGCCGCGCCGACCAGGGCGGCAGCATCGAAATCGGTGCCCGCTACAAGGCTGACGCCGCCAGCGTCGACGCGGCCGATGCCTTTGTCGTCGTGCGTCCGGGCGCGCTGCTCGACGCCAGCGGCGCGCACGCCACGCTGGACTTGCCGAACCAGGGCAGCGTCAACGTGGCCGGCAACGGCGGTTTGATCTCGCTCAGTTCGTATAACGGCATCTTTGCCGACGGCACCCTGCGCGCCGCTGCCGGTGGCGCCGGTGCGGCCGGCGGCACCCTGGCGCTGGCGCTGGACACGCCCAATTATGGCAAGGTCAACCGCTACAACTTGCAAGGCGACAACGTGGACAATGCGGTGCGCGTGCCGCGTGAAATGCAGCTGGCGCAGGTGCAGGGCGAGAGCGTCTTGCCCGACGACTTGCGCGCCGGCCAGCAGGATGCGGCGCTGCGCTACGGCAGCGCGCGCCTGGGCGCCGACCGCGTGCAGGCGGGCGGCTTCGACAACCTGGCCCTGCACGTGAATGGCATGCTCAGTTTTGACGGCGACGTCAATCTGTCGCTGGGCCAGAGCCTGCGCCTGAGCGCCAGTTCGCTGGGGCTGGCGCAGCAGCCTTTGCCCGATGGCCAGGACAAGGCGGCCAGCCTTGCCAGCCAGGTGCACCTGGCGGCGCCGTATGTGCGCCTGGGAACGGCATCGCGCGCGCAGAAGGACGACTACATCGTGCCCAATGCCGTGAAAGGCTCGAAGAACCTGGGCAAGGGACGCGGCATGCTGGGCGTGCCGCTGGTGGCCGAGGATTCCCTGCTGCAGATCGATGCGGGCATGCTCGATATCGCGGGCGAGGTCAACATGGGCACGCGCGGCACCATTGCGCAGAGCAGCGGCGCCGACCTGGTGGTCGAGCGCGATGCCTTCGAACAGCTGACCCTGAACAGCCGCGGCGACATGCGCCTGTCGAACAGCGCCGCCCTGTACCAGCCGGGCAATGCCACCCTGGTCGCCGCGCAGATCTACCCGGCCACGGGCGACAGCGGCATGGTCACGGTGGGCCAGAAGAGCGGCATCGACGAATACGGCAATATCCGCGTCTCGCTCGACCCGTTGCGCACGCTCAATATCGGGCGCAGCGGCGACGGCGCCACGCCGAACCAGCCGTTCTCCGTGTTCGGCACCCTGAGCCTGGTTGCGCCCACCATCAACCAGCATGGCGTGCTGCGCGCGCCGCTGGGCCAGATCAACCTGGGCGCCGATGGCTATGAAGCCTACACGGGCCGCGTCAACCTGTTGCCTGGCAGCCTGACGTCCGTCAGCGCAAAAGGCTTGACGATGCCGTACGGCGGCACGCTCGATGGCTTGAGCTACCTGTATGACGGCAATGATGTCGTCTTCAAGGGCGTGGGCAACGGCCCGGAGATCGCCTTGACGGGCGCCGCCATCGACGTGCAACAAGGCGCCGTGCTCGACATGTCGGGCGGCGGCACCTTGACGGGCGCGGCCTTCCTGGCCGGACGCGGCGGCTCCACCGACGCGCGCCTCAATCCGCTGGTGCAGATGAAGCCGAACGGCGGTTTTACCCTGCCCGGCCTGAACACCAACCCCGTGTACGCCATCATTCCCGGCGTGCAGCCGGACGTGGCGCCTTTGACGGCCGAGCAGGGCGCGGGCAAGCCCGCCGTGGGACGCCAGATTACCATAGCCGCGGGCGTGCCCGGCCTGGCGGCCGGCACCTACACCCTGCTGCCATCGAATTTCGCCCTGCTGCCCGGTGCTTTCCGCGTGGAACTGAATGGCCTGGCCGGCGCCGTCGAGACGGGCGGCACGATCGCCATGCGCAATGGCTCGTTTGCCACCGCGGCGCAGACGGGCATCGCCGGCACGGCGATCCGCGACGCGGTGGCGCAGCAAGCCATCCTGACGCCGGCCGACATGCTGCGTACCTACTCGCAATACAATGAAACGGGCTATGCCGCCTTCGCCGTGGCGCAGGCCACGCGCGACGGCGTGCCGCGCGCCGCGCTGGAGCGCGATGCCAAGGGCGTGCGCGTGCAGCTGATCGCCCCGTCCGTGCACAGCGTCATGGACAACCATACGCCGTTGATGATGGATGGCAGCGCCCTGTACGCGCCGGCCGAGGGCGGCTTCGGCGGCTCATTGCTGCTGGGCACGGGCAACCATGCGTCGACCCGCTACGAAGTGCTGGCCGACGGCACGGCGCCGCTGGCCGATTTCAATGGCGTCTCCGTGCATGCGTCGCAGATCAATGCCTTCGGCGCCCAGCGCGTGGGCATCGGCGGCTTGCCGCGCGTGACCTACAGCGAATTTGGCACGGGCAGCAACCAGCGCGCCAATATCGCCGCCATCAAGGAATCGGCGGGCGGCATCGTGCTGCGCGACGGCGCCGTGCTGAAGGCGGCCGAAGTGTTTCTGGTGACGGCGAGAAAAGACGACGGCATCGTCCTCGAGCAGGGTTCCGGCATCAATACGCTGGGCCGCGGCAAGGCCGCCTGGGATTCCCGCGACGGCTATGTGTACGAACCCATGGGCAGCGTGCTGGCCGTCTCGAACGGCTGGCTGGACATGTTGCCGGCCGCGCCGCCGTCGTCCGAATCGTATGGCCCCGGCATCATCGATATCGGCGCCTGCGCGAAGACGGGCGGCGCCTGCAGCGGCAGCACCTCGCTGTATTCCGAGGGCACCATCGCCGCCGTGACGGAGCGCGCGTTTACCCTGCGCGACAACGTGCGCTACGGCACGCGCAACCTGGTGCTGGCGATGGGGTCGATCAATGTGGGCAGCGAGGCGTCCCTGGCGGACGCCAGCGCCCGCGGCGCCTTGCCGGACGGCCTGGCGCTGAACCAGGGCGTGCTCGACCGCCTGCTGCGCGGCGACACCAGCACGGGCGCACCGGCGCTGGAAAACCTGGGTTTGACGGCGCGCAATTCCTTCAACTTCTATGATTCGTCGCAGCTGTCGACCATCGATGCGGCCACGGGCAAGTCGTCGCTGTCGCGCCTGGTGCTCAATACGCCGGCCATCTACGGCTATGGCGGCACGGACGCGCTGGCGCGCATCCATACGGACACCCTCGTGTGGCAGGGCGCGACGAATGCGCCCGGCGCCGTCGTCGCCAATGGCCCCGGCACGGGCAGCGGCCGTCTGCAGGTCGATGCCAAGCGCATCGAGTTCGGCTTCACGCCGGACAGCCGTCCCGACACCATCCACAAGCTGGACCGCCTGGTGCTGGGCTTCGGCCAGGTGGCGCTCAATGCCAGCGAACAGCTGACGGCCAACAACAAGGGCAGCCTGTCCGTCTACCAGTCGCAAAGCGCGTGGGATACGGCCACCAATGGCTATCACTACAGCGGCGGCGATTTGCTGATCAACACGCCGCTGTTGACGGGCGCGGCCGGTTCCGTCAACCGCCTCACGGCGGGCGGCGACCTCAAGGTGAGCGCACCGGCCGGTGCCGCCGCCGCCACGCCGACGAATGCGGCGCTGGCCGGCGCCCTGGGCGCCGAAGTGGCCCTGACCGGCAACAGCGTCAGCGTGGATACGGCGGTGGTCTTGCCGAGCGGGAAATTGACCCTGTCGGCCGAGCGCGATGTATTGCTGGGTGATAAGGCCAAGCTGGACCTGGCGGGCCGCAAGATCGATTTCTACGACACGAGCAAGTACAGCTGGGGCGGCGACGTAATCCTCGACAGCCGCGAGGGCGACGTGCGCCAGGCGGCCGCTTCCGTGATCGACGTGTCGGCCGTGAACAACCGCGCCGGCAAGCTCAGCGTGATCGCCACGGGCGAGGCGGCCGGCACGGCCGACTTGCGCGGCAGCCTGCTGGGCGGCGCCAGCGGCAGCTATGACGCGGGCGGCACCCAGGTAGCCTACGCGGCCGGCGGCGCGGAAATCCGCGCCCAGCGGATCGGCGACTTCGCTGGCCTGAACCAGCGCCTGAACACGGGCAAGGTATTCGGCAGCCGCAGCTTCCAGCTCAAACAGGGCAATCTGGCCATCGGCGACGAGCTCAAGGCGCGCGAAGTGAGCGTCTCCGTCGACGGCGGCAGCCTGACGGTGAACGGCCGCATCGACGCCAGCGGCGAACAGGTGGGCAGCATCCGCCTGGCCGGCCGCGACGGCGTCACCATCCAATCCGGCGCCGTGCTCGATGCGCACGGCACGCTGCTGCGCACGGACAGCTATGGCCAGGTGATCGAGGCGCCGAACCGCGCCGTGATCGAACTGGCGTCGCCGGGCGGCCGCCTGACCCTGGAAACCGGCGCGCGTTTCGACCTGCGCAGCGGAGACAAGGGCGGCAACTACGGCAGCATCGACCTGAACGCGCGTCGCCTGGGCGGCGCCACGGGCGACGACATCGACATCGACGCGGCCGGCGCGCTGAACATCGCCGGCGCGCGCACGATCAACGTCAATGCCTTCTGGCAATACAAGGATGCGCCCGCCGGCACGGGCAAGGATGCGGACGGCCGCAGCTACCAGAGCATCAACCAGGCTTACCTGGACGAGAAGCACGGGGACAGCCAGGTCTTCATGGCCAATGCGCTGGCGAACGGCAACTTGATGAACAACAAGCTGCGCGGCTTGCGCGGCGACGCCAATGCTTTCCATTTGCGCCCCGGCGTCGAGATCGTCAGCGCCACGCCGGGCGGCGACCTGCATATCGATGGCGACATCGACCTGTCCGGCCACCGCTACGACGGCGTCAATCCGCTGGCGCGCCTGAGCGGCGTGTACGGTTCGGGCGAGGCCGGCGCGCTGGTGCTGCGCGCCGGCGGCAAGCTCAGCGTCTTTGGCAGCATCACGGATGGATTCGATACCAGCGCCCTGCCCGTCACGATGGATGACAAGGGCTGGCAGCTGGTGAAAGGCCGGCTGCCGTGGGGCGGCGAGGTCGTCGTGCCGCAAGCGGGCCTGGTGACCCTGGCTGAAGACACGTATTTCAAATCGGGCACGAGCGTCAATTTCGCCGTGCCGATGAAAGCCATGGAGTTGCGCAGCGGCACCTTGCTGGCGGCGCGCGCCACCTTGACGGCGGAGTTGGACTTGCCTGCAGGCAGCGTTCTGGGCGGTGCCGTGCGCAATGCCGACGGCAGCGTGCTGTACGCGGCCGGCACGGTCTTGCCCAAGGCGCTGACCTTATCGAGCGGCATGCAGCTCGATGCCGGCCTGCGCCTGCCCGGCGCGGCCCGGGTGGCGGCCATGGTGTGGCCGGCCAACGTGGCCCTGCCTTTCCCGGAAGGCCGGCCGTGGGACGTGGCCGATAGCACGAATGCCGTCAATGGCGTGGTGCTGGCCTCGGCGCTGGCGCTGGACAAGGGCAGCGTGCTGCCCGCCGGCACCGTGGTCAGGCTGCCGGGCGACGTCACCATGGTGTCGCTGCGCAGCGAGGATGGCAGCGGCAACCAGGGCCGCAACTTGGCGCTGGCGCCCATGCTGGCCCAGGGTTCGCAAGCGTGGTCGCTGCGCCTGGTGGGCGGCGCCGATACGGCGGCGGCCGACACGCGCGCGTTGAAACCGCATGCGAAGGATGCGCATCTGATGCTGGCCGATGCGCATTACGGCCTGGGCGCGGTGACTTCCATCGTGCCGGGCACGGGTTCGCCAAACAAATATATCTTCAGCGAGGCGGCGATTGCCGAAGGATGGCCGGAAGGCGAGGTTGACATCAGCTGGTTTGGCGACGAGGCAAACATGCTGGAAAGCTATGGTTATCTGGTGGTCAAGGTGGCCGACGGCACGCCGCCCGACTACGTGACGACCGTGGAGCCGGCGCGCCAGCCCCTGTTCAGCGTGCTGCGCACGGGCACGGGCGACCTCGATTTGCTGGCCGCGGGCGACTTCGACATGCGGTCGCTGTATGGCGTCTACACGGCGGGCACGCAGTCGGCCTCGCCGCTGGTGGACGGCAAGGATCTGTTCAACCTGCCGCGCGGCCTGAACGCCAAGGGCCAGCTGCTGGGGGCCCTGGGCCAGGACTTTACGCCGTTCGTCGATGGCGGCAGCCAGAGCCTGTACCGCGCCTGGTATCCCGAGCATGGCGGCAACCTGCTGCTGCGCGCCCAGGGCGACGTCAAGGGCGATACGCTGGCTAGCTTCACCCAGCGCCGCGAGGATGCGATCGGCTGGCTGCGCGCGCAGCAGGATACCAGCGACATCGGCACCTGGCTGTGGCGCCAGGGCAGCGGCAACACGGGCGCGGGGGTGCCGACGGCATGGTGGATCAATTTCGGCACCTATGTCGCGCGTCCCGAAGGCGTCGACCTGTTCTCGGGCTTGCCGGGGCTGTCGGGCTTTACGGGCATCGGCACCCTGGGCGGCGGCAATCTGCTGCTGCAGGCGGGTGGCGACGCCGGCATGCTGGCCTCGCGCGCCGATCCGGGCGGCGAGTTCGCGCCGCGCAGCCAGGGCCTGAACGTGGCCGTGGGCAGCACGGGCAGGGTGACGCCGGACGGCAAGCTGCTGCTGACGGGCGGCGGCGACCTCGATATCCGCATCGGCGGCGGGCTGAACCCCGTGGCCGAGGTGCGCAGCTTCGACGGCAATAGCGACCGTCCTAACCCGAACACGCGTTTCGAACGCCAGGTGCCTGGCCTGAACAGCACGCTCACCAACCTGCGCGGCGCGCTGCGCCTGGAAGCGGGCGCCGTGGGCGGTATCGAATTGCGCTTCGACCGCGCCGATCCGACGGAATCGCGGCCGTACGAAACCTACACGGCGGGCACGGCGATCGCCAGCGGCGGACCGATCCTGGTGCCGGGCGACAGCGGCGTGCGCATCGATGCGCGCGGCGACGTGGTGCTGGGCGGCGTGGCCGATGCGGGCCGCGCGAAGCAACTGGGCTATGGTTCGCCGTTCAGCTACAAGGGCGTGGAGCGCACCGGCGAAGGCTGGAGCTGGTTCTCGCTGTGGACGCCGGCCACGGCCATCGACCTGTTCAGCGCGGGCGGCAACCTGACGCCCACCTCGTCCTGGATCAATGCGACGCCCGGCGACAACCACGCGCCGACGGACGGGCGCTTCGTCATGCCGTCCGTGCTGCGCGCCGTGGCCGCCAGCGGCAGCTTGTACTACGGCAATGCCAGCCTGGGCAGGCTGGGTGGTGATGGCGGCAAGGTGGACATGCCGCAAAACGGCGTGATCCTGGCGCCGTCGCCGGTGGCGCCGCAATTTGTCAGGACGGGCACGGGCCAGCTGGAAATGCTGGCCGCCGACTCCATCCATGCGGCCGGTTATCCGATCACGCCATCGGGCGCCGACCCGCGCATGCTGCCGAATCCGTTCAATCCGGGCTTCGTCGGCGCACTGGACAAGGTCTGGTTCGGCCTGCTGCCGCTGCATAACGTCAGCGCCGATGCGCTGGCGCCGGGGGCATTGAAATGGTTTGGTACGACGTCGAATGGCGCCAGCGATGCCAATCAGCAAGTGTATCCGCTGTTCAGCATGACGCCGCCGACGGTCTCCGACTATGTGCCGGCAAGCCAGTTGCCTGCGCACTTCTATGCCAACAGCGGCGACATCGTCGGCCTGCGCACGGGCGGTATCGTGTACCGGGGCAACCTGAAGGGCGTCAGCGGCGCCCTGGGCCTGTGGTACGAGGGCGGCGGCGCCGTGGCCGTGCGCGCCGGACGCGACATCGTCAACTCCGGCACGCCGCTCGGCAACGTCGAGAGCGTGCCAGACGGCGCGGCGGGATGGACCGGCCAGCCCTTTGCCAACAGTCCCGAGCTGCCGGAAAAGCCGGTCGTCTTCGGCAGCTCGTCGGCGCGCGGCAATCTGTTCGTGCACCGCCATGCCGATGACGTTTCCGTCGTCAGCGCCGGGCGCGACATCCGCTACAGCACCTTCTATGTGGCGGGGCCGGGCCAGCTCAATGTGAGCGCCGGGCGCGACCTGTACATGGCCGACAAGGCGGAATTGCGCAGCCTCGGCTCCATCGTCCATGTCGGCCAGGACAAGCGCGGCGATGGCGCCGGCATCAGCGTGGCCGCCGGCGTGGGCCGCAACGGTCCCGACTATGCGGCCTTCGCGGCGCGCTACCTGGACCCGGCCAAGCTGGCCGACCCAGGCAAGCCGCTGGCCGACCAGGCCGGCAGCGCCGTGTATGTCTACGGCGGCAAGCTGACCCTGGCCGACTGGCTGCGCGGCCAGTTTGGCTACAAAGGCGACGAGGCGGGCGCTGCCGCCTTCCTCGGCACGAAGCAGGCCGAACTGGAAAAGGCCGGCCAGCAAACGGGCGGCGTGCGGCGCGACCTGGCGCGCGAATACGCGCAGGTCAGCCAGCTGCACCTGGTGAACTGGCTGACGACGCGCTTTGGCGGCGACAGCGGCCTGGGCATCCGCTACGACCCGGCCACCGATGCGCGCAGCTTCTTTGCCGCCTTGCCGAAGGAACAGCAGCAGGTCTACCTGAGCAATGTCTACTTTGCCGAGCTGAAGGCGGCCGGGCGCGAGTACAACGATCCGGACGGCGTGCGCCGCGGCAGCTACCTGCGCGGCCGTGTAGCCATCGCCACCCTCTTCCCGGCGCAGGACAAGGCGGGCAAGAAGATCGAGTACCAGGGCGACCTGACGATGTTCAGCAGCGCGCTGTACACCGTCAGCGGATACGGCGGCGTGTACACCAAGCGTCCCGTCGCGGGCGTGCGCTACCTGAGTCCGCAGGAATGGGCCGAGGCGGGCCGCCCCGACTACAACGTGCCTTACGTGACCGTCAACGATGCCGGCATCCACACGGATTTCGGCGGCGACATCGGCATCACGGTGCCGGGCGGGCGCGCGCTGATCGGCGTCGACGGCGGCTATGCGCCGGGCGAAGGCTCGGGCGTGCTGACGCAGGGACAGGGCGACATCCAGATGTATGCGAAAGACAGCATCCTGCTGGGCCAGAGCCGCATCTTCACCACCTTCGGCGGCAACATCCTGGCCTGGTCGGCCACGGGCGACATCAACGCGGGCCGCGGCACCAAGTCCACCGTCGTCTACACGCCGCAGCGTCGCGCCTACGACAGCATCGGCCTCGTCAGCCTGTCGCCGAGCACGCCGACGACGGGCGCCGGCATCGCCACCCTGAATCCGATCCCGGAGGTGCCGCCCGGCGACATCGACCTGATCGCCCCGCTGGGCACCATCGATGCGGGCGAGGCGGGCATCCGCGTCTCGGGCAACGTCAACCTGGCGGCCTTGCAGGTGGTGAATGCGGAAAACATCCAGGTGCAGGGCAAGTCGACGGGCATGCCAACCATCGCCTCGGTGAACGTGGGAGCACTGAGCAATGCCAGCGCGGCCGCGACGCAGGCCGTGACGGCGGCGCAGGACGTGTTGCAGCGCGAACGGGCCGCCACGCGCCAGGCGTTGCCGTCGCTGTTCACGGTGAAGGTGTTGGGCTTTGGCAACGAGCAGGCGGACGAGGGCGGCGTGGGCAAGCACACGGGCGGCGAGCCGCAGGCGTCCAGCTACCAGCCGGCCGGCGTGGTGCAGGTGCTGGGCGCGGGACCGTTGACGGCGCCGCAGCTGCAGGCGCTCACGCCGAACGAGCGTCGCGGACTGCAACCGTGAGATTTATGACCATTTGATGACATTCGGCAGTCGCCGCGCGCGGCGGCTGTCTAGGCATCAGTAGATCAGCATTCGTAGCATGAAAACGCCGGCCCAGCGCCGCAATACTAGGGCAACCGCTTGATTTGAAGGTGAATGGAAGATGCGTGAAATGAAAAAACAGGGCAAGGGCGCGCCGCCGGCGGCGCCCGCGACGGCCCTGACGATGCTGTGCCTGGCCATGCTGGCCTTGCCCGGCATGGCGCGCGCGCAGGACGCCGCCGCCGCGCCGGCCGCGCCGGAGCGCCAGGTAAACATCGAGGAATACCTGGTGCGCGGCAATACCGTGCTCGACGCCCGCGCCATCGAAGCGGCAGTCACGCCCTTCCTGGGACCGGGCCGCACTTTGAAGGACGTGGAAGGGGCGCGCGACGCCCTCGTTGCGGCATATCAAGCCCGGGGCTACCAATCCGTCTACGTCGACCTGCCCGAGCAGCAGGTGGAGCAGGGCGTGGTGGTGCTGCAGGTGAGCGAAACCAAGGTGGGACGCTTGCGCGTGGTCGGCGCGCAGTACAACTCGCCGCTCGACGTGCGCCAGCAAGTGCCGGCCCTGACGGAAGGCACGGTGCCTGACTTTACCCAGGCGCAAGTGGAGCTGACGGCCCTGAACCGCAGTCCCAAGCGCCAGGTGATGCCGCTGGTCAAGCAGGGCAGCCTGCCCGGCACCATGGACGTGGACTTGAAAGTGGACGACAGCAGCCCGTGGCGCGCCAATGTGGGCTTGAACAACGATTACAGCGCCGATACGAAGAAATTGCGTACCAGCATGTCGGTCGGCCACGACAATCTGTGGCAGATGGGGCATAGCGCCACCATCAGCTTTTTCGGCACGCCGGGCGACCTGAACCAGACCAAGGTGTGGTCCGCCTCGTACGTGGCGCCGATTGGCACGCAGGGCTGGAGCGTGGAAGCGACGGGCTACCAGTCGAACAGCAACGTGGCCAGCACGGGCGGCACCAGCGTGCTGGGCAAGGGCCATGCGCTGGGCATGAAGCTCAACTACACGGTGCCCAACAGCGGCATCTGGTGGCACAGCTTTAGCGCCGGCATCGATTTCAAGGATAACCAGGAAGCGCTCAAGCTCAATGGCACGGGCAGCAATATTCCGCTCAAGTACGTGCCCCTGAGCGTGTCGTATAACGGCTTTGCGCAGACGGACACGGCGACGTATGGCCTGGGCCTGTCCCTGGTGGCCGGCACGCGCGCCTCGTTCGGTTACGGCAGCGACAGCGCCGCCTACGACAACAAGCGCTACAAGGCCTCGCCCAGCTTCCTCGTGCTCAAGGGCGACGGCAACGCCACCTATACCCTGGGCAGCGGCGCGCAGCTGCATGGGCGCATGTCGGGCCAGCTGGCCGATGCGGCGCTCGTGTCGGGCGAACAGATGGCCGCCGGCGGCGCCAATTCCGTGCGCGGCTACCTGTCGGCCGAAGCGACGGGCGACTACGGCGTCTCCGGCACCGCCGAATGGCGCACGCCCCAGCTGACGTATTTCAGCCGCCTGGAAAACTGGCGCTTGTACGCCTTTGCCGATGGCGCGCGCCTGCGCTTGCGCGACCCGATGATCGAGCAGAAAGACCTGTTCGGCCTGGCCTCCGTGGGCGTGGGCAGCAGCTTCCAGTTCCTGCGCTACCTGAATGGCCGCATCGACTTTTCGTATCCGCTGCGCGATGGCCCGCGCACGCACAAGCACGTGCGCCGCATCAATTTCAACCTGTCGGCCAGCTACTGACGGCTCAGCGCAACAGCACTGCACTTTTCTAGACTTTTCTTCGGAGAATCACTGTCATGCAACGTTTATTATTCCTGCTCACGATCCTGGGCACGCTCGTTCCCGGCCTGGCGCATGCCTGGTGGCAGCCCGACTGGGCTTACCGCAAACCCGTCACCGTCGATGCGGGCCCGAAGGCGGGCGCCGTGGGCGGCGATCCTGGCCGCATCCCCGTCCTGCTGCGCTTGCATTCGGGTAACTTCAACTTCGAAGGCGTCAGCGACAACGGCGCCGACCTGCGCTTCGTGGCTGGCGACGACAAGACCGTGCTGAATCACCAGATCGAGCAATTCAACCCGCTCTTGGGCATCGCCCTGATCTGGGTCGACGTGCCGGCCCTGACGGCAGGCACGCAGCAGCAGCTGTGGATGTACTACGGCAACCCGAAGGCGCCCGCTTCCGGCAACGGCCAGCGCACGTTTGACCCCGACTACAGCCTCGTGTACCACTTCGCCGAACCGGGCGTGCCCTCGCGCGACAGCACCGCCTACGGCAACCATGCCCAGACGGCCGTGCCGGCGGTGGACGGCTCCGTCATCGGCACCGGCGCCCGCCTGGGCACGACTCCGCTGATGCTGCCCGCCTCGCCGTCGCTGGCGCTGGCTGCCGGCGCGCCATTCACCTTTTCCGCCTGGGTACGCCCGGACAGCCTGGGCGCGCAGCAGATCCTGTATGCGCGCCGCGACGGCGCCAGTGAGTTGCTGATCGGTGTGGACCAGGGCGTGCCTTTCGTGCAGGTCAACGGCCAGCGCAGCAAGCCCGGCCAGCCTATCCAGGCGAATCAATGGTCGCACCTGGCCGTCAAGGCCGATAAGAACAATGTAGCCCTGTACGTGGGCGGCCGTCCGGCCGTCTCGCTGGCCACCGCGCTGCCGGCGTTCAGCACTGTCGCCGCCGTGGGCGCCGATGTCAACACCACGGCCGGCCTGGCCAACTTCACGGGCGCCATCGACGAGCTGCGCCTGTCGCGCACGGCTCGTCCCGACGCCTTGCTGCTGGCCGACGCCGTCTCGCAAGGTTCCGAATCGCGCCTGGCCGTGTTTGGCGCCGATGAACAGCAGGCCGGCAAGAGCCATTTCGGCTTCATCATCGCCGCCATGCCGCTCGACGCATGGATCGTCGTTGGCGTGCTGGGCCTGATGATGGTCTTGTCGTGGATCATCATGATCGGCAAGGGCCGCAGCTATGGCGCCATCGCGCGCGCCAATGCGCAATTCATGCAATCGTTCCACGAAGCGGCCGGCGCGCCGCTCGACCACTTGGCGCGCAACGGCAAGCTGAGCACTTCCGTGAAGACGGATTCCTCGTTGTGGCGCCTGTATGACGTGGCCATCGACGAGATGCGCCGCCGCCACGACCGCGGCTACGACTTGAACGCCGTCTCCAACGCGACGATCGGCGCCATCCGCGCCGCCATGGATGGCGTGATGGTGCGCGAGAGCGAGCGCATGTCGAAACGCATGATCTGGCTCTCCACCACCATCGAAGGCGCGCCATATGTCGGCCTGTTCGGCACCGTGATCGGCATCATGCTGGTGTTCGTCGTGGCGGCCATGGCCGGCGCCGTGGACATCAACTCGGTGGCGCCAGGCATGGCCGCCGCGCTGCTGTGTACGGCTGCTGGCCTGGGCGTGGCGATTCCCGCCCTGTTCGGCTACAACTGGCTGTCGTCGCGTTCTGACGCCATCGTCGCCGATATGGCCGTCTTCGTCGATGAATTTGCCACGCGCCTGGCTGAAGAGCAGGGCGACGGACGCCAGATGCGTCCCGTGCTGCAGCAGGCGTGAGGGGCGCATAACCATGGCCACCTCCGCCAAGTTTACCCCCCGCAAGCGTAGCGGCGGCATCAACATCACGCCCTTCGTCGACGTGCTGCTGGTGGTGCTGGTGATTTTCATTCTGACCAGCAACGCCAGCATTCCCGGCATCAAGGTCGACCTGCCCAAGGCCAGCTCGGCCATGGCGCTGGAAAAACCGAAGACCAAGGCCATCACCATCGACAACGCAGGCCAGGTCTTCCTCGACGCCTATCCCGTCACCCTGCCCGAGCTGGAAGAGCGCCTGCGCACGGAAAAGGCCCTGACGCCCGACTTTCCCGTGATCGTGCGTGGCGATGCCGCCGTGCAATACGCGAAGGTGGTGGAAGTGCTGGACTTGCTGCGCCGCATAGACCTGAACCAGGTGGGCCTGGTGACCGGCAAGCCGGCATGAGGAGCGCAAGGTGAAGCGTGACGATATGACAAGGATGGCGGCTGCGGAACTGTCGGGCGCCGCGCAGTGGTGGCGCCGTTGGGGCGGCGTGGCCGGCGGCCTGCTGCTGGCCGGCGTGCTGGCCGCGCTGGTCTGGTATTTGCTGTCCGACACGGCCGCCGCCAAGCGCGAAGTGGCGGCCCCGCCGATGCTGATGCTGCCCCCGCCGCCACCGCCGCCGCCGGAACCGGAAAAACTGCCGGAACCGACGCCGGACAAGGTCGTGCCGGAAGTGTCCGAGCCGGAACCGACGCCGGCCGACAAGCCCATGGATGACGCGCCGGAAAGCCCGTCGCCGGACAAGGGCGACCCCGTCACCATCGACGGCGCCGCGCAGGCCGGCAGCGACGCCTTCGGCATCCAGGCCGGGCGCGGCGGCGGCATGAGCGGTAGCGGCGGTGGCGGCGGCCTGGGCGCGGGATCGTACGGCCGCTATGTGGCCAACGCGCTGCAGCTGGCCTTCGCCCGCGATCCGCGCACGCGCCAACTGGCCTTTGCCGATATCCGCGTCGACCTGTGGCTCGATGCGGAAGGCCGGACGACGAAGGTGCAGCTGGTGCAGGGTACGGGCAATGCGCAGACGGACGAGCAGGTGCTGGCCATGGTGCGCGACTTCCGCGCCGACGAGCGGCCGCCGGCCTCGCTGCGTTTCCCGGCCCGCGTCTCCATCAAGGGCCGCCGGCCGTAAGCGCATGAATTTAATTCCTCATTTACCGAAAGAACCGATGAATTCCTTATTTTCTTCCCCACGGCGCACGCTCCGCCTGCCGCTGGCGCTGGCGGCCTTTGCCCTGAGCGTGGCGGCGGGCGCCGTGCAAGCCCAGGCCGCCGCACCGGCCGAGAGCACCATGGTCAAACTGATCCGTGGACTGATGCAGAGCGGTGCCCTCAACAAGGATGCCGGCGAAGCCTTGCTGGCGCAGGCGCAGAGCGAGGCGCTGGCCGCTGCGCAAGCCCGTCCGGCCGCCGCGCCCGTGGCCCTGGCGCAGGTGCAGCCGGGCGATGTGCGCGTGCCGTATATTTCGCAAACCGTGCGCGAGCAGATCCGCGACGAGATCAAGGGACAGGTCATGGCCGAAGCGCAGGCAGGCGGCTGGGCGGCGCCGAACGAAGTGCCGGCCTGGACCAAGCGCATCCGCGTGGAAGGCGACGTGCGCGCGCGCTACGAATCGCGCTACTACGACATGGCCAACAGCAATATCGAGATCGACTGGCGCTCGCTCAACAGCGGCAGCGGCTACGACGTCAATGCGAATACCAACCTGGCCCTGCCGGCGCTGCTGAACACGCGCCAGGACCGCAAGCACTTGCTGCGCGCCCGCGCCCGCCTGGGCATCCTGGCCGACATTGCCGACAGCACGCAGGCAGGCATCCGCCTGGCCAGCGGCAACGACGACAGCCCCGTGTCCACCACGCAAACCCTCGGCGGCGGCCTGGGCAAGAAAAACATCTGGCTGGACCAGGCCTGGCTGTCGTATCAGCCCGCTTCCTGGCTGACGCTGACGGCGGGCCGCTTCGACAATCCATTTGTTTCCGCAGATGAACTGTTTTCCAGCGAACTCAATTTCGACGGCATCGCCGCCAAGGTGCAGCAGCCGGTGGGCGCCAGCAAGGACGTCACCGTGTTCGGCACCCTGGGCCTGATTCCGCTCGAGTATTCGTCCGACAATGCGCCCAGCCGCAGCCAGGCCAAAATGTCGAGCGAGAACAAGTGGCTGCTGGGCGCGCAAGTGGGCGCCTCGTGGAAAGTCAACGGCGACCATCAATTGCGCGGCGCCTTGGCCTACTACAACTTCCGCAACATCAGCGGCGAATACTCGCAGCCGTGCGCCCTGTACGCGGGCGCCGATGGCTGCAGCACGGACTGGTCGCGTCCGTCGAGCATGCAGAAGGGCAATAGCTTGATGCTGCTGCGCAATATCGCCCTGAACCCGCTCGATCCGGCGAACACGCCGCAGCCGCAATACGTGGGTCTGGCGTCGAAATTCCGCCTGGCCAACCTGAACGCGCGCTGGGACAGCAAGGTGGCGGGCGGCACGGACTTGCGCATCGAAGGCGATTATGTGCGCAACATGGCCTACGACAAGAATGCCATGTGGGCGCGCGCCAAGGGCGGCATCATGAACAATTTCGGCGGCACGGGCGGCATTTCGCAAGCCGATTTCAGGAGCGGCGGCAATGCCTACATGCTGCAGGGAACCCTGGGCAAGGCGAATACCGTGGCGCGCGGCGATTGGAACGTGCTGCTCGGCTACAAGCGCATCGAACCGGACGCCTTGCCTGACGCCTACAACGATTCCACCTTCCACCTGGGCGGCACGAATGCGCGCGGCTACTACCTGGGCGGAGCTTATGCGATCGACCGGAATACCTGGTTCAGCGGCCGCTGGACGTCGAGCCGTGAAGTGTTCGGCTCGGCACTGTCGATCGACACCCTGCAAATCGAATTGAACGCGCGTTTTTAAGGAGCCATGATGTTGATTTTCAACAAAACGCGCTTGCCGGCTTTGCTGCTGATGCTGCTGGCCGGCGGCACCGCCCAGGCGCAGGCGCAAAAGGGGCAAAGCATGGAAGAGCGATTGCGCGCCGAGTTGCGCAATGTCACGGCGCAATTGCAGCAGACGCGCGGCGAGCTGGAAGTGCTCAAGGCCAAGGGGGCGCCGGCGGCCAAGGCGGCGCCCGTGGCCACATCGGCCAGCGACGCCTTGAAGAAAGACCTGGCGCGCAGCCAGTCGCAGCTGGCGCAGGAGCGCGCGCAGCGGGAAAAACTGGCCGAGGAGCAGCAGCGCGGTGCGGCCGCCGCGCAAGAGATGGCCGCCCGCCTGGCGCAGTATCGCCAGGCCAGCGACAGCCTGGCGGCCAGCGGCAGGCAGCTGGAAGCGGAACGCCTGCGCCTCGATGGCGAAGTGGCGGCGCAGCGCAGCGCCCTGGCCCGTTGCGAAGGCAAGAATGCCCAGCTGTACGCCACCGGCCAGGAGATTTTGCAAGCGTATGAAGGACTCGACGTGCTCGGTGTCATGCAGGCGCGCCAGCCGTTTGCCGCGCAAAGCCGGGTCAGGCTGGAACAGATCGCCCAGCAGTACGGCGACCAGCTGTACCAGGGCCGCTTTGACGCGCGTCAAACCGAAGCAGCAGCAACGCCGGCCGCTCCCGCGCCGGCGCCCCACTGATTTTATTATTTGAAATGGAATAACGATGGAAAACACCAACAACTTGCTGATCAGCCTGAACGCCGAGCAAATGGCCGACGCCATCAAGGCGGCCGGCTGCGCCGTCACCAGCATCGAACACGATGGCGTCGTGCGCCTGCACAGTGCCAGCCACGGCATCGGCTTTCAGGTGCTGTGGGGTAACGAAGCGGCGCCTGGCCAGTATGCGGACCTGACCCTGAGCTGCCCGCTGCGCGTGCAGGGCGGCGAGTTGCCGGCCGGCTTGCTGGCCGAATGGCACCGCAGCAAGCGCTTTGCCCGCGTGGCCCAGCATGGCGATTTCGTCGTGCTGGAAATGGACGTGCTGGTTGCCGGTGGCATCAGCGAAACGCACCTGAATATCAATCTGCAATTGTGGACGCAGATGATGGGCCAGTTTTTCTTGTTTTTACGCAACTTTACGCCCGCCCATGACGCTGCCGCGCCGGCCGTGAGCGCCCCCGCCGTGACGGAAGAGGAAAGCGTGCCAGCCTGACAAGGCGTCCCGCAAGCGGCAAAACTGGCCGATTCCGGGCCATTTTTGCCGCCGGCATGGCGCAAGTGTCGTATTAAATACTTATTTTTTAGGCATCGCGCATTAAAACTGCTTAAAGAGCGTGTGTGAATCAAGCCAGCAAGGCCTGTATGGCGGATAATATTGCCTGTTGCCGATTTGGATACGACCTTTACACAAAAATGCGCCCCATGGATTTTACCCGCGACGAAACCAGTGAAACCCCAGTTGCCCCGGCCAGCGCGCCGGGAGCGCCTTTGCCGTATGCCGTCGCCACCTGGCTGCAGCGGGTGGAGGCTGCCGCCCATCCGAAGGCCGTGCTGACGATAGCCGAGCCCGATCCCAAACTCAACGCGCATCGATTGATCTACGTGCTGGCGCCCACCAGCGGCGGCCGCCACGTGGCCCTGTGCCTGTACAAGGCGCGGTTGCGGCCGAATGGCGACGTGGCGGCGGCGTCCCCCATCAGCGAAATCTTTTCGCTGCTGTCGGCGCCGCCCACGTTTTTGACGCCGGCCGACGAAGACCTCGTGCGTTTCTTCGTGGCCATGCGCAGCGGACAGAATTCGCAGACGGGCAGCGCCACGGAGCCGAAGGGCAAGGTGGGCGCGGCCCTGCTGAAAATGCTGGCCGAGCAGGATAAATTGTTGTGGGCTAATTCCTGGGCCGATGTCGGCAACGGCCTCGTGTACCCGTTGAAGGAAGGTCCCGTGCGCCCGGCGCGCCTGTTCTGGCGCGACGAAGGCAAGACCATGCGCCTGGGCTGGCAAGTGGACCCGCCGGAAGGCGCGAAGCACCATGGCGCCGACCAGATCGACTACATGCTGCCCACGGATCCGCCGTGGTACATCGACAACCTGTCGTGCGGCGTGCTGGAACTGAACCAGGGCGGCTCGGACATTTCCCTGGCCGACCTGCAGGCGCTGGTGGCACAGGCGCCGCCCCTGAACGCGAACGACAAGGTGCGCGTGTCGCAGCTGCTGCTGGCGCAGGGCTTGCAGCATTTGATGCCGCTGCCGCAACCGTTGCCGCAGCGTTTGCGCAAGGATGTGCCGGCGCAACCGGTGTTGCTGCTCGACAGCGCCATGCTGGCCGATGGCAGCCTGCAGCGCTGGCACGATTTCGCCGTGCTGTCCTACGATTACGATGGCGAGCGCGTCTCGTTCGACCCATCGCAGCGCGTGGTGCGGCAAGTGGGCGAGGTGACGGAAATTATCCAGAGAAATACGGTCGACGAGGCGCGCGCCCTGGCCACCCTGGCCGAGCTGCAATTCAAGAAGCCCGGTTCTGCCCCCTTGAGCGGCTTGAAGGGCGCCTTGCTGCTGCCATCCCAGGCGGAATGGCTGCGCTTTGCCGAGTCCGGCATTGATGCCTTGCTGGAGCAGGGCTGGATCGTGGAAAAGACGGCCAAGTACCGCTACGATGTGAGCGACGTGGGCGACTGGTATGCGGAAATCGACGACCAGGACCCGGACAGCGGCAACGCCTGGTTCGAGCTGGAACTGGGCATCGTCGTCAACCACGAGCGCGTGCCGCTGCTGCCCGTGCTGGTGCAGCTGATCCGCAACGCGCCCAACGATTTCAACCCGAAAGTCATCGAAGCGCATGCGGACGATGACCAGATGCTGGCGACCTTGCCGGACGGCACGCGCGTGGCGTTGCCGTGGGGCCGCGTGCGCCCGATTTTGAACACCCTGGGCGAACTGTATTTCGGCGACAAGATCAGGCATGCCGTGCGCATGTCGACCCTGGATGCGGCGCGCCTGGAAGAGCTGGCGCGCGGCCTGGACATGCAGTGGACGGGCGGCGAGCAGCTGCGCGCCATGGGCCGCAAGCTGAGCCAGTTCGGTTCCGTGCAAAAAGTGGCGGCACCTGCCGGCCTGCAGGCGACCTTGCGCGACTACCAGGCCGATGGCCTGGCGTGGATGCAGTTCCTGCGCGACCACGACCTGGCGGGCATCCTGGCCGATGACATGGGCCTGGGCAAGACCGTGCAAACCTTGGCGCATATCCTGGTGGAAAAGGAAGCGGGCCGCCTCACGCATCCGGCCCTCGTCATCGCGCCGACGAGTTTGATGGGCAACTGGCAGGACGAGGCGGCCAAGTTCGCGCCCGGCCTGAAGGTATTGCTGTTGCAAGGCAAGGACCGCGCCCAGCAGTTCGACCAGATCGACCAGTGCGACCTGGTGCTGACGACGTACGCGCTGTTGCCGCGCGACGAGGAAACCTTGCGCGAGCACGATTTCCACCTCGTCATCCTCGACGAATCGCATTACATCAAGAATACGCGCAGCAAGGCGGCGCAAAGCGCGGGCCTGCTGCGCGCGCGCCACCGCCTGTGCCTGTCCGGCACGCCGCTGGAAAACCACCTGGGCGAGCTGTGGTCGCAATTCCACTTCCTGCTGCCGGGCTTGCTGGGCGACGAGAAGACGTTCAATACCCAGTTCCGCCATCCGATCGAGCGCCAGGACGACCCGCTGCGCCGCATGCTGCTGAACCGCCGCATCAAGCCTTTCCTGCTGCGCCGCACGAAGGACAATGTGGCCAAGGAATTGCCGCCGAAGACGGAAATGGTGCGCAAGGTGGAATTGACGGGCCCGCAGCGCGACCTGTATGAAACCGTGCGTCTTGCGATGGATCAAAAGGTACGCGAAGAAATCGACAAGAAGGGCGTGGCACGCAGCCAGATCGTCATCCTCGAAGCGCTGCTGAAACTGCGCCAGGTGTGCTGCGACCCGCGCCTCGTGAAATCCCTGCCGGCCAAGAAGCAGTCGGCCGGTTCGGCCAAGCTGCTCGACTTGATGCAGATGGTGGAAGACTTGCTCGACGAAGGGCGCAAGATCCTCGTCTTCTCGCAATTTACCAGCATGCTGGAATTGATCGAGGAAGAACTCGAGTCGCGCGACATCCCCTACGCCCTGCTGACGGGCGAGACGAAGGACCGGGGCGCCCAGGTGGCGGCCTTCCAGCAGGGTGCCGTGCCCATCTTCCTGATCAGCCTGAAAGCGGGCGGCGTGGGCCTGAACCTGACGGCGGCCGACACGGTGATCCACTACGATCCGTGGTGGAATCCGGCGGCGGAAAACCAGGCCACGGACCGCGCCTGGCGCATCGGCCAGGACAAGCCCGTGTTCGTCTACAAATTGATTGCGAAGGGCACCCTGGAAGAAAAAATCCAGCTGCTGCAGCAAAAGAAATCGGAACTGGCGCAATCGATCCTGGCCGAAGGCGAATCGCAAAAGATGGCCCTCACGCAGGAAGACTTGCAGCAGATTTTCGCCCCGCTGGAAGATTAAGGGCGCGGCACGCTTATACTTGGCGATTCTTTCTCGCCAGGTATACCGCATGCTGCCCTTCCTGCCGTTCCTCGTATTGCTGCTGGCCGGCGCCATCCTCATGGCGCTGCGCTTCGTCCAGCTGCGCCGCGCCCTGCTGCGCGCGCGGGCCGGCGAGCAACAGTTCCGCCTGCTGGCCGAACACGGCCGCGACGCGGCCTTCCTGCTCGACGCCACCACCCTCGACTTGATCTACATCAGCCCTGCCGCGCAGCGCCTGACGGGCTATGACCCGGCCGCCCTGCGCGCGCATGCGGCGCGCCTGGCGTCCGACGTGCCGGCCCGGCTGCAGCGCTGGCGCGACGGCGATACCAGCCGCGTGACCCTGCTGCGCGAAGTGGAGTTGCCGCATGCCGACGGGCATCCTCTGGCGCTGGAAATCCATTCCACCCTCGTGCCGGCGGCGGCAGGTTGGGGCGTGACCGTGGCGGGCACGGTGCGCGACGTCAGCGCGGTCCAGGCGCAGGAAGCGGAACGGGAAAAGGAGCAGAAGCGCTTCGCCTCCATGCTGTCGCATGAGTTCCGCACGCCGCTGGCCACCATCGACGGCGCCATCCAGCGCCTCGTCTCGACGTCGCAAAACGTCGACGAGGCCACGCGCAAGCGCTACGTGAAAATCCAGACGGCCGTCGACCGCCTGCTGGGCATGATAGCCGACTATCTGTCGCCCGAACGCATGGCGGCCATCGGCCGCGAGCGGGCCGCCGACGGCATCGCGCCGCTGGCCCTGCTGCAACAGGCGGCGGCCACCGTGCCCGCCAGCCACACGGTGCGGCTGGAACTGGACGAGGATCTGCCGGGCAAACTGCGCTGCGACGTGCCCGGCATGGCCCTGTGCCTGAAGATCCTGCTGGATAACGCCGTCAAGTTCAGCCCGCCCGGCAGCGCCATCACCTTGTCGGGCAACCTGGCACCCGAGGGCGGCGTGGCGCTGTGCGTGCGCGATGCGGGACCCGGCCTGCGGGAAGAAGAACTGCCCCACCTGTTCGGAAAAGGTTTCCGTGGAATCCATGCGACGCATCCCGGCGCGGGCCTGGGGCTGTACATGGCGCGTGCCGTGATCGAGGTGCATGGGGGGAGTTTGCACGGGCATAATCTGCCCGAAGGCGGGGCGCTTTTCCGCATTTGGCTGCCGCTTCCTGTCTAGACAAGGAAAAGCCTTGCTTCCGCTGAAGGCAACCGTGATAATTCCTTGACGTAAACCTATTGTGCCGTCCATCATGGTGCAGAAGTCACTGGCACGGTTTGCCCACGGCAGCTCATTAACGGAAGAATGGCGTAGCAATGACGAAAATACTGATCGTCGAAGACAATCTCGACTACGCCGAAGACATGGCGGAGTTCCTCGTTGAGCTCGAGCACGAAGTCCATATCACCAGCTCGGCTGGCGGCATGTGGACTGCGCTCAGCCATGGCAATGTGGGCGTGGTGGTGCTGGACCTGGGCTTGCCCGATGAAGACGGTTTCAATGTCATCCCCCGCATGCGCCAGCTGTATCCGCAGATCGGCGTGCTGGTGCTGACGGGCCGCGTGGCCTTCGACAGCCGCATCCTGGGCCTGCGCCTGGGCGCCGACCACTATCTGACCAAGCCGATCAAGTTTCCCGAACTGGCCGCCCACATCGAGGCGCTCGACCGCCGCGTCGGTCCGCAAGACCCCGTGCCCGAGCCGGGCAAGTGGACCTTGAAAGTAAGCGCTCGCCAACTTGAATTGATGGGCGCCGTCATCGCCCTGACGGAAAAAGAATTCAACTTCCTGCACCTGCTGACCATCAATACCCGCCCCGTGCCGCGCGACGTCATCGTGGCCGGCATGGGCGGCGAAGACCCCGATGCGGGCCGCCGGGTCGACATGCTCGTGTACCGCCTGCGCAAGAAAGCCAAGACGGGCCTGGGCCAGGACTTGCCGCTGCGCAGCGCGTATGGCGAAGGCTACAGCCTGTCGGCCAGTTTCAACTTGTCTTGATCCCTGATGCCAGCCACCCACGGAGGGTGGCTGCATAAAAGGGACAGAGTCAATCGCTTTTTTCAAGATTTCAAATAAAACAGGGTCAGAGTCGCGTCCTGCGCTCGCAAGTGTGTAAAATCAAGGCCTTAGCCTTCATTTTTCGATTTTGCCATGGCCCGTTTGCCCCGCCTCATCATTCCAGCACTGCCCCATTACGTGATCCAGCGCGGCAGCAACCGCCAGGCCGTGTTCCAGGACGCGGCTGACTACGCGCAATTTCTGTCCTGGCTGAAAACGGGCGCGAAAATGTTCAAGGTGGCCATCCATGCCTATGTTTTATTGCCTGATCAGCTACATTTATTGGCCACGCCCAGCGATGCGACGGGCCTGGGACAGCTGATGCAGTGGCTGGGACGCTATTACGTGCCGTATTTCAACCAAAAATACGGCCGCGAAGGCGCCTTGTGGCAGGGACGCTACAAAACTTCCGTCATCGATCCCGATAATTTCTTCCTCACTTGCTGCCGCTACCTGGAGTCCGTGCCCGTGCAGTCGGACCTGGCGGGCCAGGCGCTGGACCACGCGTGGTCCAGCTATGCCCACCATGCAGGCGTGCGCCCCGATCCCCTGATCACCGACCATGCGCTGTACTGGGCGCTGGGCAACACGCCATTCGACCGCGAAGCGGCCTATCTGCGCCTGTTCGAGCAGGGCCTGGGCAGCAGCCAGGTCAAGGTCGTGGAGCAGGCCGTGCTGAAGGGCTGGCCCCTGGGTGCCGACGCCTTCAAGCAGGCGCTGGAACTGAAAATGAAACGGCAAGTGCTGCCCGCCAAGCGGGGACGCCCCCGCAAAACCGTGGCCGAAGCGGACGCCAACTGAAACCCATTCGCATTTAAAACAAAAAATGCTTCCTTTCCGCACTTTTATTGAAATCCGTTTGACTATGTCCCTATTAAATTTTTAGAGCGACGGAATCGAATTTAATTCGACTCCGACCCTAATTATTCTGGTTGAGTTTTTTGTTGCGTTGCACTACTCTAGTTTTTCGATATCCATACGCAGCGGAGAAGCCCATGAAAGCGCAAGGCCTGTACGACCCAGCCAATGAACACGATGCCTGCGGCGTCGGTTTCGTCGCCCATATCAAGGGCAACAAGACCCATTCGATCGTTGAACAGGGCTTGCTGATTCTGAAAAACCTCGATCACCGGGGTGCCGTGGGCGCCGATGCGCTGATGGGCGATGGCGCCGGCATCCTGATCCAGATTCCCGACCAGTACTACCGCGAAGAGATGGCCAAGCAGGGCGTGGAATTGCCGCCGCCTGGCGAATACGGCGTGGGCATGGTTTTCCTGCCGAAGGAACACGCGTCGCGCATCGCGTGCGAACAGGAAATCGAACGGGCCGTGCGCATCGAGGGACAAGTCATTCTGGGCTGGCGCAACGTGCCCATCGATACCGACATGCCGATGTCGCCCACCGTGCGCGCCAAGGAACCCGTCATTCGCCAGATCTTCATCGGCCGCGGCCCGGACATCATGGTCACCGATGCGCTCGAGCGCAAACTGTATGTGATCCGCAAATCGTCGGGCCACGCCATCCAGGCCTTGAAACTGCTGCACGGCAAGGAATTCTTCGTGCCGTCGATGTCGGCCCGTACCATCGTCTATAAAGGCTTGCTGCTGGCCGACCAGGTGGGCGTGTACTACAAGGACTTGCAGGATGCGCGCTGCATCTCGGCCCTGGCCCTCGTGCACCAGCGTTTCTCGACGAATACCTTCCCGGAATGGCCGCTGGCCCACCCCTACCGCCTGATCGCCCACAATGGCGAGATCAACACGGTGAAAGGCAACTTCAACTGGATGCGCGCGCGCGAAGGCGTCATGAAGTCGGCCGTGCTGGGCGAGGACCTGCAAAAGCTGTTCCCCCTGATCTATGAAGGGCAGTCCGACACGGCTTGCTTCGACAATGCGCTGGAACTGCTGCTGATGGCGGGCTACCCCATCGCCCAGGCGATGATGATGATGATTCCGGAAGCGTGGGAAAACCACACGACGATGGATGACAACCGCCGCGCCTTCTATGAATACCACGCGGCCATGATGGAACCGTGGGACGGCCCCGCCGCCATGGCGTTCACGGATGGCCGCCACATCGGCGGCACCCTGGACCGCAACGGCTTGCGCCCGGCCCGCTACATCGTCACGGACGACGACCTGGTGGTGATGGCGTCGGAATCGGGCGTGCTGCCGATCCCGGAATCGAAGATCATCCAGAAATGGCGCTTGCAGCCTGGCAAGATGTTCCTGATCGACCTGGAAGCGGGCCGCATCATCGATGACCAGGAACTGAAAAACACCTACGCCAACGCCAAGCCGTATAAAGCGTGGATCAACTCGGTGCGCATCAAGCTCGACGAGATCAAGATGCTGGAAGGGCAAGTCAAGCAGGACCGCGCCCAGGGCGAAAAAGCCCAGCCATCGTTGCTGGACCGCCAGCAGGCCTTCGGCTACACGCAGGAAGACTTGAAATTCCTCATGGCGCCGATGGCCGTGGCGGGCGAAGAGGCGACGGGCTCGATGGGCAATGACTCGCCGCTGGCCGTCATGTCGAACAAATTGAAGCCGCTGTATAACTACTTCAAGCAACTGTTCGCGCAAGTGACGAATCCGCCGATCGACCCGATCCGCGAAGCGATGGTGATGTCGCTCGTGTCCTTCATCGGCCCGAAACCGAACTTGCTCGATACCAACAACGTCAACCCGCCGATGCGCCTGGAAGTGGCGCAGCCCGTGCTGGGCTTTGACGACATGGCGCGCTTGCGCAACATCAGCGCCCACACGGGCGGCAAGTTCAAGTCGTATGAACTGGATATCTGCTACCCGCTGGCCTGGGGCAAGGAAGGCGTGGAGGCCTGCCTGGCCTCGCTGTGCGCGGAAGCCGTCGACGCCGTGAAATCCGGCCACAACATCCTGATCGTCTCGGACCGCGCCATTTGCGCCGACCAGGTGGCGATTCCCGCCCTGCTGGCCACGTCCACCGTGCACCAGCACCTGGTGAGCAAGGGTTTACGGGCCTCCACGGGCCTCGTCGTGGAAACGGGCTCGGCCCGTGAAACCCACCACTTCGCCCTGCTGGCAGGCTATGGCGCGGAAGCCGTCCACCCCTACCTGGCCATGGAAACCCTGGTCGAGCTGGCGCACGGCTTGCCTGGTGACTTGTCGGCGGACAAAGCCATCTACAATTACACCAAGGCGGTGGGCAAGGGCTTGATGAAGGTCATGTCGAAGATGGGCATTTCCACGTATATGTCCTACTGCGGCGCGCAAATTTTCGAAGCCATCGGCTTGAACAAGTCGCTGGTGGACAAATACTTCAAGGGCACGGCCTCGAACGTGGAAGGCATCGGCGTGTTTGAAGTGGCGGAAGAAGCGATGCGCCTGCACGCGCTGGCCTTCGGCAACGATCCCGTGCTGGCGGACAAGCTCGATGCGGGCGGCGAATACGCCTTCCGCGTGCGCGGCGAAGACCATATGTGGACGCCGGATGCGATCGCGAAACTGCAGCACTCCACGCGCAGCAACAATTTCTCCAGCTACAAGGAGTATGCGCAGATCATCAATGACCAGAGCCGTCGCCACCTGACCTTGCGCGGCCTGTTCGAGTTCAAGCTGGACCCGACCAAGGCCATCCCGCTCGACGAAGTGGAACCGGCCAAGGAAATCGTCAAGCGCTTCGCCACGGGCGCCATGTCGCTCGGTTCCATCAGCACGGAAGCGCACGCGACCCTGGCTGTGGCCATGAACCGCATCGGCGGCAAGTCGAACACGGGCGAGGGCGGCGAAGATCCGAACCGCTACACGCAGGAATTGAAGGGCATCCCCATCCGCCAGGGCGACACCATGGCGTCCGTCGTGGGCAGCAAGCAGATCGTCGTCGACATTCCCCTGCAGGAAGGCGATTCCATGCGCTCGCGCATCAAGCAGGTGGCGTCGGGACGTTTCGGCGTCACGGCCGCCTACCTGAATTCGGCCGACCAGATCCAGATCAAGATGGCGCAGGGTGCAAAACCGGGCGAAGGCGGCCAGCTGCCGGGCCATAAGGTGTCCGAATACATCGCCAGCCTGCGCTTTTCCGTGCCGGGCGTGGGCCTGATTTCGCCGCCGCCGCACCACGACATCTATTCCATCGAGGACCTGGCGCAGCTGATCCATGACTTGAAGAATGCCAATCCGCGCGCCTCGATTTCCGTGAAACTGGTGTCGGAAGTGGGCATCGGCACGGTCGCCGCCGGCGTCACCAAGGCCAAGGCCGACCACGTGGTCGTCGCCGGCCACGACGGCGGCACGGGCGCCTCGCCTTTGTCGTCCGTGAAACATGCGGGCACGCCGTGGGAGCTGGGTCTGGCTGAAACGCAACAAACGCTGGTACTCAATGGCTTGCGCAGCCGCATCCGCGTGCAGGCCGATGGCCAGATGAAGACGGGTCGCGACGTCGTCATCGCCGCCCTGCTGGGCGCCGACGAGATCGGTTTCGCCACGGCGCCGCTGGTGGTCGAAGGCTGCATCATGATGCGCAAATGCCACTTGAATACGTGCCCGGTGGGCGTGGCCACGCAAGACCCGGTGCTGCGCGCCAAGTTCTCCGGCAAGCCCGAGTACGTCGTCAATTACTTCTTCTTCGTCGCCGAGGAAGCCCGTCAACTGATGGCGCAGCTGGGCATCCGCACCTACGATGAACTGATCGGCCGGGTCGACCTGCTCGACAAGTCCAAGGCGATCACGCACTGGAAGGCGCAGGGCCTGGATTTTTCGGCCATCTTCCACAAGCCGGAAACGACGGGCGAGCAAGCCTGCCGCCACGTGGAGAACCAGGACCATGCGCTGGAAAAGGCGCTGGACCACAAGCTGATCGCGCAGGCGCGCGCGGCGCTGGAAAAGGGCGAGCGTGTCTCCTTCATCTCGCCCGTGCGCAACGTCAACCGCACGGTGGGCACCATGCTGTCCGGCGAAGTGGCGAAGAAATACGGCCATGCCGGCTTGCCGGACGACACCATCCACATCCAGCTGCAAGGCACGGCGGGCCAGTCGGCCTGCGCCTTCCTGGCGCACGGTATCACCATCGACCTGGTGGGCGAGGGCAACGATTACGTGGGTAAAGGTCTGTCCGGCGGGCGCATCATCGTGCGGCCGAATACGGAATTCCGTGGCTGGGCAGTGGACAACATCATCATCGGCAACACGGTGCTGTACGGCGCCATCGCCGGCGAAGCCTTCTTCAACGGCGTGGCGGGCGAACGCTTCGCCGTGCGCAACTCGGGCGCCACCACGGTGGTCGAGGGCCTGGGCGACCATGGCTGCGAATACATGACGGGCGGCACGGTCGTGGTCCTGGGCAACACGGGACGCAACTTCGCGGCCGGCATGTCGGGCGGCATCGCCTACGTGTATGACCCGGCGGGCGACTTTGCCAGCCGCTGCAACACGGCCATGGTCAGCCTGGACAAGGTCGTGTCCGCAGCGGAACAGCACGTCGACCGCGACGCCTGGCATACGCAGCACCGCGACGGCGTGCCGGAAGCGGACGAAGTGATCCTCAAGCGCCTGATCGAGCGTCACTTCAAGCACACGGGCAGCACCCGCGCCCGCGTCCTGCTCGACGACTGGGCCGCGGCGCGCGGCAAGTTCGTGAAGGTCTTCCCGAACGAATACAAGCGCGCGCTGATCGAAATGGCAGCCGATGCCGCCATGGAAGTGCAAGCCGTCGCCGCCTGAGCCAGCTAGAACAATGATACGGGAGCGGCCAGGCCGCTCCCCGCCAGCCAAATACAAAGGAAACATCGTGGGTAAAATTACCGGCTTCATGGAATTCAAGCGCCAGGACGAACACTATCTGGAGCCTGCCGCGCGTCTGAAGAACTACAAGGAATTCGTGCTGCACCTGTCGGACGCGCAAGCGACCGTGCAGGGCGCGCGCTGCATGGACTGCGGCATCCCCTTCTGCACCACGGGTTGCCCGGTGAATAACATCATTCCCGACTGGAATGACCTCGTGTACCGCGGCGCCTACCGCGAAGCGCTTGACATCCTGCATTCGACGAACAACTTCCCGGAATTTACGGGCCGCATCTGCCCGGCGCCGTGCGAATCGGCTTGCACCCTGGGCATCCATGAAGATCCGGTCGGCATCAAGTCCATCGAGCATAAGATCATCGACATGGGCTGGGAGCACGGCTGGGTCACGCCGCAGCCGGCGGGATTTAGCACCGGCAAGAAAGTGGCCATCGTCGGCTCCGGTCCCGCCGGCCTGGCGGCGGCGCAGCAGCTGGCGCGCGCCGGCCATGCCGTCACCGTGTTCGAGAAGAGCGACCGGGTCGGTGGCTTGTTGCGTTACGGCATCCCCGACTTCAAGATGGAAAAATCGCACATCGACCTGCGCGTGAAACAGATGGAAGCCGAAGGCGTGGTCTTCCGCACCAGCGTGCTGGTCGGCAAGGATTTCCCTGCCAACGTGAATAACTGGGCCAAGGAAACCATTTTCCCGGAAGACCTGGAAAAAGAATTCGACGCCGTCATCATGGCCGGCGGCGCCGAGCAGCCGCGCGACTTGCCCGTGCCGGGCCGCGACTTGAAAGGCGTGCACTTCGCCATGGATTTCCTGCCCCTGCAAAACAAGGTCAACGCGGGCGACAAGCTCAAGGACCAGATCAAGGCCACGGGCAAGCACGTGGTGGTGATCGGCGGCGGCGACACGGGTTCCGACTGCGTGGGCACGTCGAACCGCCACGGCGCCGCCTCGGTGGCCCAGTTCGAACTGATGCCGCAGCCGCCGGAACAGGAAAACAAGCCGCTCGTCTGGCCGTACTGGCCGACCAAGCTGCGCACCTCGTCCTCGCACGAGGAAGGCTGCGAGCGCGACTGGGCCGTGGCCACCAAGCGTTTCGAAGGCAAGGGCGGCAAGGTGGAAAAGCTGATCGCCTGCCGCGTGGAATGGAAAGATGGCAAGATGAGCGAAGTGCCGAACTCGGAATTCGAGATGAAGGCCGACCTGGTCTTCCTGGCCATGGGTTTTGTTTCCCCTGTGCAACAGGTGCTGGAAGCATTCGGCGTCGATACGGATGCGCGCGGCAACGTCAAGGCCACGACGGATGGTGAGGGTTGCTACCAGACGTCGGTGCCGAAAGTGTTTGCCGCCGGCGACATGCGCCGCGGCCAGTCGCTGGTCGTGTGGGCCATCCGCGAAGGGCGCCAGTGTGCGCGCGCCGTCGATGCCTTCCTGATGGGTAACTCCTTGTTGCCACGTTAAACTTTTCAGTGTGGCAAGCAAGGGGCCACGGCGCGCGATGCGTCGTGGCCCCTTGTTATTTTGTTCACGCCGCCCCTGGCGGGGACCGCTGGCGTGCAGCCTCGCGTTTTTTACAATAAAATATCTGACTTTTGATTCATTAGTGTTGTATTCTCCCCCAGTAGCGGGCGGTCCAAGGGGGTGTCTCAGCAGAGATTGGCGTTTCTGCACTACAATACGCCATTAAAATAGCGAGCCTCGTCGTGCCAAATCTTGTTGAAATCCGTGATTTACACTTTGCCTATGGAGAACGTTCGATTTTATCGGGCCTTCAAATGGATTTCCCACGTGGAAAAGTTGTGGCCGTCATGGGTGGTTCCGGGAGCGGCAAGACGACCGTACTGCGCCTGATCGGCGGACAATTGCGCCCCAGTTCGGGTTCCGTGAATATCGATGGCCAGATCGTGCATACGCTCAAGACCGACCAGTTATATCAGTTGCGTCGCAAGATGGGCATGCTGTTCCAGCACGGCGCCCTGTTTACGGACTTGACGGCGTTCGAGAACGTGGCCTTTCCCCTGCGCGAACACACGGACTTGAATGAAGAGCTGATCCGCACCCTGGTGCTGATGAAGCTGCACGCCGTGGGTTTACGCAACGCGGCGCAATTGAAGCCGGCCGAGATTTCCGGCGGCATGGGCCGCCGCGTCGCGCTGGCGCGCGCCATCGCCCTCGACCCCGAATTGATCATGTATGACGAGCCGTTCGCCGGCCTGGACCCGATTTCCATGGGCGTGACGGCCAATTTGATCCGCAATTTGAACGATGCGCTGGGCTCCACGTCTATCCTGGTATCGCACGACGTGAAGGAGTGTTTCGCCATCGCTGATTATGTCTATTTTCTGTCATCGGGCAAGATCGTGGCGCACGGCACGCCGGCCGAGATGGCCGTGTCGACGCATCCGTACGTGAAGCAGTTCGTCAATGCCGAGGCCGACGGTCCCGTGCCGTTCCACTATCCGGGCAAGTCGCTGGCCGACGACCTGGGTCTGCATGCGGGAGCGGGCCGATGATCGCGCGTTTCCTGGCGGCTATCGGAGCATGGTTGCGCAATTCGGTACAAGATCTCGGCTTTGCCGTGCGCTCGTTCTTTCTCATCATCGCCTCCTCGGGCGGCCTGTGGCGCCGTCCGCGCCTGGTGATCGAGCAACTGTTTTTTATTGGTAACCGCTCGCTGGTGATTACCGCCGTGTCCGGCCTGTTCGTCGGCATGGTGCTGGGCCTGCAGGGCTATTACACCCTGACGACGTATGGCGCCGAGCAGTCGCTGGGCTTGCTGGTGGCGTTGTCGCTGACGCGCGAGCTGGGTCCCGTCGTCACGGCGCTGCTGTTCGCGGGCCGCGCCGGCACGTCGCTGACGGCGGAAATCGGCCTGATGAAGGCGGGCGAGCAATTGTCCGCCATGGAAATGATGGCCGTGAACCCCATCCAGCGCGTGCTGGCCCCCCGTTTCTGGGCCGGCGTGATCGCCATGCCGATCCTGGGTGCCATCTTTACGGCCGTCGGCATCATCGGTAGCTATCTGGTGGGCGTGATCCTCATCGGCGTCGATGAAGGGTCGTTCTGGTCGCAGATGCAAAGCGGCGTGGATGTCTGGAAGGAAGTGGGCAATGGCACCATCAAGAGCCTGGTCTTCGGCATTGCGGTGACGTTCATCGCCCTGTTCCAGGGTTACCAGGCGCAGCCGACGCCGGAAGACGTGTCCGGCGCCACCACGCGCACGGTGGTGATTTCATCGCTGATGGTGTGGTGGCTCGATTTCATGATGACGGCTTTGATGTTTAGCAAGTAATTGCCGATCGGCGACAAAAATTAGCGGCCTGGGCAGTGTTCTGCGCAGGTGGCGGCAAGTAAAAATTATTTAGGATTGTTTATGCAACGTAAATCTTTGGATGTCTGGGTCGGCTTGTTCGTCTTGCTGGGAGTGGCGGCATTGATGTTTCTGGCGCTCAAGGCCGGCAATATGAGCTCGCTGTCCTTCAGCAAGACGTATACCATTACTGCCAAGTTCGACAATATTGGCGGCCTCAAGCCGCAGGCACCCGTCAAGGGCGCCGGCGTGGTGGTGGGGCGCGTGGCGCAGATCTCGTTTGACGACAAGACCTACCAGGCGCTGGTCAAGCTCGACATCGAAGATGGCTACAAATTTCCGAAAGACAGCTCGGCCAAGATTCTGACGGCCGGTCTGCTCGGTGAGCAATACATAGGCCTGGAAGCGGGCGGTGATTTGGCCAACCTGGCAGAGGGCGACAAGATTGCCCGTACTCAATCGGCCACAGTGCTGGAAGACCTGATCAATCAGTTCATCTACAGCAAGGCAGCAGACGGAAAGGACAGCAAATGAGCGAGTCGACCATGCAATCCCACGGCAGCCTGGCGCGTATCGGCCTGGCGATCGCCATCGCTGCCACGCTGAGCGCCTGTGCCACCGGCACCAATCCGCGCGACCCGCTGGAAGGGTACAACCGCGCCATGTTCAAATTCAACGATACCGTCGACCAGGTGGCCCTGAAACCGGTCGCCACGGCCTACAAGACGGTGACGCCATCGTTCGTGCAGACGGGCGTGGGCAACTTCTTCGGCAACCTGGCCGATGTCTGGAGCGCCGTGAACAACTTGCTGCAAGGCAAGGGTGAGGCGGGCTTGCAGGACGTCGTGCGCGTCGGCATGAACTCGACCTTCGGCATCTTCGGCCTGATCGACATCGCTTCGCAGGCGGGCATTCCCAAGCACAGCGAGGACTTTGGCCAGACCCTGGGCTGGTACGGCGTGCAGCCTGGTCCCTACGTGATGCTGCCGCTGCTGGGGCCGTCGACCGTGCGCGACACGGTGGCCCTGCCGCTGGACATCACGGGCGACCCGTGGCGCTACAAGGATCCGGTCAATGTACGCAATATCGGTACGGTAACGCGCGTGGTCGACAAGCGCGCCGCGCTGCTCGACGCGACCAACCTGATGGAAGCGGCGGCGCTGGACCGCTATGAATTCATCCGCGACGGCTTCCTGCAGGCGCGCGAAAACAAGGTATTCGATGGCGATACGAACCGCCGCGACCGCCTGTCGCCGAAAAAGAACGACAGCAGCGATTATGAGCCGGAAGAGGACGTGAAACAGGCGCCACAACAGCCGAAAGTGGCTGCACAAGCGGCCCCGGCTGCCGAAGTGGCACCTGCCGACCTCGTAACATCTGGTAGCAATACCGTTGCTTCCGAGGCCAAGCCGCAGGAGTAGACTACGGTACAAGAACACCACGGCTGCGATGAACGCCAGCCGGTGCATAGCAACACCATGAAAGGTAAAACCATGAAATTGATGAAACAACTGCTCGCGATGGCGACGATCGCCTTTGCCACCGCCGCCCAGGCTGCCCCGGCCCTGGAAGCACCCGATGTGTTGGTAAAACGCATCAGCCAGGACGTGATCGACACGGCCAAGACGGACAAGGCCATCCAGGCCGGCGACATCAAGCGCGTCACCGAATTGGTCGAAAGCAAGATCCTGCCCTACGTGGATTTCCAGCGCATGACTTCGCTGGCCGCCGGCCGCTACTGGCGCGATGCCACGCCGGACCAGCAAAAGCAGCTGTCCAGCGAATTCCGCACCCTGCTGATCTACACGTATTCGGGCGCCTTGTCGCAGATCAAGAACGAAACCGTGGAATTCAAGCCGCTGCGCGCCGATCCGAGCGATACGGAAGTGGAAGTGCGCTCGCAGGTGAACATGGCGCGCGGCGAACCCGTGCCCCTGAACTACCGCGTGGCGAAAACCCCGACGGGCTGGAAGATCTATGACATCAACGTGCTGGGCGCGTGGCTGGTGGAAACCTACAAAAGCAGCTTTGCCAGCGAGATCAGCAAGGGCGGCATCGATGGCTTGATCAAGACCTTGCAGGCGAAAAACAAGGCCCTGGCCAGCCGTCCTGCCGTCAAAGCCAAATAATCGGCTATCATATAGCTCCTGACCCAGCTCCAGACCAGCGCAGCCCGACGCCATGCCCGACTCTCTCGACACCTTGCAGTCCCTGACTTCCCTGACCGTGCACAATGCCACCTCGGCATTGGAGCAGGGTCTGGACGCCATCCGCTCGGGCCAGACGAAGTTTGACCTGCGCAACGTCAAGGCCGTCGATTCGGCCGCCGTCTCCGTCATGCTGACGTGGCAACGCGCCGCGCAGGACGCCGGCGGCGTGCTGGAGCTGAAGAACCTGCCGACGAACCTGAAAAACCTCACCAAGCTGTATGGCGTCTGCTCGCTCGTCTCGAGCACCCTGAGCGCCGACGACTGCGCCAGCGCCGGCGGCCACGCCGAACGCAGCCCGTCCGACCTGCATCATCATTGATCCTGTCCCACTCCCCGCATCAGCAGTAGCTTTCAAGCCGGCAGGCCAGCAGCGCCGCCGGATTGATCTCCAAGTGTTCCACGAAGTTTCCAACTATAATTGACTGTTGCGCCACCCTCTGCGGAAGGGGCGCCCTGCACCGGCCAGCCGGCCTGCATTGCACCGGCAACTGGCGCATCACACCAGACGCATTACACTTGAAACAAGCACATGACCGCAATTCAAATAACGAATGTAGAAAAGAGCTATAAATCGCTCAAGGCGCTGGGCGGCGTGTCGCTGGCCATCGAGGAAGGCGAATTTTTCGGCCTGCTCGGACCCAACGGCGCTGGCAAGACCACGCTCATTTCCATCATCGCCGGCCTGATACGCCCCGACGCGGGCACCGTCAAGATCCACGGCCACGACGTGGTCAGCGACTTCCGCAATGCGCGCCGCAACCTGGGCGTGGTGCCGCAGGAACTGGTGTTCGACCCGTTTTTCACCGTGCGCGAAACCCTGCGCCTGCAGTCCGGCTATTTCGGCCTGCCGAACAACGACAAGTGGATCGACGAGGTCATGGAAAACCTGGACCTCACGGGCAAGGCGGACACGAATATGCGCGCCCTGTCCGGCGGCATGAAGCGCCGCGTGCTCGTCGCCCAGGCGCTGGTGCACAAGCCGCCCGTCATCGTGCTCGATGAGCCGACGGCCGGCGTCGACGTGGAGCTGCGCCAGACCCTGTGGAAGTTCATCTCGCGCCTGAACCGCGAAGGCGGCCACACGGTCGTGCTGACCACGCACTACCTGGAAGAGGCGCAAGCCATGTGCCAGCGCGTGGCCATGCTGAAAACCGGCAAGGTGGTGGCGCTCGACACCATGTCGGCCCTGATCCGCCGCATCGCCGGCTCGCAGCTGCAGGTGCACCTCAAGCACGGCAGCCTGCCTGCCGACCTGCAGCACCTGGTGCTGCACCCGGAAGAACAGCAGGCGCCGAACAAGTTCAGCCTGCGCGTCAACGAATACAGCGAAGTCGAGAAAATCCTCGCCCGCCTGCGCGAAGCGGGCGTCGAGATCGATGAAATGCAATTGCAACAAGCCGACCTGGAAGATATCTTCTTGCAGATCATGGATAAAGGTACCGTATGATTTCGACAGGATTCCGCACCCTCGTCTACAAGGAGACGCTGCGCTTCTGGAAGGTGGCGACGCAAACCGTGGCCGCGCCCGTGCTCACGTCCATGCTCTACCTGCTGGTGTTCGGCCATGTGCTCGACGGCCGCGTGGAGCCGAGCCCCGGCGTCAGCTACACGGCCTTCCTGATTCCCGGCCTGGTGATGATGAGCGTGCTGCAAAACGCGTTCGCCAACTCTTCGTCCTCGCTGATCCAGTCCAAGATCACGGGCAACCTGGTGTTCGTGCTGCTCACGCCCCTGTCGCACTGGGAAATCTTCTCGGCGTATGTACTCGCTTCCGTCGCGCGCGGCCTGGCCGTGGGCTTTGGCGTGTTTGCCATCACCTGCTGGTTCGCCGACCTGTCGTTCGTCGCGCCGCTGTGGATCGTCATCTTCGCCTTCCTCGGCGCCGCCATGCTGGGCACCATGGGCCTGATCGCCGGCATCTGGGCCGAGAAATTCGACCAACTGGCCGCCTTCCAGAACTTCCTGATCATGCCGGCCACCTTCCTCTCGGGCGTGTTCTACTCGATCCACTCGCTGCCCGCGTTCTGGCAGTCGGTGTCGCACCTGAACCCTTTCTTCTACATGATCGATGGCTTCCGCTACGGCTTCTTCGGCACCTCCGACGTCAGCCCCTGGCTCAGTCTTTCCATCGTCGCCGGCTTCCTCGTGATCCTGGCGCTGGTGTCGATCCGCCTGCTGAAAAGCGGCTACCGGCTACGCCATTAATCACGCCATTGATTGCGGCACCTCACATCACTACATTATTCAATATCAAGGACTTATCGTGACCACCACTCCAGAACTGATCCACGGCTATCTGTCGGCCGGCCTCGAATGCACGCACCTCGAAGTGGAGGGCGATGGCCAGCACTTCCAGGCCGTTATCGTCTCGCCGCAATTTGCCGGCAAGCGCCTGATCCAGCGTCACCAGATCGTCTACGCGGCGCTGGGCGACCGCATGCGCGAGGAAATCCACGCGCTGTCGATGAAAACCCTGACACCTGAAGAATTCCAAGGATAAGCACATGGACAAGCTCCTGATCAACGGCGGCAACCGCCTGAACGGCGACATCGCCATCTCCGGCGCGAAAAACGCCGCCCTGCCCATCCTGTGCGCGGGTCTCTTGACCGCGGGCGACCTGGACCTGACGAACGTGCCGCACCTGCACGACGTCGCCACCATGCTGAAACTGCTGGGCCAGACGGGCCTGAAGGTGCAGCAGGACGGCGACCGCGTGGTCCTCAACGGCAGCGCCATCACCAGCTTGGAAGCGCCGTATGAACTGGTGAAGACCATGCGCGCCTCTATCCTCGTGCTGGGACCCATGCTGGCGCGCTTCGGCGAAGCTAAGGTCTCGCTGCCGGGCGGCTGCGCCATCGGTTCGCGCCCCGTCGACCAGCACATCAAGGGCCTGGAAGCGCTGGGCGCCGAGATCCGCATCGAGGCAGGCTATATCTACGCCAAGTGCGCCAAGCTGAAAGGCGCGCGCATCGTCACCGACATGATCACTGTCACCGGCACGGAAAACCTGCTGATGGCCGCGACCCTGGCCGAAGGCGAGACCATCCTGGAAAACGCCGCCTGCGAACCGGAAGTGACCGACTTGGCGCACCTGCTGGTGGCCATGGGCGCGAAGATCGACGGCATCGGCACCAGCCGCCTGGTGATCCAGGGCGTCGAGTCCTTGCACGGCGCCTCGCACGCGGTCATCGCCGACCGTATCGAAACGGGCACCTTCCTGTGCGCCGTGGCGGCCACCGGAGGCGACATCACCCTGCGCAACGTGCGCACCGATATCCTCGACGCGGCGCTGGACAAGCTGCGCGCCATGGGCCTGACGATGACCTTCGGCGCCGACTGGATCCGCGCCGAGATGTCGGCCCGCCCGAACCCCGTCAGCTTCCGCACCACCGAATACCCGGGCTTCCCGACCGACATGCAGGCGCAGTTCATGGCGGTGAACACCATCGCCAACGGCGCCAGCCGCGTCACCGAGACGATCTTCGAGAACCGCTTCATGCACGTGCAGGAAATGAACCGCCTGGGCGCCGACATCACCATCGAGGGCAACACGGCCATCATCGCCGGCGTCAAGCAGCTGCGCGGCGCGCCCGTGATGGCGACCGACCTGCGCGCCTCGGCGTCGCTGGTGATCGCGGCCCTGGCCGCCGACGGCGAAACCCTGATCGACCGCATCTATCACCTCGACCGCGGCTACGACCGCATGGAAGTGAAGCTGTCGGCCGTTGGCGCCAACATCGTACGCATCAAGTAACGCCTGTCAGAACCTACTGCGCGTCGTGCTTTGCGGCCTGCGATGCTCACTGTACCTTCGTACAGTTGCGCTTCTCGACCACAAATCACTTTCGCTCGCTACGGTTTTGTCAGGTGTTGTAAATCATAAATGAGTAAGGAACGAGCATGAACGGATCGAACAACGGCGACAGCTCCCAGCTGATCCTGGCGCTCTCGAAAGGGCGCATTTTCGAGGACACCATGCCGCTGCTGGAAGCGGCGGGCATCAAGGTGCTGGAAAACCCGGAGACGTCGCGCAAGCTGATTTTGGCCACCAATGATCCGAACGTGCGCGTCATCATCGTGCGCGCCAGCGACGTGCCGACCTATGTGCAGTACGGCGCGGCCGATTTCGGCGTGGCGGGCAAGGACGTGCTGCTGGAGCACGGCGGCGAAGGCCTGTACCAGCCGATCGACCTGAATATCGCCTCCTGCCGCATGTCGGTGGCGGTGCAGGCCGGCTTCGACTATGAAAAGGCCGTGCACCAGGGCGCGCGCTTGCGCGTGGCCACCAAGTTCGTGCACACGGCGCGCGAGCACTTCGCCGCCAAGGGCGTGCACGTCGATTTGATCAAGCTGTATGGCTCGATGGAGCTGGCGCCCCTGGTCGGCCTGTCCGATGCCATCGTCGACCTGGTCAGCACGGGCAGCACCCTGCGCGCGAACAACCTCGTCGAAGTCGAGCACATCATGGAAATCTCGTCGCGCCTGGTGGTCAACCAGGCCGCCCTGAAGCTCAAGCGCGAGCGCTTGCAGCCGATTATCGAGGCGTTTGAACGCGCCTCGCAAGCCTAGACATTCAGTAGCAGAAAGCCGATTATGCCGATACAGATACGCAAGCTCGATTCAAGCCAGGAAGGTTTCCAACAATCGCTCGACACGCTGCTGGCGTTCGAGGCGGGCACCGATGAAGCGATTGAAACGTCGGTCGCAAAAATCCTGGCCGATGTGAAAACGCGCGGCGACGCCGCCGTGCTGGAATACACCAACCGCTTCGACCGCATCCCCCATGGCGGCGCGGCGGAAATGGCGGCGTTTGACATTTCGCAAGCCGAACTGCAGGCGGCCCTGAACGGCCTGCCGTCGGCCCAGCGCGAGGCGCTGCAGATCGCCGCCCAACGCATCCGCGCCTTCCACGAACGCCAGCGCGAGGAATTGCGCGGCTTCACCTACACCGAGCCCGATGGCACGGTGCTGGGCCAGAAGATCACGCCGCTGGACCGGGTCGGCATCTACGTCCCGGGCGGCAAGGCAGCCTATCCGTCGTCCGTGCTGATGAACGCCATTCCCGCACATGTGGCGGGCGTGGGCGAAATCATCATGGTCGTGCCGACGCCTGACGGCGTGAAAAACCAGATGGTGCTGGCCGCCGCCGCGATCGCCGGCGTGACGCGCGTGATCACCATCGGCGGCGCGCAAGCCGTCGGCGCGCTGGCCTACGGCACGCAGACGATAGGCGCCGTCGACAAGATCGTCGGCCCCGGCAACGCCTTTGTCGCCGCCGCCAAGCGCCGCGTGTTCGGCATCGTCGGCATCGACATGATCGCCGGACCGTCGGAAATCCTCGTGCTGTGCGACGGCACGACGGACCCGGACTGGGTCGCGATGGACCTGTTTTCGCAGGCCGAGCACGACGAGCTGGCGCAGGCCATCCTGCTGTGCCCCGACGCGGACTACATCGCCAAAGTGGAAGAGAGCATCGCCAAGCTGCTGCCGACGATGCCGCGCCAGGCCACCATCAGCACCTCGCTGCAGGACAGGGGCGCGCTGATCAAGGTGCGCAGCATGGAAGAGGCGTGCGAGATCGCCAATGCCATCGCGGCCGAGCACCTGGAAATCTCGGCGGACAAGCCGCAGCAGTGGGCCGAGCAGATCCGCCACGCGGGGGCCATGTTCCTGGGCCGCTTCTCGTCCGAATCGCTGGGCGACTACTGCTGCGGTCCCAATCACGTGCTGCCGACGTCGCGCACGGCGCGCTTCTCGTCGCCGCTGGGCGTGTACGACTTCCAGAAGCGCTCGTCCATCATCCACGTGAGCGAAGCGGGTGCGCAGACCCTGGGCCGTGTCGCCGCCACCCTGGCGTACGGCGAAGGCTTGCAGGCGCACGCGCGCAGCGCCGAACTGCGTCTGAAGCCGCAGCCATGATGGCAACGGCGGAGCAGCCGGACTGGGTCAACCGGGTGTATTGCGAAGACGCGCTGGCGGGGCTGGCGCGCATTCCCGATGGCTCGGTGGACCTGATCCTGACGGACCCGCCGTACAACCTGGGCAAGGATTACGGCAATGCGTCGGACCAGCAGTCCGTGGCCGACTACCTGCGCTGGACGGAACAGTGGATCGATGCGGCGCTGCCCAAGCTGAAAGCCAACGGCAGCCTGTATATCTTCCTCACCTGGCGCTATTCGCCGGAGATCTTCGTCATGCTCAAGCAGCGCATGGCGATGATGAATGAAATCATCTGGGACCGCCGCGTGCCGTCCATGGGCGGCAGCGTGCGCAGCTTTTCATCGGTGCACGACACCATCGGTTTCTTCGTCAAGCGCAAGGATTACTACTTCGACCTTGACGCCGTGCGCATCGCCTACGACGCGGCCACCAAGAAAGCCCGTTCGCGTTCGATCTTCATCGGCGCCAAATGGCTGGAAGTGGGCTACAACCCGAAAGACCTGTGGAGCGTGTCGCGCCTGCACAAGGAACACCCGGAACGGGCCGACCACCCGACGCAAAAGCCGCTGGAAATCATCGAGCGCATGGTCAAGGCGTCGTGCCCGCCCGGCGGCGTGGTGCTCGACCTGTTCATGGGCAGCGGCACGACGGCGCTGGCGGCGAAGCGCTGCGGGCGCGATTTCGTCGGCTTTGAACTCAATCCCGATTACTGCGCCATCATCGAACAGCGATTGACGGCGCTCGCCCAGGAGCTGGCCGAACCGGCCGCGCCGAAGGCGGAAAAGAAGAAGGCGCCGGCCAAGCGCCGCGCCGCGGCGACCAGCACCGCGCCGAAGGCCGCCAAGGCGGCCAGCAAGAAACCGGCCGCGGCGAAAAAGCCGCCCGCCGTGAAAAAAGCACCGGCCCGCAAGGCGCCCGGCGCCAGCGTGCCGGAAGACGTCGTCGTTTAGTCTCCATTTAATTCCATCAGGAGTGTTTGCAGCATGTCTTTCCTCGATCAGTTAATCAGCAACACCGTGCGGCCCGACGTGCAGGCCGTCAAAAGCTACCAGGTGGCCGACGCCAGCGGCTACGTCAAGCTCGACGCGATGGAAAACCCGTATCCGCTGCCGCAGCACCTGCGCGAGGAGCTGGGCGCGCGCCTGGCCGGCGTGGCGCTGAACCGCTACCCGCCGTCCTACGCCAGCCTGCAACAGGCCATCTGCGCCAGGCTGGGCGTGCCCGCCGGCTATGACGTCATGCTGGGCAACGGCTCCGACGAACTGATCTCCATCCTGGCCATGGCTTGCGCCACCCAGGAGCCGGGCCAGCGCGCCGTGCTGCTGGCGCCCGTGCCGGCCTTCGTCATGTATGCGCGCTCGGCGCAGTTTGCCGGCATGGATTTCGTCGGCGTGCCCCTGCAGGCCGACTTCAGCCTGGACATGCCGGCCATGCTGGCGGCCATCGCAGAGCACCGCCCGGCGCTGGTCTTCCTTGCGTATCCGAACAACCCGACGGGCAACCTGTTTGCCGGCGCCGACATCGAGCGCATCCTCGCCGCCCTGGGCGACACGGGCATCGCCGTCGTCGACGAAGCCTACGAGCCGTTCGCGCAGCACAGTTTCATGGGCCGCCTGCCCGAGTTCGGGAACCTGGTGGTGATGCGCACCGTGTCGAAACTGGGCCTGGCCGGCATCCGCCTGGGCTACATGTCGGCCGCGCCGGCCCTGCTGGCGCAGTTCGAGAAGGTGCGCCCGCCCTACAATGTGAATGTGCTGACGCAGGCGGCGGCCGAATTCGCCCTCGAGCACCTCGACGTGCTCAATGCCCAGGCGGACTTGCTCAACAGCGCGCGCGACGACCTGGCATTGCGCCTGGCGGAACTGCCCGGCGTGACCGTGTTTCCCTCGAAGGCAAATTTTCTTCTGATTCGTGTGGCCGATTCCGACGATGTTTGCGCCAAACTGCTTGCCCGCAGGGTGTTAATTAAAAATATGAGTAAAATGCATGCTGCGCTGGTCAATTGCCTGCGCATCAGCGTCAGCACCCCGGAAGAGAATTCCCTTTTTTACGATGCCTTCAAGGCATCCCTCGTTTAGCCTATCGCCAGAGCCTCCCATGAACCGCACCGCAGAAATCACGCGCAACACCAACGAGACGCAAGTTCGCGTCGCCCTCAACCTGGACGGCACCGGCCAGCAAAAGCTGAACACGGGCGTGCCCTTCCTCGACCATATGCTGGACCAGATCGCCCGCCACGGCTTGATCGACCTCGATATCGAGGCGACGGGCGACGTGCATATCGACAACCACCATACGGTGGAAGACGTGGGCATCACCCTGGGCATGGCCGTGGCCAAGGCCATCGGCGACAAGAAGGGCATCCGCCGCTATGGCCACGCCTACGTGCCGCTGGACGAGGCGCTGTCGCGCGTGGTGCTCGATTTCTCGGGCCGCCCTGGCATCGAATACCACATCCCGTTTACGCGCGCCATGATCGCCGGCTTCGACGTCGACCTGACCCTGGAATTTTTCCGCGGCTTCGTCAACCATGCGGGCGTGACCTTGCATATCGACAACTTGCGCGGCACGAATGCCCACCACCAGTGCGAAACCGTGTTCAAGGCCTTTGGCCGCGCGCTGCGCATGGCTGCCGAGCTCGACGAGCGCGCGGCCGGCATCATTCCATCGACCAAGGGCAGCCTGTAAGCGCCGCGCTCGCTATATTGTAGATTCCGGGATTAAACAGATGAATAAAATTGTGGTGGTGGATTACGGCATGGGCAACCTGCGCTCGGTAGCGCAGGCCCTGCGTGCCGTGGCGCCGGAAGCGGACGTGCGCATTTCCGGCGAGCCGGCCGACATCGACAGCGCCGACCGCATCGTCCTGCCGGGCCAGGGCGCCATGCCCGACTGCATGCGCAGCCTGCGCGAATCGGGCGTGCTGGAAGCCTTGCTGCGCGCCGCCGACAGCAAGCCCGTGCTGGGCGTGTGCATCGGCGAGCAGATGCTGTTTGACAGCAGCGAAGAAGGCGACGCGGCCGGCTTGGGCTTGCTGCCAGGCAAAGTCGTGCGCTTCCAGCTCGACGGCCAGGTGCAGGACGACGGCTCCCGCTTCAAGGTGCCGCAAATGGGCTGGAACCAAGTGCGGCAAACGGCGTCCCATGTGATGTGGGACGGCATTGCCGACCAGGCGTATTTTTACTTTGTGCACAGCTATTTTGCTCAACCTCAAGTGGCCGCGCACACGGTCGGCGAGACTATCTATGGCGCACCGTTCGCCTGCGCCGTCGCCCGTGATAATATTTTCGCGACGCAGTTTCACCCTGAAAAAAGTGCTGCCGCTGGCTTGCAGCTGTACAAGAACTTCGTTCACTGGCAACCTTAACGTTCGCTCTCCGGCTTTTTTTCCGCCTCTCACTCACTCTAAACCACACTGACCATGCTGCTCATTCCCGCCATCGACCTGAAAGACGGTCACTGCGTACGCCTGAAACAAGGCGATATGGAACTTGCCACCGTATTTTCCGAAGACCCGGCCGAGATGGCCCGCCATTGGCTGATGCAAGGCGCGCGCCGGCTGCACCTGGTCGACCTGAACGGTGCCTTTGCCGGCAAGCCGAAGAACGAAGGCGCCGTGAAAGCCATCCTGCAAGCCGTGCAGGACTTTGCCGTGGAAAACGACATCGAGGAAATCCCCGTGCAGCTGGGCGGCGGCATCCGCGACCTCGACACCATCGAGCGCTACCTGGACGCGGGCATCAGCTACGTCATCATCGGCACGGCGGCCGTGAAAAGCCCCGGCTTCCTGCATGACGCCTGCAGCGCCTTCCCCGGCCACATCATCGTCGGCCTCGACGCCAAGGATGGCAAGGTGGCAACGGATGGCTGGAGCAAGATGTCCGGCCACGAAGTGATCGACCTGGCGAAGAAATTCGAGGCCTATGGCGTCGAATCGATCATCTACACGGACATCGGCCGCGACGGCATGATGGGCGGCATCAACATCGAGGCCACCGTCAAGCTGGCGCAAGCCGTCAAGATTCCCGTCATCGCCTCGGGCGGCCTGCACAACATCGGCGACGTGGAAGCGCTGTGCGCCGTCCAGGCCGAAGGCATCGAAGGCGTGATCTGCGGCCGTTCCATCTATGAAGGCACGATCGACCTGGCGCAGGCGCAGGAACGCGCCGATGAACTGACCGACGCCGCCGTTTAAGCCAGCCCGGCCGGGGTGTGCGCGTGCATGCCCTGGCCTGGCGACAATCTGGATACCATCATGCTTGCAAAACGTATCATCCCCTGCCTCGACGTGACCAATGGCCGCGTCGTCAAAGGCGTCAACTTCACGGAACTGCGCGACGCGGGCGATCCCGTGGAAATCGCCCGCCGTTATGACGAGCAGGGCGCCGATGAAATCACTTTCCTCGATATTACCGCCTCGAGCGACAACCGCGGTTTGATCTTCGACATCATCGAAGCGGTGGCGTCGCAAGTGTTCATCCCGCTGACGGTGGGCGGCGGCGTGCGCGTCGTGGAAGACGTGCGCCGCCTGCTCAACGCGGGCGCCGACAAGGTCAGCATCAACACCTCGGCCGTGACGAACCCGCAGCTGGTGTTTGAGGCATCGCAAAAGCACGGTTCGCAATGCATCGTCGTGGCCATCGACGCCAAGCAGGTGTCGCCCGGCAAGTGGGAAGTATTTACCCACGGCGGGCGCAATGCCACGGGCCTGGACGCCTTCGAATGGGCGCGTAAAATGGAAAGCCTGGGCGCCGGTGAAATTTTGCTGACCAGCATGGACCGCGATGGCACCAAGGTGGGCTTCGACCTTGGCCTGACGCGCGGCGTGTCCGATGCCGTCAGCATTCCCGTCATCGCCTCGGGCGGCGTGGGCGGCTTGCAGGACCTGGTCGATGGCATCAAGGTGGGCCGCGCGGATGCCGTGCTGGCCGCCAGCATCTTCCACTATGGCCAGCACACGGTGCAGGAAGCCAAGCGGTTCATGGCGCAGCAGGGCATACCCATGCGCCTGGCGTAAACAAAGGATGGAAGCAGGTAGAACACTATGCAAAACGGAACTATCGTAGCGAGCAATGCCAAGTGGCTGAAAAAGGTCAAGTGGGACGAACACGGCCTCGTGCCCGTGATCGCGCAGGAAGCGGGCAGCAATGACGTGCTGATGTTCGCCTGGATGAACCGCGACGCGCTGGCGCGCACGGTGGAGCTGGGCGAAGCCGTGTACTGGAGCCGTTCGCGCAAGAAACTGTGGCACAAGGGCGAAGAGTCCGGCCACACGCAAAAAGTGCTGGAAATCCGCCTCGATTGCGACGAAGACGTGGTCTTGCTGAAAATCGAGCAGGCCGGCGGCATCGCCTGCCATACGGGCCGCCACTCGTGCTTCTTCCAGAAGTTCGAAGGCGACGAGAAAACGGGCGAATGGCAAGTCACCGATCCCGTGCTGAAAGACCCTGACACGATTTACGCGGAAACGAAGAAATGAGTGAAACTTTAAAGCGCCTGGCCGCCGTGATCGAATCGCGCAAGCTGGCCAATGGCGGCGACCCGGCCACTTCCTACGTGGCGCGCCTGTTTGCCAAGGGCGACGATGCGATTCTGAAAAAAATCGGCGAGGAAGCAACGGAAACCGTGATGGCGGCCAAGGATGCGCGGCGCGACAACGACCCGTCGAAGGTCTTGTACGAGTGCGCCGACCTGTGGTTTCATTCCCTCGTGATGCTGGCGCAGTTCGACCTGACGCCGCAGCAGGTGCTCGACGAGCTGGCGCGGCGCGAAGGCCTGTCCGGCCTGGAAGAAAAGGCGGCGCGCAAGGATGAGTTGCGCGACGCGGGCGAAGCGGACAAACACTGACTGACTGGAGCGTACGTGGATAACTGTATTTTTTGCAAAATTGCTGCCAAGCAAATTCCTTCGTCCATCGTCTACGAGGATGAGGACTTGCTGGCCTTCAAGGACATCAACCCGGCCGCGCCCGTGCACCTGCTGCTGATCCCGAAGCGCCACGTGGCCAGCCTGTCCGACTGCGACGACAGCCATACGGAAGTGCTGGGCAAGCTGCTGCGCCTGGCGCCGAAACTCGCCGCCGAATTCGGCTGCGCCGTCAGCTATGACGCCGACGGCGTGCCGTCGGGCGGTTTCAAGACCATGATCAACAGCGGCCCGAACGGCGGGCAAGAGGTGTATCACCTGCACCTGCACGTGTACGGCGGTCCCCGTCCCTGGCGCGGTCAGCACTGATTTCGCCGTGCGCGGGGTTCGCGTGTATACTACCCGCATTGGTTGACGCTATTCGGGCACCGGCCCGCAAGGAGAATGTGATGGGTTCATTGAGTATTTGGCACTGGCTGATCGTTCTGGTCATTGTGATGCTGGTCTTCGGCACCAAGAAACTGGGTAATATCGGCGGTGATATCGGCAAGGCCGTCAAAGGCTTCAAGGATGGCGTCAAGGGCGACGAGGATGCCCCGGCAGCCAATACCCCTCCTGCTGCGCCATCGCAAGTGGCCGATAAAAGCACCATCGACGTCGAGACGAAAGAGAAAAACAAGTTCTGATAGCGTGGCGGGGCGCTTGCCTCGTCCGGTAACAGCCCTTGTCCGCTTATGATCGATCTCGGTCTCTCTAAAATCGCCATCATCGGCGTGGTCGCACTGATAGTCATCGGTCCTGAAAAGCTGCCGAGAGTGGCGCGCATGGCCGGCACCCTGTATGGCCGCGCGCAACGCTACCTGAACCAGGTGAAATCCGAAGTCACGCGCGAAATCGAACTGGAAGAGCTGAAAAACCTGCAGAAGGAAGTGCAGGATGCGGCCCATTCCGTCAAGCAAAGCGTGGAGAAATCCATGCATGGTGTGGAAAACTCGATTTCCGGCAACCTGGCCGAGGTGGAAAACGCCTGGCGCGGCGATTCAAGTACATATGACGATGGGCAACATGACGCCCACGAAGCCATGCTGCGCGCCACCAACGATGACCTGGCACGCAAGGCACGCGAATTCCGCCGCAAGAAGCTGGTACGCAATTCCGCCATCCCCGGCTGGTACAAGCAGCGCCATGGCGGCAAGCTGCACGTGCAGTCGGCGGCGGCCCGCGTGGCGCGCTTCCGTCCGCGTGCCAGTTCCTCCTCCTTTTACTCATGAGTAGCAAATCCCCGGTGGAAGAAACCTTTATCTCGCATCTGGTCGAGCTGCGCAACCGCCTGGTCAAGGCCTCGATCGGCTTCGCCATCGTCTGCGGCGTGCTGTTTTACTGGCCGGGCGCCTCGCACATCTACGATTTCATCGCCGCGCCCATGCTCGCTTCGCTGCCCGTCGGCTCGAAGCTGATCGCCACGGGCGTGGTGTCGCCCTTCCTGATCCCCATGAAGGTGACCCTGCTGCTCGGTTTCATCGTCTCGCTGCCGTGGGTGCTGTACCAGATGTGGGCGTTTATCGCGCCAGGCCTGTACACGCATGAAAAGCGCCTGATCGCGCCGCTCGTCATCTCCTCGTCGCTGCTGTTCATGGCCGGCGTGGCCTTCTGCTATTTCTTTGTCTTTGGCCGCGTATTTCACTTCATTAGCAATTTCGCGCCCTCCTCGATCGCCGTCACGCCCGATATCGAAAACTACCTCGATTTCGTCATGTCGATGTGCCTGGCCTTTGGCGCCACCTTCGAAGTGCCGGTGGTGGTGGTGATCCTCGTGCGCATGGGCCTCGTTTCCGTTGCCAAGCTCAAGGAAGTGCGCCCCTATGTCATCGTCGGCGCCTTCGTGATCGCCGCCATCGTCACGCCGCCCGACGTGGTCAGCCAGTTTTCGCTGGCCGTCCCCATGTGGCTGCTGTTCGAACTGGGCCTGCTGGTGGCGCCCGTCTTCGTCAGGGCGACACAGGCGCCGGAAGAAGCGTCGTAGCCGGCACGCAGGCAAACGCCGCTGTCCTTCCCCGGGAGCAGCGGCTTTTTTATCGCGGGTCATGTTGGTGAGCGCTCACTGTAGCAGCAGTTTGCTGAGGATGCCCAGGTTCAGCAGGATCAGGGTGCTCATCATCCAGTAGACGTGTTTCATGTCGGCACCCTGGCGCAAGTCCAGGCGTTCCAGGCGGGAGTCGAATTTTTGCTCCAGCAGATCAATCCGTGTATCGAGTTTTAATTCCAGCGCATCTATTTTCAGATCCAGGGCATTCGTCCTGGTATCGAGCTGTTGCGCCACCAGCTTGATTTCCCCCAGCAGATTGCGCTCCAGCGCCGCCAGTTCGCCATGCACGACGACGGCTGAACCCAGTACCTCGCCCAAGGCCGTGGCATGGGCTTCCGCCTGCTGTGTGGGCACGCCCGCCGAGGCGAGGCGTTTGGTGTAATCGAGGGTGTCGAACTGGATGGGCATATGCATGGACGCTCCTGAACTCACCCTAGCAGAAAAATCGGCAATTGCCAGTGAGGAGTGCGGTGGCGCCTGCCTTCCCGTCAGCTTAATCGACAGGGATGCCAGTGATTTGCGGCGGCGCAAATGGATGCAAAAAGGGCGCCGCGGCGCCCTTTGCAAGCTGACGGCGAGCGCCGCTTAATTCATCAATTCCTTGATGACTTTCACGGGCGCGCTGCCGTAGCTGAGGAATTGCTCATGGAAATCCTTCAGCACGAACTTGTTACCCAAGGCTTGCTTGCGCTGCTCGCGCAAGTCCATGATTTCGCTGTAGCCGCTGAAATAGCTGGTCAGTTGCACCGAGCTCAGCTGCACGCGGCGCCATTTTTCCGTCGCTTCACGCTTGGTCTGGAAGGCCTGGCGCGTCAGCAGGTCCAGCGCCTGTGCTTCCGTCATGCCCAGCACGTGCACGCTGTAGTCGAGTATCGTATTGGTGACGCTGCGCAAGTTCCACTTCGAGTACATCAGCCACATTTCCGGCGCATTGTTGCCGTAGCCCGATTCGAGCATCATGCGCTCGCCATACACGGCCCAGCCTTCGATCATGGCGCCATTGCCGAAGATGGATTTGATCAGCGACGGCGACTTGTTGGCGTACACGAGCTGCGTGTAGTGGCCGGGGATGGCTTCGTGGATGTTCAGGATCTGCAAGATCCAGTGGTTGTACTCGCGCAAGCTGCTTTCCGCCTGCTCCGGCGTTTCGCCGTCGAGCGGCGTCACGTTGTAATACGTGCGGTCTTGCGGACGGTAGGGGCCGGGTGCCTCGATGCTGGCGCCGGCCACGCCGCGCTGGTAGGCGGGCGTTTCACGCACGACGAGGGGCTTTTTCGGGTCCATGGTCAGCAGGTTGTGGCTGGTTACCCATTCCTGCAATTCCGGGATCTGGCGGCGGATCTCCGGCACGAAATCGGCGGCGGCCACGTGGTTGCTCGACAGCTTGTCGATCACCATGCCGATCTTCGCCGTGCGGTCCGCCGGCTTGGCCGTGCTGCCCATGGTTTTTACCCACAGTTCGTCGGCCAGGCTGTCCATGTGCTCGAGCAGCTTTTCGCGGGCGGCCAGGGCCTTCTGGTACATCTGCTCGGCGCTCACGCTGGCCTGGATATCGTAGGCAAATTTCTGCTCGTACAGCTCCTTGCCGATGCGGAAGGAGCGCGCGTTGCCGTTCTGCGCCAGCGCCGCATCCTGCTCCGTCAGCCAGGCCGCATAGCCTTGCACGGCCGTGCGGGCGGCCGTGATGCGGGCGTTGTACAGCTGTTTTTCCGTCGGCGTCAGGATGGAGCTCTGTGCCGTCTTGTTCAGGTCATCGAGTACGCTGAGCACGCCGGCGCTCTGGGCGATGGCCAGCTGCGTGTGTTCGCGCGTGGGATTGACGATGCTGGCGCGCGCGGCGACATAGTATTGCGGCACGCTGGCGATGCGCTTGAGCAAGGTGCGCAGGCGCTGCGGCTGCGAGGCGTATTCCGTGTTCAGGATGAAATCGATGGTGCCGGCCACGTTGTACTGGGCGGGATTCCACTCGAATTCGCGGAAGGTGGTCAAGTACCAGCGGTCCGATTGCAGTTTGTTCGTCAGCAAGGCCAGGTCGGTGCGTTGCTTGTCCGACATTTTGCTCGCATTCAGCTTGTCGAACTTGCCCAGCCATTCCTCGATGAAGGCCAGCTGTTTCTGGCGGCTGGCGGCGTCCGGAATGGTCAGGTTGGCGGCGCCGTCGTACTTGCCGGCGGCAATCGCGCTTTCCGGGTCCTGGCGCCACAGGGCGGTGAGGAACTGGCTGCCCAGGTTATTCATGGCACGGTCGCTGCTGGTCTCGTTGGCCGCCACGGCGGCGGTGGCTGCCGTGGCGGCGGCGCCGGCGACGACGGCTTTCTTGGCGACGGTTTTTTTCTTGCTGCTGGTGGACGCCTTGCCGTGCTGCTTCTTGGCGGCGCTGGCCGGTGTCAGCGTGAAGGCCATCATCAATGCGGCGAGCGCAACTTTATTTTTTATCAGCATCGTTCATCTCTTGAATATTTGGCTGTTTGTCATTATCAGGAAAGAATAAACTGACAATATAGGCAACAAACAACTATTGAAAGGTTGGCTTTGCTTGCCAGGGCGGCCCAAAGATTAGCATTAATTGCCGCCGTTGCGCAGATTTTTGCGCTCGCGCTGCCCGCCGCGGAGGCCTAGACGACGATAGCGCTGCCGTGCAGCAGCTCCTGGTGCCGCGCATTCAGGGCCGCCACGGCATCCTTGCCGCGCGCCATGCCGGTGGCATGGATTTCGATGTCCTGCGTGTAGCGCTGGCTGACGCGCACCGTGTAGGACTGGAACAGCCAGCTCCAGAAATTGGTCTCGTAGACGGCTTCATCCATGTCGCGCCATTTGACGCCCGTGAGTTTCTTTTTCCAGGGCAAGATGCCGGAGGCCAGCCACACGCCCGCCTCGTCGTAGTACAACTGGTAGCTGCGCGTCGTCAGCAGGCGGTAGCCGACGATGAGGGCCGAGCCGACCAGCACGACGAAGGCGGCCCGCGTGTTGTACTTGAAGGCCAGCGGCAGGGCGGCAAAGAACAGCAGCACGGCAATGAGGAAGGTGCTGACATAGGCGGTCCAGGATTTGCCGCACAAGAAGGTGGCGCGCTGGCCGGCGCTGGTGGCGATGTAATCGGTCATGGCAAGGCATTGAAACAGGGAAAAACGATCATCGCATGGAACGCGGCTTGCCCGTGCATTTTTTCAAGCTCATCGCTTCAAGCCCTCCTGCAGCATGCCCAGCATGTCACCCGCCGACATGCGCGCGGCCGCATCGCTGCCTTCCAGCAGACTGTCGGCCAGGTCGCGCTTGTGCTGGTGTAATTCGACGATGCCTTCCTCGATCGTGTGCTTCGCCACCAGGCGGTAAATGGTGACGGGGCGCAACTGCCCCATGCGGTGGGCGCGGTCCGAGGCCTGGTCTTCCACGGCCGGGTTCCACCACGGGTCCATGTGGATCACGTAATCGGCCGCCGTCAAATTGATACCCATGCCGCCCGCCTTCAGGCTGATGAGGAAAACCTCGCCGTCTCCCGCCTGGAAGGCATCGACGCGGCGCTTGCGCTCCTGCATGGGCGTGCTGCCATCGAGATACTGGTAGCTCACGCCGTGCTGCTCCAGGTGCTGGCGGATGAGGCTCAGATGGTCGACGAACTGGCTGAAGACGAGCACCTTGTGGCGGTTTTCCAGCAGGCCCGACAGCAATTGCGCGAACGCCGCCAGCTTGCTGCTGGCCAGGCCCAGTTCCGGCGCCACCAGGTGCGGATTGCAGCAGGCGCGGCGCAGCTTCATGATCTCCGCCAGGATCTGGATGGCCTTTTTCGACGCCGGTCCTTCCACCATGGCCAGCTTTTCCAGCGCTTCGCGGCGCAGGGATTCGTACAGTGCCGTTTCCTGCGGCGACAGTTCCACTTCCAGGACGATTTCCGTGCGCGATGGCAGCTCCGACAGCACTTGCGTCTTCGTGCGGCGCAGGATGAATGGCGCGATCAAACGGCGCAGGCGCAGCCGCGCGCCGGCCGCTGCCCGCTTGTCCTGATCTTTCTCGATCGGTCCCGCGAAACGCAGATTGAACTGGTCGAGCGTGCCCAGCAAACCGGGATTAATAAAACGGAACAGATTCCACAATTCGCCCAGGTGGTTTTCCAGCGGCGTGCCGCTGGCCACCATGCGGAAGTCGCCCTGCAGCGCCATCACGGCTTGCGAGCGCTTGGTGGCGCCATTCTTGATGGCCTGCGCTTCGTCGAGCACGATCGTATGCCAGCGCACGCCGGCAAACAGCGCCGCTTCCTGCTGCAGCAAGCCATAGCTGGCCACCACCACGTCGAAGGGCTGCAGGGTGTCGAGCATGTCGGCCCGGTCGCCGCTGCCGAACAGTTTTACCTTCAAGGTGGGGGCGAAGCGCTGCGCCTCGCTGATCCAGTTCATGCAGACGGACGTGGGGGCGACGACGAGCGTGGGACCGTTCGGCGCGCGCGCCAGGATCAGCGCCAGCGCCTGCAAGGTCTTGCCGAGTCCCATGTCGTCGGCCAGGCAGGCGCCCACGCCCCAGTGCGCCAGGCGCGCCAGCCAGCTGAAACCGGCCAGCTGGTAGTCGCGCAAGTCCGCCTGCAGGGTGCTGGGCAACTGCGCTTGAAAATCGTCGAGGGCGCGCAGGCGCAGCAGGTGCTCGCGCCACAATTTATCGGCCTTGACGCCGCCCGCGTCGTTGGCCAGCTCTTCCAGCGCGAAGGCGGCCAGCGGGTGGATGTGCACGCCATCGGCATGCGCTTCGCCATACGCGGCCAGCTCGGACAGGCGGCGGTGCAATTCGTCGCTGAGGGCGAGGAACTGGTTGTCGCCCAGGGCCACGAAGCGGCTTTTATTGTTCTGCATCAAGTCGAGCAGGGCGCGCAAATCCATCACCTTGTCTTCGTCGATCTGCACGTCGCCGCTGGCGGCGAACCAGTCCTTGTCGCTCTTGATATTCAGGCGCATCTGGCCGCTGTCGATGCGTTTCGACACGCGCATGGTTTCGCCTTCCGGCCAGGCCAAGACCAGCCCGGCGGGGTCCAGCGCCTGCAGCTCCACCAGCAGTTGCAGGCCCAGCGCAGGCTGGCCCAGCAGCCACTCGCCATGCTCTTCTTCTGCCTCTTCCAGCACCAGGCAACGTCCGATCAGCTGGCGCTGCGCTTCGCGTTCCGCGTTCAGGTCGCGCCGCGCCTGCACGGCCCGGCCCGCCACATCGGCAAACACGCTTTCGGCGCCGCTGCCCGGCGCGTAATAGGCGCCGTTGTCGCGCAGCGGGCGCACCAGAATCTGCATTTTCAAGCCTTGTTGATACGGCAGCAGGTGCACGTGCAGGCGGTGGTCGGCCGTGATGGCTTCCGCGTCGCCCGCGCCGCCGCCGATGTCCGACTGTACGGTGACCATGGACGAGATGGCGCCGATGGCCTGCATCACCTGTTTTTCCGCATGCAGGGGCACGGACAGGCCCAGGCCCACGATGGCGCCGATGCGCCGGTGTTCGTCGAGGATGTGCACCACGCGCAGGCGCGTCGGCGTCTCGCGCTGCACCACGACGTTGCTGCCGTTGTCGGGCAGTGGCGGCTGCATGCCCAGCCACAGCTGCCCCTCGTGCGACTTGATGAGCAACTCGGGCGCGCCGGCGATCAGCTCCACGCGCGTCTCGGGGTGGTCGAGCCAGAAGACGAGCGGGTGGCCCACCAGCAGCACGGCGGCCTTGTCCAGCTCGATTTCATAGCGGGGCGCCGACGAATAGTACTGCTTGAACGGCGCGATGCTGCCCGCCGCGCGGGCGTCCTGCGGCGTGAGGAAATCGATGTCGCCCGCCTCTTCGGCCAGGCGCTTGAGGCCCATGGCGCGGCCCTTGCTCCAGCCGCCGCGCGCGTCGCGCTTCTGCTCGCGCACTTCCACGGCCGTCAAGCCGAAGCGCGGGTCGAACGCCACCAGCCACACGAGGCGCGAGACGCCGCCCAGCGCTTCGGCGGGCGCGTTCTGCTGCAGGTTGATGAGGGCACTCAGCTGGCGCTGCCACGCTTCCTGGCGCTCGAACCACGGCGCCATGTCCGTCAAGCCGTGCTGCGCCCGCTTCGAGGTAGCGTAGCGCTCCTGTTGCGGCTCGCCCATCAGGCCCAGCAAGCCGGCCGCCTGCGCCGCGATCAGCTCGTAGCCGGCCGCGTCCGCCTGTTGCACCAGCGCGTGCAGCTGCGGCTTGCGTTCGCTCAATTGCGGCAGGGCCAGCCAGTAGTACAGCAGGGCCTGGAACAGTTGCGCCTGCAGCGCCGTTTCCCAGTTGCGCGTGGGGATGGCGTCCGCCTGCAGCACGCCGGCGCGCACCAGGCGCAAGGTATTCAACTGCTGGTAGACGAGGCTGTCGTGGTTGGGCTGCGCGTGCAGGGCGATGTCGAGGTAAGTTTCCGCGCTTTTCAGCAGCTTGGCGTCATTGCTGCGCAGCAAGGCCAGCACGTACAAATGGCCGCCGATGCCCGTGAAGCACAGCTTGCGCTTGCCCGCCTCCTTGCGCAGCCCCTTCAGGGCCGTCTCGAAGCCCGCCACGGCGTGCGCATGTTCGCCGCGCAAGAGGGCGATACTGCTGTCGATAAACAGCACCTGCGGCCCCTGCTGGCCCGCCAGGTAGCGGGCGGCCGTGTCGAGTTCGCCGCACAGCAGGGCGTCCTCGGCCAGGGCCAGCGGTAGGGCGGCGCCGATATGGTCGCCGGCCGCCGCCTGGCGCGCGTGGTGGGCGCGCGCATAGGCGCGGATGGCGTGCACCGTGGCCGGTTCGCGGGGGGCATTGCCCAGCAGCACGGCGAGGATGTCATCCTGCAGTTGGGGCATGACGAAGGACAACATTTCCGGCTCGAATGGGCGGCCGAATATCTCGATCAGCGGATGCAGCTGCTGCGCTTCATAGCAGGCCATGCACGCAGCCAGGATGGCGGCCACGTGGCGCACCTCGTCGTTGCGCAAGAGGGCGATGCGCAGGCGCGCCACGCCTTGCCGGTAGCTGCGCAGCTCCACATAGCCATCCCAGTTGCGCCGCACGGGATTGATCAGTTCGATCGCCTGGCACAGGTCGCGGAACACCAGGTGTTCGATGGCGGCGCGCATGGCGGGCCAGCGCAGCTTCGCCTCGCAGGCAAAGCCGCGCCCGACGATCTCCGACGCCAGTGCCAGCCGCGTCAGGCGCTGCAGCATGTGTGTCACCGTCAGCAGGCTGAACGGCGTGCCGTCCGGCTCGACGACATTCGCCCGCTGCAAGTGCTCGTACACGGCATGCTTGCCCACCGGTTCGCCCGTGATCGCCAGCAAGGCCAGGATCATCTGCTCGTGCCGCTCCAGCGCGGCGAATTCGTCCAGCAGGTGCTGGTCTGCGTGCGCTGCCGTCATGCAGGCAGGTTGGCGATATGCACGGGCGGCTCGCCGGCCGCCACGGGCAGGCCGAACACGCGCTGGTAGAAGTACAGTTCCGCTTCCAGCGTGCGCGCGATGTTTTCCGCCTTGCGGAAGCCGTGGCCCTCGCCTTCGAGGGGCACGTAGGCGACGGGCACGCCGCGCGCCTGCAGGGCGTCGACCATCAACTGCGACTGCTGCGGCGGCACCACCTTGTCGTCCAGGCCCTGGAAGAAGATCATCGGGCGCGACAATTTATCCGTGTGGTGGATGGGCGAGCGCTCGCGGTACAGCGCCTCGGCCTCGGGCTGCGAAGCGATCAGGTAGTCCGTGTAGCGCGATTCGAACTTGTGCGAATCGTCGTCCAGGCCTTGCAGGTCGGACACGCCGTAGTAGCTGGCGCCCGCCTTGAAGACGTCGTGGAAGGTCAGGGCGCACAGGGTTGTCAGGCCGCCCGCGCTGCCGCCGCGCACGATGAGGCGCTCGGGATCGGCCAGGCCCTGGGCCGCCAGGTAACGGGCGCCGGCGATGCAGTCTTCCACGTCGACGATGCCCCATTGCCCGCGCAAGGCGTCGCGGTACTCGCGGCCGAAGCCGCTGCTGCCGCCGTAGTTGACGTCGAGCACGCCGATGCCGCGGCTGGTCCAGTACTGCGTCGCTAGCTTTAAGGTATTGCTGGCCATGCTGGTCGGGCCGCCATGGCTGATGACGATGACGGGCGGCAAGGTGCCGGCCGGCGCCTGCACGTCATCGTTTTTCGGCGGATAGAAGAAGGCGTGGGCCGTGCGGCCGTTGCTGCTAGGAAAGCTCAAGCTGCGCGGCACGGACAGGTAGGCGAGGGCGGGCAAGCGTTCGATCGACTGCGCCAGCACTTCCAGTTCGTGGTTCGACAGGTCGATGCGCGCCAGTTCCAGCGCGATGGTGGGGCTGCCGCCCAGCAAGGCGACGAAGCCGGGGCCCACGCGCAGTTCGCGGATTTCCTGGTACGGGTGCGGGATCGGCTCCAGCTTGGCCGCCGCCACGCTCAGTTGCGCCAGATAGCTGATGCCGGCCTGGATATACGTGCAGACGATCTCGTCGTCGGACAGGAAACCGTACATGCTGCCGCCGAAGGTCCAGTGCGGCGTGGCAAATTCCGCTTCCATCGGGCACAGCGCCTCGATGTCGGCGCCATGCAGGCGGTACAGGTTCCACCAGCCGCTGCTGTCGGAAACGAAATGCAGCAAGCCGTTCGGCGACCATTCCGGCTGGCAGATGGACTCGCGCGCGCCGCCGGCGATCAGGCGCGGCGAACCGAGGCTGCCGTCCGGGTGCACGTCGGCCAGCCACAGTTCCGTGCCTTGCCATGGCAGGCGCGGGTGGTCCCAGCTGATCCAGGCCAGCTGGCTGCCGTCCGGCGACAGGCGCGGCGCGGCATAAAAATCGTGGCCGCGCGCCAGCACCGTTTCACGCCCGTCGAAGCCGACGGCCGCCAGGCAGTTTTCCGGCTGCGCGTGGCCCTCAGCCGGATGCTGTTCGCGCACGGCGACCAGGCGGGCACGGGCCGCATCGACGACGAAGTCCGCGTGGCGCATGTTGCCGCCCGCGGTGAACGCCTCGGGTGCGCCGCCGGCCGTCACGCGGTACAGGCGGTTGTCGGCGAAATGCGAAAAGATCACGTTGTCGCCATCGACGGCATACGCGCCGCCGCCGTATTCATGCACGCGGCTGCGCACATTGAAGGGCGCCGGCGTCAGTTCATCGACGCGCGCGCCGCGCTGGCGCAGCAGGGTGTTGCGGCCCGCCTCGCTGGCGCGGCCCGCCAGCCAGTACACGTCGCCGCCATCGGCGCCGCCCAGGGCCAGCTGCGTCAGCGGCGAGGCGCCGGCGGCGACGACGGCGGCGCTGATCGGCGAGGGCCAGGTGCCGTAGGGGGCGCTCAGGGCGGATGGGCTGGATGCGGTCGATGTCATGCGGGCTCCGTGTAGTGGGGGGATCAAGGGCCGCCAGGCAGGGTCAGGGCGCGTGGCAGCGTGCATCATCATAATGGAAGGGCAGGCGCAGTGAAAGCCATGGCGTGCACGGCAAATGCTGCAAAGCCGCACCGGAATCAATGAAATGGCGGCGATTGGATGCGATAATACCGCTTCTCCAAGCTATTGATTGCCTTCCATGCCACAATTTGCTCCGCTCCAGAACGATACTTTCCTGCGCGCCCTGCTGCGCCAGCCGACCGAGCATACTCCCGTCTGGCTGATGCGCCAGGCCGGCCGCTACCTGCCCGAATACCGCGCCACGCGCGAGCGGGCCGGCTCGTTCCTGGGCCTGGCGAAGAATCCCGATTACGCCACGGAAGTGACCTTGCAGCCCCTGGAGCGCTTCCCGCTGGACGCGGCGATTTTGTTTTCCGACATCCTGACGGTACCCGACGCCATGGGCCTGGGCCTGTATTTCGCCGATGGCGAAGGCCCGAAGTTCGAGCGTCCGCTGCGCACGGAGCAGGACGTCAAGGCGCTGCAGGTACCCGACCTCGATTCGCTCGACTACGTCTTCAAGGCCGTCACGCAGATCCGCACGGAACTCAATGGCCGCGTGCCGCTGATCGGCTTTTCCGGCAGCCCGTGGACCCTGGCCTGCTACATGGTGGAAGGCGGCGGCTCGAAGGAGTTCCACACCATCAAGAAGATGCTGTACAACCGCCCGGACCTGATGCACCACATCCTGGCCATCAACGCCACGTCCGTGGCGCAGTACCTGAATGCGCAGATCGATGCCGGCGCGCAAGCCGTGATGATCTTCGATTCCTGGGGCGGTGCGCTGGCCGATGGCGCCTACCAGGAATTCTCGCTGGCCTACATGCAGCAAGTGGTGGCACAGCTCAAGCGCGACAAGGACGGCGTCAAGATTCCCGCCATCGTGTTTACCAAGGGTGGCGGCCAGTGGATCGAGCAGATCGCCGACATCGGCGCCGATGCCGTCGGCCTGGACTGGACCGTGAACCTGACGCGCGCGCGCCAACTGGTGGGCCATAAGGTGGGCTTGCAGGGCAACCTCGACCCCGCCATCCTGTTCGCCAGCCCCGAGCAGATCCGCGCCGAAGTGGCGAAAGTGCTCAACGCCTTCGGCGCGCCGTCGGCCGGCACGGGCCACGTCTTCAACCTGGGCCACGGCATTTCCCAGTTCACGCCGCCCGAATCGGTGGCGGCCATGGTGGAGGCCGTGCACAGCATGAGCCGCGCCATGCGCAGCGGCCAGTAAACGGGCGCGCCGTCACGGCGCGCGGCGCCCGGCAGCCAGCCAAGGCAGGTTTTCCACAGGAAGCCTGCCTTTTTTCACGCCTGTCGCTTGCGGGGCAATACCGACTTATGCACAATTTTTTTTACTGCGGAAATAAAAGGCAGTCAAAAAGCCATGCCCGGGGAATGCATGCAAGTATTTGATTATTAAGAACTAAAAAATGCATCCAAGGCGCGGGCTTGCCGCGATGGGCAAGGTTATTCTGTTGCCCGGCAGGCTTATAAGTTCATTGTCCACAAAGTTATCAACAGATTCTGTGGATAAAATTGAAAAGTATTTTGTTAACCGGGACTTAGCGCCGATGTTCAAGTTTCACCTGAAGTGCATGTTGCAGCGCATGATATTTAAACAATTTTTACCCCCCGATCAGCGGCCCGCCATGCCCTGGCCCCGCAAACAGGGATTTTGCCCCCGCGTGGCAAGAAAGACATGGATTTTCGCCATGCAGATTGTGTCTATTCTTGTGTAAAAAATGCATGTATGGCTCAGTTATGCACAGAAGGGCGGAAAGTCCCGTGATTTTTCACCTTTCCGATCACTATTTTTAAGTCATTGATTTTAAATGATTTAATTTTCTTGCGTGCCCCCTTGACGGCGATCAAAATTTTCTATCCACATTATTCCCGGAGTTAATTTTGCTTTGTCCACAAAGTTATCCACAGAATTTTCTTCTGGCGCGATGGCACGCCGTGCTGTCTGCCGTTAGGCGTTTGATGGACGAAACAAGTATCATGGCCCGCTGGCTTGACGCCTGACATCCCGCCGCGCCATCGACCCGGCGGCGCGCTTTTTTATTGAGATAGGCCATACCCCCATGCCGCAGTGCCTTTTGCCGCCGTGCATCCTGAAGATCGCGCTCGACACGCCCCTGAACGCCCTGTTCGACTACCGCTGGAACCCGCCCGCCGGCGCGGAGGAGCAGGCGGATGCCGCCATGCCGCTGCCGCAGGTGGGACAGCTGGCGCTGGTACCGTTCGGCCGGCGCGAAGTGATGGGGCTGATCGTCGGCGTGTCCGGCAGCACGGACGTGCCGGCCGCGAAACTGAAGGATGCGCTGGCCGTGCGCAGCCAGCTGGCGCCCCTGTCGCCGCAATGGCTGGCGCTGGCCGCCTTTGCCGCCGATTACTACCAGCGCCCGCTCGGTGAAGTGGCCTTGCCGGGTCTGCCAAAGAACCTGCGCGTGCTGACCACCGTGGCGCTGGACCGCGCCATCAAGAAGCTGGGCAAGCTGGCCGATGCGCACGACGGCACGCCGCTGAACATGCCGGCGCTCAATCCGGCCCAGCAGGAAGCGGCGGACGCCATCGGCGGCGCCCGGGGCTTTCAACCGACGCTGCTGTACGGCGTGACGGGCAGCGGCAAGACGGAGGTGTATCTGCAGGCCTGCGCCCAGGTCCTGGCGCGCGAGGACGATGCGCAAATCCTGATTTTGGTGCCGGAAATTAACCTGACGCCCCAGCTGGAAGGCAATATCCGCGCGCGCTTTCCCGGCGTCATGCTCGCCACCCTGCACAGCAGCCTGTCCGAAGGCGAGCGCATGCTGCACTGGCTGGCCGCCCACCAGGGCCAGGCACGCATCGTGCTCGGCACGCGCCTGGCCATCCTGGCCTCGCTGCCGAAGCTCAAGCTGATCGTCATCGACGAGGAGCACGATCCTTCCTACAAGCAGCAGGAAGGCCTGCGCTATTCCGCGCGCGACCTGGCCGTGTGGCGCGCCTGGCAATTGCAGATACCCATCGTGCTCGGCTCGGCCACGCCGTCGCTGGAAAGCTGGCACCACGCGCAGACGGGGCGCTACCGCAAGCTGGAGTTGCGCGAGCGTGCCGTCAAGAATGCTGTGTTGCCGCGCGTCAAGATCCTCGACATGGAGCGCGACAAGCCGAAGGATGGACTGACTTCGCATCTGGTAGCCGCCTTGAAACTGCGCATGGAGCGGGGCGAGCAGTCGCTGCTGTTCTTGAACCGGCGCGGCTATTCGCCCGTGATCTGCTGCGAATCGTGCGGCTGGATCAGCAATTGCACGCGCTGCACCTCGTTCATGGTGCTGCACAAGCCCGAGCACCGGCTGCGCTGCCACCATTGCAGCCTGGAATTGCGCATCCCCCGCCATTGCCCCACGTGTGGCAACGTCGATTTGCAACCGCTGGGACGCGGCACGCAAAGGGTGGAAGAGGGCTTGCAGCAATTGTTTCCCGAGGCGCGCATCTTGCGCATCGATGCCGATTCCACGCGCAAGAAGGGCAGCGCGCAGGAAGCGTTCGATACCGTGCACCGGGGCGAAGTGGACATTTTGATCGGCACGCAGATGGTGGCCAAGGGCCACGACTTCAAGAAGCTGACCCTGGTGGGCATCCTGAACCCGGACACGGCCCTGTTTTCGCAGGATTACCGGGCCAGCGAGCGCCTGTTCGCCCAGCTGATGCAGGTGGCGGGCCGGGCCGGGCGGGCCGCGCAGACGGAGGGTGGCAGCGTGTCGGAGGTGCTGATCCAGACGCGCTATGCGCGCCATCCGCTGTACGATGCCGTCGTCCACCACGATTACGACCACTTCGCCACCACCTTGCTGGAAGAGCGGGCCCAGGCGGCGCTGCCGCCGTATCTGTTCCAGGCCCTGCTGCGCGCGGAAGCGCCCGAGCTGGCCACGGCCATCGAGTTCCTGCAGGCGGCCAAGGAATGCATGGAACACCCGCAGGTGACCATCAATGATCCGATTCCCATGAGCATGACGCGCGTCTACAACGTGGACCGCGCCCAGCTGCTGTTGGAGTCGCCCTCGCGGCCGGCCCTGCAGGCGTTTTTGAAGGAATGGTTAAGTGAATTGCGCGCCATGAAGACGCGCGTGAAATGGTCGCTGGAAGTGGACCCGCTGGACATTTAAGCCAGGTAGTCGCGCCCGGCCTTGACGATCTGCTCGGACAGCAGCTTGGTAAACGGCGTGTCCAGCGTCCACGCGTGCCAGCTCAGGGGCACGTCCAGGGTGCGGCCCGGCAGCAAATCCACCAGCGCCTCCGTCGCCAGCGCGGGGGCGGCCAGGCGTTGCGGGATCAGGCCGTAGGCCAGGCCATCCTGCACGCAGGCGCGGCGCGCCGTTTCTACAGGTAAAGTGTGGTGCGGAAACGGCTCGCGCATCTGCAATTGTTCCGCGAGGAAACGCGCCAGCAAGCCATGCTGGCCCACGACGGCCGGCGCCAGCTGCACCGCTTCGGGGCTGAAGCCATCGCCGAACCAGTGGCCCGCAAACACGGGCGTCGCCACGCAGACATAGCGCAGGGTGCCCAGCGGCGTCACGCTGGTGGCGGCCGCCGCGTCGATGGCCGTGCCGGAGGCGCCCGCCACGCAGCCGAACACCGTGCCGTCGCGCACCATCTGCAGGGCGCTGTCGCTGTCGGCCAGGCGCACGTCGAGCTGGCAGCGGGGCGGCGCCAGCAGGGCGGGCAAGGTGGCGGGGAACCACGTGGCCAGGCTGTCGGCATCGAGGGCGATGGCCAGTTCCGGCATGCTGACGCTGTTGCCCAGGTCGATGTCGAGCGACGCTTCCATCAGCTTGACGTTGCGGTGATGCACGATCAGGCGCTGGCCCAGGCCCGTCGGCACGGCCGGCTGGCCACGGATGATCAGCAAGCGCCCGCTGGCGTCTTCCAGCGCCTTGATGCGCTGCGAGACGGCCGACTGGGTGATGCCCAGGGCCAGGGCGGCCTTGTCGAAACTGCCATGGCTGGCCACGGCGTCCAGCACGGCCAGCGCGCGATAATCGAGTGATCCCATTAGCTCAGCTTATAAATTTTGAAAATGATTAGTTATACTAATGCATATATTGCAGCAAAGTAAAACCTTATTTTCGGCAAACGGGTAGTATCGAAGGCTGTCAGCAACCTGAACGGGGAGTAAGCCCAGCATGAAGACGATACGAGTGGATGTGGCCGTGATCGGCGGCGGTACGGCCGGCATGACGGCGCGCAAGGCGGCGAGCATGCAGGGCAAGCGCGTGCTGATGATCGAAAGCGGGCCGTATGGCACGACCTGCGCCAGGGTCGGCTGCATGCCCAGCAAGCTCCTGATCGCGGCGGCCGAAGCGGCCCATGCGGTGGCTGCCGCGCCCGGCTTTGGCGTGCATCCCGGCCCCGTGCGCATCGATGGCCGGCAAGTGATGGCGCGGGTGCGCAGCGAGCGCGACCGTTTTGTCGGCTTCGTGCTCGACGGCGTCAACGCCATCCCCGACGAGGAAAAGCTGCGCGGCCATGCGCGTTTTATTTCCCCCGGAAAATTGCAGGTGGATGAACACACCATCGTCGAAGCGGCCAGCGTGGTGATCGCCACCGGCTCCACGCCCATCGTGCCGCCCGAGTGGCAGGCGGCGGGCGAGCGCGTCATCACCAGCGACGCCGTGTTCGAGTGGACGGACTTGCCCGGCTCCGTGGCCGTGGTCGGCAGCGGCGTCATCGGGCTGGAACTGGGCCAGGCGCTGGCGCGCCTCGGCGTGCGCGTGACCTTGTTTGCGCGCGGCAATAAGGTGGCGCAGCTGACGGACCCGCTGGTCTTGCAGGAGGCGAGATTGGTGCTGGCGCGCGAACTCGACATCCGCTTCCAGACGAGCGTGGCGCACCTGGAAAAAACGCCGGACGGCAGCGCCATCATGCTGACCAGCCGCGACGGCGCCGGGGAAGAAAAGACCGAGCAGTTCGAGTACGTGCTGGCCGCCATCGGCCGCCGCCCGAACGTGGACCAGATCGGCCTGGACACGGCGCAAATCGAACTGGACCGCCATGGCATTCCCCTGCACGACCCGCACACCATGCAGTGCGGCAAGAGCAGCATCTTCATCGCGGGCGACGCCGACAACGCCCTGCCGCTGCTGCCAGAGGCGGCCGACGAGGGCCGCATCGCCGGCGAGAACGCGGCGCGCTTTCCCCACGTCCAGCCGGGCCTGCGCCGCACGCCGTTGACCATCGCCTTCACGGAGCCGCAGGTCGCCACCCTGGGCGCCACCTACCAGCAACTGTGCGTGAGCCACGCGGGCCGCTTCGCCGTCGGCGCCGTGTCGTTCGGCAACCAGGGCCGCAGCCGCGTCATGCTGCAGAACCAGGGCGTGCTGCGCGTGTACGCGGAGTTCGGCAGCAAGCGTTTCCTCGGCGCCGAGCTGATCGGCCCGCGGGCGGAACACCTGGGCCACCTGCTGGCCTGGGCATGCCAGGCGCGGCTGACGGTGCCGGCCATGCTGGACATGCCGTTCTACCATCCCGTCATCGAGGAAGGCGTGCGCACGGCCTTGCGCGAGCTGGCGCTGCACCTGGAAAAAGACCCGGAACATGCGCCCGGCTGCGCCGACTGCTCCCCCGGCGTGTGATGCAACTTTAAGAATTAAACAATTTTGTAGACAAGCTCACATGATTGCGCGATCATCGCTGCCACATTGAAATATTGATTAAAAGCAAAAAACATTTCAAATGGTTCATGTCCACGATGCCTGGATGGTAAACATCAGTCGTGGCTGGCGATGACACGGAGACGATGTGAAGATTCGGCGCATATATGCGGGGGAACTGGCCGTGGGCCTGGCCCTGCCTTGGGACGTGCACGGCGAAACGGGCAGCTTGCTGGCCAGGATGGGCCATGTGATCAGCAGCGAGGCGCAGATCGAGCTGCTGCTGGCGCGCGGCGTCATCGCCGACATGCGCGAGGAGGCGCCGCGCGCGGCCACGGAAGCGCCTTCGTCCCTGCGCATGCTGAACCTGGTCACCGCGGGCCTGGCCCTGGTCTTGCCAGCCATCGCGGCCGGGCAAGTTGTGGCGCAGGAGCAACTGACGCCGCTGGCGCAGTTGCTGGAAGAGGCGGTCGTGCTGGACGCCGACGTGGCGCTGGCCTGCATTTTGCATAACCAGGGCGCGGGCGACTTTGCCGTGCGCCACAGCGTCGACACGGCCGTCGTCACTGCCCTGCTGGCGCGTGCCCTGAAGCTCGATGCGGCCGTCGTGCGCAGCATCGTGCTCGCCGCGCTGAGCATGAACGTGGGCATGCTGGAACGCCACGGGGATTTCCAGCACAAGGCGGGGCCGCTCGATGCCGATGAGCGCGCCTACATCCGCGCCCATCCGCAAGCGGGCGTGGCGCGGCTGCGCGCGGCCGGCGTGACGGACGCCGTCTGGCTGCAGGCCGTGCTGCAGCACCATGAAAACATCGATGGCAGCGGCTATCCGCTGGGCATCACGGGCGAGGAGATCGGCGTCGGCGCCCGGCTGATCATGCTGGCCGACCGCTACTGCGCCAGGGTTTCCGCGCGCAGCTACCGCAAGCCCCTGTTGCCGAACGCGGCCCTGCGCGAAATGTTGTCGGCGGACAAAGCCACGCTGGACGCGCCGCTGGCCTCGCTGCTCGTGCGCGAACTGGGCATCTACCCCGTCGGCACCTTCGTCAAGCTGTTGAATGGCGAGATCGGCGTCGTCACGCGCAAGGGCTTGAACGCCACCACGCCGCACGTGCAGTCGCTGGTCGGCCCGCGCGGCGCGCGCCTGGACGTGCCCCTGCGGCGCGACACGCGCGTGGATTTGCACGCCATCCGCGAAGTGCTCAGCGCGGAGCAGGCGGGACTGCAGTTTCGCCCCGACCAGCTGTGGGGTCGCAGCGCGCGCATGTAGGGCGAGTGTTCAGTTCAGCAAACCCGCATCGAGGCGGCCTTCCAGCGCCAGTTCGCGCATGATGCGCACGGTGTCGATGTCGGACTCCTTGTAGGCGGAGCGGCGGAAGTCGTCGTACAGGGCGTTGGCCTCGTCGGTGGCCGCGTCGTGGCCGTCGTCGTACTGGAAGCGCACCCACAGGCTGGCCTCGTCGGGCATCTCGATGGTCATGACGAGCGAGGAGGCGCTGATGTCCTTCTGCGCCGGCACTTCGTAGCGCACCTGCAGCTGCGGCACCAGCACCACACGGTCGTTGATGACCAGCTCGCCATAGCGCAGGCTGCGGGAAAAGCCGGTATCGCTGTGTTCGCTGATCTGGCACTCGTCCAGGTGCGGCACGAACAGCTTGGGCGACTCGGCGCGCAAGACGAGGCCGCGCCACACCTGTTCCAGGGTCAGGGTGTCGATCAGCGGGTTGAGCGGATCGTTAATTTCAATCAGGTGTTCAAATTTCATAGGACTGCCATTCGGTAAGTGGGCGCGCGCGGGCGATATAGGCGGAATGGTACTCCAGCGGTGGCCGCGCCGCACGCATTGCATGCCCCGAGATGGCGGCATTTGGCGATATATCAATGCCATTGCCTGTTTTTCGTGCAGCTGCCGCCGTGCAAATGGCGGGCGCGACGCTGTTACAATGGGCTGCTGTTCCCTCCGGAAATACCCTGATGTCCAAAGCACCACAATTCGGTCTGAATGCCCCCCAAAGCGAAGCGGTGACCTACCTCGACGGCCCTTGCCTCGTGCTGGCGGGCGCCGGTTCGGGCAAGACGCGCGTGATCACGCAAAAGATCGCCCACCTGATCGAAGACCGGGGCTACGACCCGCGCACCATCGCCGCCTTGACCTTCACCAACAAGGCGGCGCTGGAAATGCAGGAGCGTATCGCCAAGCTGCTCAAGCAGCCGAGGCAGGCCAAGCAGTTGACGGTGTCGACCTTCCACTCGCTGGGCGTGAAGATCCTGCGCCAGGAAGCCAATGGCGTGGGGCTGAAGGACCGCTTTTCCATCATGGACAGCGACGACTGTTTTTCCCTCGTGCAAGACCTTGCCATTACCACCGATAAACAGGTGATACGCGGCATCCAGAATGCCATGTCGCTGTGGAAAAATGGCTTGATCGATCCGGACATGGCCCTGGCGCAGGCCAAGGATGAGGACGAGGCCAACGCGGCGCGCATCTACCGCAGCTATGTGGCAACGCTGTCGGCCTATCAGGCCGTCGATTTCGATGACCTGATCCGCCTGCCGGTGGAACTGTTCCGCAATAACGGCCCCGTGCGCGACAAGTGGCAGCGTCGCTTGCGCTACCTGCTCGTCGACGAGTACCAGGACACGAACACCTGCCAGTACGAACTGGTGAAACTGATGGTGACGGGCATCGGCAAGAAGCCGATGTTTACGGCCGTGGGCGACGATGACCAGGCGATCTATGCCTGGCGCGGCGCCACCGTGGAAAATTTAAAGACGCTGGAAACGGATTTCCCCGATTTGCGCGTCATCAAACTGGAGCAGAACTACCGCTCCACCATGCGCGTGCTCAATGCGGCCAATGCCGTCATCGGCAACAACCCGAAACTGTTTGAAAAATCGCTGTGGTCGGAACACGGCCTGGGCGAGCCGATCAAGGTGCTGGGCATGCAGACGGACGAGCAGGAGGCGGAGCAGGTCGCCATCATGATCTCGGCCGACCATTTCGAGCGCAAAAATAAATTTTCCGATTACGCGATTTTGTACCGGGGCAACCACCAGGCGCGCATCATCGAGCAATGCCTGCGCAAGGAACGCATCCCCTACACGATTTCGGGCGGCCAGAGCTTCTTCGACAAGGCCGAGATCAAGGACATCATCAGCTACCTGCGCCTGCTGGCCAACGAGGACGACGACCCGGCCTTCATCCGCGCCGTGACGACGCCGCGCCGCGGCGTGGGGCAGTCGACCCTGGAAGTGCTGGGGGCGTTTTCGGGGCAGTGGCAATGCTCGCTGTTCCAGGCCGTGTTCAAGGGCGGCATCGAGGCCAAGCTGACGGACCGCCAGCTGGGTCCCCTGCGCGACTTCTGCAACTTCATCAACGACCTCGAATCGCGCGCCAGCCGTCCCGGCGCGGCCGGCAGCGGCGACAATGCGGCCGAAGTGCTGGACGACATGATGAAGGAAATCCACTACGAATCGTATCTGTACGATGCCTTCGAGGAAAGGCAGGCGCAAAGCAAGTGGCAGAACGTGCTGGAATTCGTCAACTGGCTCAAGGAACGGGGCCGGGGCGGCAAGGACCGCGATGGCGAAGAAAAGAACGTGCTGGAACTGACGCAGATGGTGGCCCTGATGACCATGCTCGAAGGCAAGGACGAGGAGCAGGATGCCGTGCGCATGTCCACCTTGCATGCATCAAAAGGGCTGGAGTTTCCCCACGTCTTCCTCGTCGGCGTGGAAGAGGGGATTCTGCCGCACAAGGGCGACGCGGACGCGCCCGCCGAAACCATCGCCGCGCGCATCCAGGAAGAGCGCCGCTTGATGTACGTGGGCATCACGCGGGCCCAGCGCACCTTGCACGTCACCTGGTGCAAGAAGCGCAAGCGGGCCGGCGAGCAAGTCCATTGCGACCCGTCGCGCTTCATCAAGGAAATGCAACTGGACGTGGGCGACGCCGTGCCGACGGAGGCGGAAGTGATTTCGCCGAAGGAGAGGTTGGCGCGCATGAAGGCGCTGCTGGCCGCGCCCAAGGCTTGAAGAACGCTCAGGCTTCCACGGTGCCGTCGGGCGAGGTTTTCGGCACGATGGCCAACTGCATGCCCAGCGCATCGAGCATCTTCAAAATGGTTTCAAAGCGCGGCTTGCTGCCTTCGCGCAAGGCTTTGTACGCGCCCTCGCGCGTGATGTCGGCCCGGGCCGCCACCTTGCCCATGCCGTAGGCGCGCACCACGTCGTTCATGGCGGACTGGAACAGTTCCGCGTTGCCGGTGGCGACGATTTCGCTCATGTAGGCGGCCACGGCGGCCTTGCTGGTCAGGTGTTGTGTTGGGTCAAATTTGCTCAATCCCAGCGCGTCGAGGTCGTCGAGGTCGAAGGTGTCATGGTCGCTATGATGGTTCATTTTTTTCGTGCTCCTGTGGATGCCGCCGCCGCTTTGCGGATGGCCGCCTGCCGGGCTTTCAGCTCCCTGAGGATCGCCTGCGCCTGCTTGATGTCGCGCTGCTGGCTCGATTTGTTGCCACCGAGTAGCAGCAAGATCAGGGTGCCCCGATTCGTTTCATGAAAATACACGCGCCAGCCCGGCCCCGTCTGTAAAAAACGCAGTTCGCACACGCCTTCGCCCACAGGGCGCCAGTCGCCCTTCTTACCGTGCTGCAAATGCTTGATGCGTGCGTCGATGGCGGCCGCCGCCACATCGTGCAGGGAGTCTTCCCAGCGCCGGTATTCGGCCGTCTTGCGCGTATCGATCAGCACTGGCTCGGTTGGTGTTGGTTCAATCATTGTAATCGTTTGTTCTCATTCGTCAAGCGGTTTGATCCAGCTATAAGGAGAGAATAGGCAGGAATCGGCGCTGCGCCGGGAAGAATGCCGTTTGTTTGTCCTGGCGCACGCCGCTGCGGCGGTAGAATGCCCCCTTTCAGTCAGCAATCACCGAGAGCACCATGGACAATGCAGAACAGATGGAAACACGTTTCGTCGATATCGAAATCAAGCTGGCGCAGCAGGAAGACCTGGTCGAGTCGCTGAACCAGATGGTGTACCAGCAGGGCAAGCGTATCGACCAATTGGAAGCGATGCTGCACAAGCTGGGCGAGCACGTGCGCGACGGAGCGCAGCAGGCAAATGGCGGGCTGGTCAACGAGCGCCCGCCGCACTATTGATACCGGGGCCTTGCCGGCTTATTCACCGTCCAGCGCGGTCCATGCCGGCAACTGGTGCTTGCGCCGGTCGCGGGCGTAGACGGTGGACATGGCGAGGCCGAACAGGAGGCCGGCCGCGCTGGCCGCCAGGAAGGCGGTCATGGGGGACGGCGGCCTGGTGGCAGCCTGCAGCGGCCACACGACGAGCCACATGGCCAGGCCCCAGAACGTGCCAAAGAAGAGTCCCATGCCGAGCGTGGTGCGCAGGAAGGACTGGAAATGCGGCGGCGCCACCTGCACGCCAGCCTTCCATAACAGCCGCAGCAGCGGTGGCGCATAGTGGCTGGGGGCCATGCCCGTGCTGCTCAACAGCTCCAGGGCGCGTGCCTTGCGATGTTCAAAGTGCATGCATTCTCCGTCTATTGTTGCCGAATGGATACTATATGCCATACAGCTCATGTGAGCATTGATATTTTTCATGGTGCGGGCAGGGGCGCCGCCGTATCGGCGTGCATGTGCGGCTATCAGGCATGACAACCTTTCCTATATGGGCACATCGCTACCATCGGTAGTTGCGGGTGACGCAAGTGTTTCTGGCTGTTATTATTTCAGGCTGGCCCGCGACACAATCGCGGCACTCTTGCGTTTCTTGAAAGAAGACATGACCCGTCCAACTCTGCTCGTCATCGCCGCCAGCCTGATGCTGGCACCAGCCGCCTTTGCCGCCACCGCCGCCCCGACCGCTACCGCGGCCGTCCAGGCCACCGCACTGCCCGCCTCGAATCCGTTTGCGCAGGCCAGCAGCCTGCCGTTCCACTATCCGCCGTTCGACAAGGTGCAGGACGCCGACTATGCGCCCGCCTTTACGGCAGGCATGGCCGCCCACCTGGCGGAAATCAACGCGATTGCGAATAACAGGAAGCCGGCCACGTTCGACAACACCATCGTCGCCATGGAACGCTCGGGCGAGCTGCTGGGCCGCGTGCGCACCGTGTTTTCGGTGATGTCCGGCTCCAACACGAATGAGACGATCCAGGGCCTGGAACGCGAGCTGGCGCCGAAGATGGCCGCCCACAGCGACGCGATCATGCTCAATGACAAGTTGTTCCAACGCATCAATACGCTGTACGCCAAGCGCGACAAGCTGGGCCTCGATGCTGAATCGAAACGCCTGCTGGAACGCTACCACACGGACTTCGTGCGCGCCGGCGCCAAGCTGTCGGCCGCCGACAAGGAAAAGCTGCGCGCCTACAATGGCCAGCTGGCTGCCCTGTCGACCAAGTTCGCGCAGAATGTGCTGAAGGAATTGAACGCGTCGGCCGTCGTCGTCGACACGCGCGAAGAACTGGACGGCCTGTCGCCGGCCGCCATCGAAGTGGCCGCCGGCCTGGCCAAGAAGCGCGGCCTGGACGGCAAGTACGTGATCGCCCTCGTCAACACGACGGGCCAGGCGCCGCTGTCGCAGCTGACCAACCGCGCCTTGCGCGAACGCATCATGGCCGCCTCGCAGGCGCGCGGCAGCCGCGGCGGCGAGTTCGACAACACCCAGGAAGTGCTGGACCTGGCGAAACTGCGCGCCGAACGGGCCGCGCTGATGGGCTACCCGAACTACGCGGCGTATTCGCTGGAAGACCAGACGGCGAAGAACACCACCGCCGTGAACGCACTGCTGGGCGAGCTGGCCAAGCCGGCCGTCGTCAATGCGCGCCGTGAAGCGGACGATATCCAGAAGGTCATCGATGCGGGCAAGGGCGGCTTCAAGGTGGGCGCCGCCGACTGGGCTTTCTACAGCGACAAGGTACGCGCCGAACGCTACAGCTTTGATGAAAATCAACTCAAGCCGTACTTTGAAATGCACAGCGTGCTGACCAAGGGCGTGTTCTTCGCCGCCGGCAAGCTGTACGGCCTGACCTTCAAGCAGCGTACCGACTTGCCGGTCTACAACGCCGACATGCTGGTGTACGACGTCTTCAACGAAGACGGCACGCAGCTGGCCATCTTCACCCTGGACCCTTACGCGCGCAGCAACAAGCGTGGCGGCGCCTGGGCGAATGCCTACGTGGGCCAGTCGGGCTTGCTGAACCGCAAGCCCGTCATCGCGAATAACCTGAACATTCCGAAACCGGAAGCGGGCCAGCCGACCCTGATGACGTTTGACGAAGTCAACACCATGTTCCACGAATTCGGCCATGCGCTGCACGGCATGTTCTCGAACGTGAAATACCCGCGCTTCGCCGGCACCAGCGTGCCGCGCGACTTCGTCGAATACCCGTCGCAAGTCAATGAAATGTGGGCCCTGTGGCCGGAAGTGCTGCAAAACTACGCCAAGCACTACCAGACGGGCGCGGCCATCCCGGCCGAGCTGCTGGCGAAAGTGACGGCGGCCGACAATTTCAACCAGGGTTATAAAACGACGGAATACCTGGCATCGGCCCTGCTGGACCAGCGCTGGCACCAGCTGACGCCGGCACAGATCCCGACCGACGTGGTCGCCTTCGAGAAAGCCGCGCTGGCGGACGCGGGCGTCGATTTCGCCCCGGCGCCGCCGCGCTACCGCACCACGTATTTCTCGCACGCGTTCGCGGGCGGCTACTCGGCCGGCTACTACGCCTACCTGTGGTCGGAAAAGCTCGATGCCGACACGGTCGAGTGGTTCAAGGAAAACGGCGGCCTGACGCGCAAGAACGGCGACTGGTTCCGCGCCAAGCTGCTGTCGCGCGGCGGCAGCGCCGATGCGCTGGACATTTACCGCAACTTCCGCGGCCGCGATGCGAAGATCGAGCCGCTGCTGGAACGCCGTGGCTTGAACGGCAAGTAATCCGCGTCATTCCCGGCCGTAAAGCCGGGTCAATGAAAATGGCTGCCAAGCAATTGGTGGCCATTTTTATTTGGAGATTTTGATTGAAAACCGTGGTAAACCGCGCATTTGGCGGGATGCACCACAGGATCGCCCATGTTGGATGACGCCTGTGTGACAGGCTGCTATCATCTGCCACTGGCCCGCGACGCGATCGCGGCTCTTCCCCGCGCTTTCTGAAAGATGTCATGATCCGTCCACAACTGCTCGTCATCGCCGCCAGCATCATGCTGGCCCACGCCGCCCCTTCCGCCCTGGCCGCCGCCGCCGCACCGGCCGCCACCGTCAGTGCGCAGAATCCCCTGCTGAAAGCCAGCCCGCTGCCATTCCAGATGCCGCAATTCGGCCTGATCAAGGATGAGCACTACGCGCCGGCGTTTGCCGAAGGCATGAAACGCCAGCTGGCCGAAGTGAACGCGATCGCCAACAACCGCCAGGCGCCCACGTTCGAGAACACCATCGTGGCCCTCGAGCGCACGGGCCAGCTGCTGCACCGAGTGCAGAGCATCTTCAGCAACATGACCTCGACCAACACAAACAGCGTGCTGGAAGCGGTGGAAGTGGACGTGTCGCCAAAACTGGCCGCGCACGGCGACGCCATCACCCTGAACCCGAAATTGTTCACGCGCATCGACACCCTGTACGCCAAGCGCGACAAGCTGGGCCTCGACGCCGAATCCCTGCGCCTGCTGGAACGCTATCACACGGACTTCGTGCGCGCCGGCGCCAAGCTGTCCGATGCGGACAAGGAAAAATTGAAAGCCTACAACGCCGAGCAGGCGGGCCTGGAAACAGCCTTTGCACAGAACGTGCTGAAGGAAACGAACGCCAAGAGCATCGTCGTCGACACGCGCGCCGAGTTGGCAGGCATGACGGACAGCGATATCGACACGGCCGCTGAAGCGGCCAAGGAACGGGGCTTGACGGGCAAGTTCGTCATCGCCCTGGTGAACACCAGCGGCCAGCCGCCGCTGGCCGTGCTGACCAACCGCGCCACGCGCCAGCGCCTGATGGATGCCTCCCTGAACCGGGGTAGCCAGGGCGGCGAGTTCGACAACCGCGCCATCGTGCTGAAGCTGGCCAAGCTGCGCGCCGAACGGGCTACCCTGCTCGGCTACGCCAACTATGCCGCGTATTCGCTGGAAGACCAGACGGCCAAGACGACGACGGCCGTCAACACCCTGCTGTCGGAACTGGCGAAACCGGCCGTCGCCAATGCGCGCCGCGAAGCGGCCGACCTGCAGCAAGTGGTCGACGCGGAAAAAGGCGGTTTCCAGGTGGCGGCTGCCGACTGGGCCATCTACACGGACAAATTGCGCAAGCAGCGTTTTAACTTTGATGAAAACGAGCTGAAACCGTATTTGGAACTGAACAGCGTGCTGAACAACGGCGTCTTCTTTGCCGCCAACAAGTTGTATGGCATCAGCTTCAAAGAGCGCAAGGACTTGCCGGTGTACAACCCGGACGTGCGCGTCTACGACGTGATCGACGCCAATGGCAAGCCGCTGGCCCTGTTCATCGCCGACTTCTATGCGCGTGGCAACAAGCATGGCGGCGCGTGGATGAATGAATACGTGTCGCAATCGGCGCTGCTGGGCACGCACCCGGTGGTGGCCAACCAGTTGAACATTCCGAAGCCGCCGGCCGGCCAGCCGACGCTCTTGACGTTCGACGAAGTGACAACCATGTTCCACGAATTCGGCCATGCGCTGCACGGCATGTTCTCGAACGTGAAGTACCCGCGCTTTGCCGGCACCAGCGTGCCGAGCGACTTCGTCGAATACCCGTCGCAAGTCAATGAAATGTGGGCCATCTGGCCGGAAGTGCTGCAAAACTACGCCAAGCACTACCAGAGCGGCGCGGCCATGCCGCAGGAGCTGCTGGACAAGGTGACGGCGGCGAAGAAATTCAACCAGGGCTTCATGACGACGGAATACCTGTCGGCGGCCCTGCTGGACCAGCGCTGGCACCAGCTGGCGCCGAGCCAGATCCCGACGGACGTGCTGGCCTTTGAAGCGGCATCGTTGAAAGACGCGGGCGTCGATTACGCGCCCGTGCCGCCGCGCTACCGCACGACGTACTTCTCGCACAGCTTCTCGGGCGGCTACTCGGCGGCTTATTACGCCTACCTGTGGTCGGAAAAGCTGGACGCGGAATCGGTCAACTGGTTCAAGGAAAACGGCGGCCTGACGCGCAAGAACGGCGACTGGTTCCGCAGCAAGTTGCTGTCGCGCGGCGGCAGCGTCGATGCACTGCAGCTGTTCCGTGACTTCCGCGGCCGCGATGCCACCGTGGAACCGCTGCTGGAACGCCGTGGCTTGAACGCCAAGTAAGGCGTCCCCATCTGAAGCTTGCGCTGCGTCGTCCTGGCGCACGCAAGCTTTATGTGCCGGCGGCGTAGAATTGAGTAAGATGGAAACAGGAAGGCAGTCGAAAGAGTATATGAGTCAGCAAGATTTGAATGGTATTACCCTGGAAGCAATCGTGACGCGCCTGCAAGCCCACTACGGCTGGGATGGCCTGGCCAAGCACATCGATATCAATTGCTTCATCAGCGATCCCAGCATCAAGTCGAGCCTGAAGTTTTTGCGCAAGACCCCGTGGGCCAGGAGCAAGGTGGAGCAATTGTTCCTGGACACGCAATTTACTGACTGACAGGAAAAAACATGGATAGCAAACTCAAGGAATCGCTGCAACAGCTGCATTCGACGCTCGAAACCAGCGGCCCCGTCGATGAAGAACTGCAAGGTTTGCTGCAAAAGCTCGATGTCGACATCAAGCTGCTGATGGAAAGGCGCGCCGCGCAGGAACAGGAAGCAGAGTCGACCACCTATGGCCTGGCCGAGCGCAGCCAGGAATTGTCGGCCAAGTTTGCCGTCAAGCATCCGAAACTGGAGCCGGCGTTGCGGGAACTGGGTGAGATTCTTGCCAACATGGGGATCTGATCGGGGTCAGTCGCTACGCGATCGCAATGCGCCCCGCTGGGCCGCATTGCCCCGGCGGGTCTGCTCCGTTTCTCCCAAGTAATTGAAAAATAAACGTTTTTTGTACTGAAATCCAACAGTAAAAAGCAGGCCGCCAGGTTGGAAATGGCCAATTCCGGTACAATCCGTACCCTATGAGCTCCCCTACCAATTTATTTGCGACCGTTCCCAAGCGGTCTGCCCGCGCTGCCGTGGCGCCTTTCCTGCCGATGTCGCGTGCCGAGATGGACGCGCTGGGCTGGGACCAGTGCGACGTCATCCTCGTCACGGGCGACGCCTACATCGACCATCCGAGCTTCGGCATGGCCCTCGTTGGCCGCCTGCTCGAAGCGCAGGGTTATCGCGTCGGCATCATCAGCCAGCCCGACTGGCTGTCGGCCGACGCCTTCCGCATCCTCGGCAAGCCGCGCCTGTACTACGGCATCACGGCCGGCAACATGGATTCCATGGTCAACCAGTACACGGCCGACCGCAAGATCCGCTCCGACGACGCCTACACGGCGAATGCGGAACCGAACAAGCGTCCGGACCGCGCCGTCACCGTGTACGCCCAGCGCGCGCGCGAAGCGTATTCCGACGTGCCCATCGTCATCGGCAGCATCGAGGCGTCCTTGCGCCGCATTGCGCATTACGATTACTGGTCGGACAAGGTCCGCCGTTCCGTCTTGCCCGATTCCAAGGCTGATTTGTTGATTTTCGGTAATGCCGAGCGGGCGCTGGTCGACCTGACCCACCGCCTGGCCGCCGGCGAACACATCAAGGATATCCGCGACTTGCGCGGCACGGCCTTCATGGTGCCGTCCGGCTGGCTGCCCGGCGACGACTGGGGCGTGCACAATTCCACCCGCGTGGACGTGCCCGGCAAGATCGACCCGCATTACAGCCCCTACGAGATGGTGCAGGAAGACAAGACCGCCTGCGCCACGGAAAACGCGTCGAAATCGGCCGAAGTCATCAAGCCCATCCGTATCATGAGCCGCGAAGAGCGCCTGGCCATGGCCAAGGAAAAGCACGACAAGACGGTCGTGCGCCTGCCGTCCTACGACGTCGTCAAGGATGACCCCGTCATGTATGCGCATGCGTCGCGCGTGTTCCACCTGGAATCGAATCCCGGCAATGCCCGCGCCATGGTGCAGGCGCACGGCGAACGCGACGTGTGGCTCAACCCGCCGCCGCTGCCGCTGGCCATGGACGAGATGGATGGCGTGTACGACATGAATTACGCGCGCGCCCCGCACCCGAGCTATGGCAAGGCACACATTCCCGCCTGGGAAATGATCCGCTTTTCCGTCAACATCATGCGCGGCTGCTTCGGCGGCTGCACCTTCTGCTCGATCACGGAACACGAAGGCCGCATCATCCAGAGCCGTTCGGAACCGTCGATCCTGCGCGAAATCGAGCATATCCGCGATAAAACCAAAGGCTTTACGGGCACCATTTCCGATATGGGTGGCCCGACGGCGAATATGTACCGCCTGGCCTGCAAGGAAAAAGAGATCGAAGTGTCGTGCCGCCGCCTGTCCTGCGTCTACCCGTCCATCTGCGTGAACCTGGGCACGGACCACAGCAAGCTCATCTCCCTGTACCGCAAGGCGCGCGCGATTCCCGGCATCAAGAAAGTCTTGATCAGCTCGGGCTTGCGCTACGACCTGGCCGTGCGTTCGCCCGAGTACGTGAAGGAACTGGTGACGCACCACGTCGGCGGCCTCTTGAAAATCGCGCCCGAGCACACGGAAGAGGGGACTTTATCGAAGATGATGAAGCCCGGCATCGGCGCCTACGATGAATTCAAGGAAATGTTCGACCGTTTCTCGCTGGAAGCGGGCAAGAAGCAATACCTGATCCCGTATTTCATCGCCGCCCATCCGGGCACGACGGACCTGGACATGCTGAACCTGGCCCTGTGGCTGAAGAAGAACAATTTCAAGCTGGACCAGGTGCAGACCTTCATGCCCACGCCGATGGCCATGGCCACGACCATGTACCACACGCGCAAGAATCCCCTGCGCAAGGTCACGGCAGACTCGGAAGTGGTGGAAACGGCCCGCAGCGGCAAGATCCGCCGCACCCATAAAGCCTTCCTGCGCTACCAGGACCCGGCCAACTGGCCGATTTTGCGCGAAGCGCTGGTCAACATGGGCCGTGGCGACTTGATCGGCAATGGCGACAAGCATCTGATTCCCGCCTGGACCTCGTCCGAGTCGGGCGGCCTGGCCGCAGGCGAGCGCAGCCGCCAGACGCATGGCGCCGGCACGCCGGACAAGTTCAAGGTGGCGCCAGGCAAGAGCCGCATCGCCCTGGGCGGCACGGCTGCCGCGCCCAAGGCGACGGCCGTCGAGTCGAAGGTGCGTCCGTCAATCCTGTCGACCATCAAGACGAAGGCCAAGCCGGCCGCCGCGCCCGTGGGCCGTGGCGCCAAGCCGGCCGCCAAGGGCGGTACGCCAGCCCGCAGCGGCCGCCGCTAAGCTTTCAGCGTTGCAACAAGAACCCGGCCAGCGCGCCGGGTTTTTTTATGTCCGGCAGCATTGCCCACGCCGGCGAATTTATCTTGACATCAAGATAGTATGCGTCCACACTCGAATTATCTTAACGTCGAGATAGTTTATGGCCACCTCTGCTGTCCGTCCCGCCTGGGGCGATATCGTGCTCACGGCGCTGGCACCCCTCATCTGGGGATCCACCTACATCGTCACGTCCGAACTACTGCCGCCGCACCGTCCCTTCACGGCCGCGCTGATCCGCGTGCTGCCGGCCGGTTTGCTGTTGCTGCTGATCATGCGGCGCCTGCCCGCGCGGCGCGACTGGGGCCGCGTGCTGATCCTGTCCGCGCTGAATATCGGCGTCTTCCAGGCGCTGCTGTTCGTGGCCGCCTACCGTTTGCCGGGCGGCCTGGCGGCCGTGGTGGGCGCCATCCAGCCGCTCTTGGTGATGGGCCTGGCCTGGGGCGTGGAAGGGCGCCGCCCGGCCCGCCTGGCCCTGGGCGCCAGCGTGCTGGGCGTGCTCGGCATGGGCGTTTTATTGTTGTCGCCGCGCACGGTGTGGGAACCCGTCGGCATCGCCGCCGCGCTGGGCGGCACGGCCTGCATGGCGGCCGGCACGTATCTGACGCGGCGCTGGAAGCCGGACTTGCCCGTGCTGGCGCTGACGGGCTGGCAATTGCTGCTGGGCGGCCTGATGCTGGCGCCCGTCGCCTGGCTGGCCGACGCGCCGCTGCCGGCGCTGTCCCTGCAGCAAGTGCTGGCCTACGCCTACCTGTGCCTGGCCGGCGCCCTGCTGGCCTACGCCTTGTGGTTCCGCGGCATCGCCAGGCTGTCGCCCGTGGCCGTGTCCTCGCTGGGACTGCTCAGTCCCCTGATGGCCGTCGTGCTGGGCTGGGCCTTGCTGGGGCAAGCCATGACGGGCTGGTCGATGCTGGGCTTGTTGCTGGTGCTGGCCAGCGTGCTGGCCGTGCAGTGGGCCAGCGCCCGTCCCGCAGCAAATCGCTGACTGCTGCGCATTTCTCCTCGGCAGGCCGCGCGTACCGGCCTGCCCGTTTCCCTCTGGGCGTCCCCTTTTTGCTGCACCGCAGCTACAGTTTTGCTTGCACTGATATGGGGCATTGAGGCACTATTCGCTTCGCGCAAACGTTTGCGCACAACGAATTTCCACAAAAGCATGCAATACACGTGCTTGCCCAACCACTCTGGAGACGCTCATGACATCCCGTATTCGCCTGAAAATGATTGCCGCCGCTGTCCTGGTGTGTGCCTTGCCCGCCGTGCCGGCGATGGCGCAGACGCCAGCCAAGCCCAAGGTCGCACTGGTGATGAAGTCGCTCGCCAATGAATTTTTCCTGACCATGGAAAATGGCGCCAAGGCGCATCAGAAGGCCAATGCCGCCAAGTACGACCTGCTGTCGAACGGCATCAAGGATGAAACGGATACGTCGAGCCAGATCAAGCTGGTCGAGCAAATGATCGTCTCGCGCGTCAACGCGCTGGTGATCGCCCCGGCCGACTCGAAGGCGCTGGTGCCCGTGCTGAAAAAAGCCATCGACGCGGGCATCATCGTCGTCAATATCGACAACAAGCTCGACGCGGGCGCGCTGAAAGAGAAGGGCATCACCGTGCCGTTCGTCGGCCCGGACAACCGCAAGGGCGCCAAGGTGGTCGGCGACTTCCTGGCCAAGCAGATCAAGAAGGGCGACCCCGTCGGCATCATCGAAGGCGTCTCCACCACCTACAACGCGCAGCAGCGCACCCTGGGCTTCCAGGACGCCATGACGGCGGCCGGTGCGAAAGTGGTCAGCGTGCAGTCGGGCCAATGGGAAATCGCCCCCGCCAACACGGTGGCGGCCGCCATGCTGAACGCCAACCCGAACATCAAGGCTTTGCTGTGCGGTAACGATAACATGGCCATCGGCGCCGTGTCCGCCATCAAGGCGGCCGGCAAGACGGGCAAAGTCCTCGTCGTCGGCTACGACAACATCAACGCCATCAAGCCGATGCTGGCCGATGGCCGCGTGCTGGCTACCGCCGACCAGTTCGGTTCGCAGCAAGCCGTGTTCGGCATCGACACCGTGCTGAAAGCCCTGGCGCAGAAGAAGAAGCAAGCCGATCTGGGTGGCGTCATCGAAACCAAGGTCGAACTGGTCACCAAGGACGCCAAGTCCTGATCGTCTGATCCCGCCGGGGCCAGCGCCCGCATAGCCACTTAAGGCTGCGGCGCCGGCCCCGCCGTCTTTTTCCGCGGAGTTTTATCATGCCTACCGACATCCCCCCGGCGCCCTCGGCCGCCATTCCTCTATTGACCCTGGATAACATCGGCAAATCCTATGTCGGCCCCGTGCTGGGCGGCGTGGGCTTGCGCTTCGCCCCCGGCCAGGTGCTGGCGCTGACGGGAGAGAACGGCGCGGGCAAGAGCACCCTGTCGAAGATCATCTGCGGCCTGGAGCAAGCGACCACGGGCACGATGCTGCTCGACGGCAAACCCTACCAGCCCACTTCGCGCGGCGCCGCCGAGGCGCTGGGCATCCGCATGGTGATGCAGGAATTGAATTTGATTCCCACCCTGTCGATCGCGGAAAACCTGTACTTGAAAAACCTGCCGCAGCGTTTCGGCTTCATCGACCGCGGCCGTCTGGAGCGCGACGCGCGCGAACAGATGGAGAAAGTGGGCCTGGGCGGCCTCGACCCGTGGACCTTGGTCGGCGAACTGGGCATCGGCCACCAGCAAATGATCGAAATCGCGCGCAACCTGATCGGCGCCTGCCGCCTGCTGGTGCTCGACGAGCCGACGGCCATGCTGACGCACCGCGAAGTGGAATTGCTGTTCCTGCAAATCGAACGCCTGAAGGCCGACGGCGTGTGCATCATCTATATTTCCCACCGCCTGGAAGAACTCAAGCGCGTGGCCGACCGCATCGCCGTGTTGCGAGACGGCCAGCTCGTGTGCGATGACGATATCGCGGGCCACTCCGCCGCCGACCTGGTCAGCCTGATGGTGGGCCGCTCGGCCGACGATGCCGTCGACCTGAGCGGGCGCACCATCGGCGCCCCGCTGCTGCGCGTGCGGGGTCTGGCGCGCGGCAAGGTGGTCAACCCGACCTCGTTCGACTTGCGCGCCGGCGAAATCCTCGGCATCGCCGGCCTGATCGGCTCGGGCCGCACGGAATTGCTGCGTTTGATCTTCGGCGCCGACCGCGCCGACGCCGGCGACGTGTTCCTCGGCGACAGCGAAGTCCCTGCCGCCTTGCACTCGCCGCAGGCGGCCGTGCAAGCCGGCATCGCCATGATCACGGAAGACCGCAAGGGCCAAGGTTTGTTGCTGCGCCAGTCCATTGCCGTCAACACGACCCTGGCATCGCTCGACACCGTCAGCGGCGCCGGCTGGCTCAACGACGCGGCCGAAGCGACGGTGGCCGACGACTACATCCAGCGCCTGGGCATCCGCTCGCGCAACAGCGCGCAAACGGTGGCGGAGCTCTCTGGCGGCAACCAGCAAAAGGTGGTGATTGCCCGCTGGCTGTACCGTGATTGCCCCGTGATGCTGTTCGACGAACCCACGCGCGGCATCGATATCGGCGCCAAGTTTGATATTTATCAGGTGCTGGCCGAGCAGGCGCGCCAGGGCAAGGGCCTCGTCATCGTCTCGAGCGACTTGCGCGAACTGATGCTGATCTGCGACCGCATCGCCGTCATGAGCGCCGGCAGCATCGTCGAGACCTTCGAGCGCGGCGCCTGGAGCCAGGACGCGCTGCTGTCGGCCGCCTTCTCCGGCTATTTGACCCCCAACTCCACTCCTGCCGCGGCCTGATCCGCCGGAAAGATTCCCATGACCACCAACTCCTCTCCTTCGTATCTGCAGCGCAGCCTGGCCGACCTGAAAAACTATGCGGGCTTGATCGGCGCTTTGCTCGCCATGTGCGTGCTGTTTTCGTTTGCCAGTGAAAACTTCTTTACCCTGGCGACCTTGAGTACCCTGTCGAACAACATCCCGACCCTGGTCGTGATGGCCGTCGGCATGACGTTCGTGCTCATCATCGGCGGCATCGACCTGTCCGTCGGTTCCGTGATGGCCCTGGCCGCGTCCGTGCTGTCGCTGGCCGTCGTGCACTGGGGCTGGCCCGTGTGGAGCGCTGCCCTGCTGGGCATGTTCGTCGCGGCCCTGTGCGGCGCGACGACGGGCCTCATTTCCGTCGGCTGGCGCATCCCCTCGTTCATCGTGTCCCTGGGCGTGCTGGAAATGGCGCGCGGCCTGGCCTACCAGGTGACGAACTCGCGCACGGAATACATCGGCAGCGCCGTCGAGGGCATCAGCTCGCCGATCGCCTTCGGCCTGTCGCCCGCCTTCATCGCCTCGATCGCCATCGTCGTCATCGGCCACCTGGTGCTCACGCGCACGGTGCTGGGACGCCACTGGATCGGCATCGGCACCAATGAAGAAGCCGTGCGTTTGTCCGGCATCAATACGAAACCGTCGAAGGTGCTGGTGTTTGCCCTGATGGGCTTGCTGGCCGGCATCGGCGCCCTGTTCCAGGTGTCCCGCCTGGAAGCGGCCGACCCGAACGGCGGCGTGGGCATGGAATTGCAGGTGATCGCGGCCGTCGTGATCGGCGGCACGAGCCTGATGGGCGGGCGCGGTTCCGTCATCAGCACCTTTATCGGCGTGTTGATCATTTCCGTGCTGGAAGCGGGCCTGGCGCAGGTGGGCGTGTCCGAACCCGTGAAACGCATCGTCACGGGCCTGGTGATCGTCGCCGCCGTGGTGCTCGACACCTACCGCCGCCGCGGCGAGCGCGCATAAGCGACGTCGCCCATGGCAACCATCAAACAGGTGGCGCAGGCGGCGGGGGTGTCGTTTACTACCGTCTCGCACGTGCTCAACAATACCCGCCCCGTCAGCGACGAGGCGCGCCGCGCCGTGCTGGCGGCCGTGGAGGCACTGCATTACGTGCCCAGTGCCCTGGCGCGTTCCTTGCGCAGCCGCAGCACGGGCACCATCGGCCTGATCATTCCCAACAATACGAACCCGTATTTCTCGGAAGTGGCGCGCGGCATCGAGGACAGCTGCTACGCGGCCGGCTACAGCGTGATCTTGTGCAATTCCGATGACGACCCCGTCAAGCAGCGCGAGTACCTGAACGTGCTGCTGACCAAGCGCTGCGACGGCCTGATTTTGTCCGCGCTGGCCGACAGCGACGGCGAACTGCTGCGCAAGATGAAGGTGCCGGCCGTGCTGCTCGACCGCGCGCCCAGCGACCTGGCCATCGATGCCGTGGCCGTCGACAACCGCGCCGGCGGGGCCTTGGCCGCGCGCCATTTGCTGGGCCTGGGACGCCGGCGCATCGCCTGCATCGCCGGCCCCCGCGAAGTGAGCATTTCCAACGAGCGCATCGACGGCGCGCGCGACGCCATGGCGGACGCGGGCGTGGCCCTGGCCGACCGCTTGTGCCGGCATGCGGATTTCACCAGCGCGGGCGGCTATGCGGCCGCGCTGGACTTGCTGGCGCTGCCGCCAGGCCAGCGTCCCGACGCCTTGTTCTGCTGCAATGACCTGATGGCCTTTGGCGCCCTGCGCGCCGCCGCCGAACGGGGCATTGCCGTGCCGGCAGAGCTGGCCGTCGTGGGCTTCGACGATATCGACCTGGCCAGCTTCGTGCATCCCGCCCTGAGCAGCGTGGCGCAGAATACGCGCGAACTGGGCCATATCACGGCCGCCTGCCTGCTGGCGCGCATCGCCGACCCCGCCTTGCCGCGCCAGCAGCGCAGCATCGCCCCCGAGCTACACGTGCGCGGCTCCAGCGCCGTCGCCGCTGCGCCTCTACCTTTTACTTTACCTGCAACTGAACTGATGGGAATGACATCATGATCGTGGTTATCGGCAGCATCAATATGGACCTGGTCTTGCGCGTGCCGCGCATGCCCCTCCCCGGCGAAACCCTGACGGGCGGCGCCTTTAGAACCATTCCTGGCGGCAAGGGCGCCAACCAGGCCGTCGCTTGCGCGCGCATGAGCGGCAAGGTGGCGGGCGCCCAGCAAGTGGCCATGGTCGGCTGCGTGGGCGACGACGCCTTCGGCGCCACCCTGCGCGCGGCGCTGGTGGGCGACGGCATCATCGACAGCCACATCACCACCTTGCCGGGCGTGGCCTCCGGCATCGCCTCCATCCTCGTCGACGACAAGGGCCAGAACAGTATCGTCATCGCCGGCGGCGCCAACGATTTATTGAGCCCGGCGCATATCGACGCGGCCAGGGCGCTGATCGAGCAGGCCGATATCGTCGTGCTGCAGCTGGAAACGCCGATGGACACCGTCGTGCACGCGATTCAACTGGCCCGTTCCCTGGGCAAGACCGTGGTGCTGAACCCGGCGCCGGCCGCCAGCCTGCCGGACGGCGTGCTGGAACTGGTCGACTACCTGATCCCGAATGAAATCGAAGCGGCCATGCTGGCCGGCGTCAGTCCGGAAGGCGCGGACGCCCAGGCGCTGGCGGCCGCCCTGCAAAAGCTGGGCAGCGACAATGTCATCATCACCTTGGGTTCCAAGGGCGTGCATGCGGCCCTGTATGGCGGCGATTTCACCTTTCCGGCCGAAGTGGTGCAAGCGGTCGACACGACGGCCGCCGGCGACACCTTCATCGGCGGCTTTGTTGCGGGCCTGGCGTCCGGCATGGACGAGGCGGAATCCATCCAGCAAGGCCAGCGCGCGGCCGCCTGGAGCGTGACCAAGCCGGGCGCGCAAACCTCGATTCCTTTCCTGCACGAATTGTTCTGAGCCACGGCCATGAAAAAGTCTCCGCTGCTTAATATTGCGCTGTCGCAACTGATCGCCTCGCTGGGCCATGGCGACATGCTCGTCATCGGCGACGCGGGCCTGCCATCGCAGCCAGGCGTGCCGCTGATCGACCTGGCCCTGACGCGCGGCATTCCCGGCTTCATCGATACGGTGAACACCGTGCTGAGCGAAATGCAGGTGGAATACCATTTGCTGGCCAGCGAATTGCCGCAGCATAACCCGGCCATGGCGGCCCAGGTAGCGGCCCTGGGCTTGCCCGATGCGCGCCAGGTGACGCATGAAGAGTTCAAGCAATTGAGCAAGGGCGCGCGCGCCATCGTGCGCACGGGGGAATGCAGCCCGTATGCCAACATCATCCTGGTCGCCGGGGTCGTGTTCTAGCGCACGGCATGGCGCGATTGCGCGCCCACAAGCTTCCCGGTCTTGCCCGCATTGACGTAATGCGGCCTTGCCAGCCCGGCCGCTCCCTGCCATGCCGGGGACGGCCGGCGTTCCCGCCGTTCCGTCCTGTCGCGCCTGCCCGGGCGTTCCGCGCTGCCCCTCTCTTTCACCCACCAATGCCGGTTTGCCGGCCATGCCGAGGCCCTTTCACCCTTGAAACAGGCATGGCTTGCCACCAGATCTGGCGCAAGCCTGCGGGACAGGGCCTCCGGCCTGAACGGGCTTATACTCGGCGGGCTGGCGCCTGCGCCCGGCTCCAGCTGTCACCGGTTCGCTGCATGGGAACTGGGCGCGCAGGCAAACTTTCTTCCATTCACTCCAACTCGAGGTGTACTCATGGGCATTTTCAGCAATATCTATAACAAAATCTTCCACCATTCGTCCGATGCCGCCCCGGCTGCCACGCCGGCCGCCGCGACGGAAGCACCTGCAGCGGGCGCTCCTGCCGCTGCGCCGGCTGCCGCACCGGCCGCCGTGCCCGTGGTGGACGTGGAAGTGGTGCTGGTCGACCTGGCCAGCAAGAACGCGGAAAAACTCAATTGGCGCACGTCCATCGTCGACCTGATGAAACTGCTTCAACTCGATAGCAGCCTGGCCGCGCGCAAGGAACTGGCGCAAGAGCTGCATTTCACGGGCGACACCAACGATTCGGCCAGCATGAATATCTGGCTGCACCGCCAGGTGATGATCAAGCTGGCGGAAAACGGCGGCAAAGTACCGGAAGAGTTGAAAAATTAAAGACCCGGCGGCAGCAAGGGGATCCCTTCTTGTCGCTGTTCAATCCCGTGGGAACTGCCTATCATGGAGTTCCCAAGGTGTCATGATAGCTAAAACCAATTGAAACTATTGTGACAATCAATTTTGCATATGGGTCAAAACCCCTTACACTAGAGTCTTACTGATTCACCACACGAGAGGAAATGAAATGTCGCTCATCAATACCCAAGTTAAACCATTCAAGGCAACCGCTTACCACAATGGCAAATTCGTCGACCTGACGGAAGCGTCGCTGAAAGGCAAGTGGTCGGTATTCGTGTTCTACCCAGCCGACTTCACCTTCGTTTGCCCAACCGAACTGGAAGACCTGGCCGACCACCACGCCGAGTTCCAGAAGCTGGGCGTCGATGTCTACGGCATCTCGACCGATACCCATTTCGCGCACAAGGCATGGCATGACACCTCGGACGCCATCAAGAAAGTGCAATATGCACTGATCGGCGACCCGACCGGCGCCCTGTCGCGCAACTTCGAAGTCATGATCGAAGAAGAAGGTCTGGCACTGCGCGGTACCTTCGTCATCAATCCTGACGGCTTCATCAAAGTGCTGGAAGTGCATGACAACGGCATCGGCCGTGACGCTGCAGAACTGCTGCGCAAAGTCAAAGCCGCCCAGTACGTGGCGAACCACCCAGGCGAAGTGTGCCCGGCAAAATGGACGGAAGGCGCAGCGACCCTGACCCCATCGCTGGACCTGGTCGGCAAGATCTAAGGTGTGAAGCAGCAAGCAGCAAACAAGTAGTTACCGCGATGCCGGCCCGGGTGTCCGGCCCGGCATTCGCCTAAATATTTGTAGAAAAGGAAAAAATCATGTTAGACGCAACCCTCAAAACCCAACTGAAATCCTACCTGGAAAAAGTGGTGTATCCGCTTGAGCTGGTCGCTTCTCTCGATGACAGCGCAAAAGCCCGCGAGATGAAGGAATTGCTCCAGGAGATAGTCCTGTTGAGCGACAAGATCACGCTGGTCGAGCGCATTGAAGTTGGCGTACGGACCCCGTCGTTCAGCATCAACCGTGCAGGCTCCGACATCGGCGTGCGTTTCGCCGGTGTGCCGCTGGGCCACGAATTTACCTCGCTGGTGCTGGCGCTGCTGCAAGTGGGCGGCCACACCATCAAGTTCGACGAGACCGTGATCGAGCAGATCCGCAACCTCGACGGCGATTACGAATTTGAAACGTTTATTTCGCTCTCCTGCCATAACTGCCCGGAAGTGGTGCAGGCATTGAATGCCATGGCCGTGATCAACCCGCGCATCAAGGTCACCACCATCGATGGCGGCGTGTTCCCGCAAGAAGTGGAAGCGCGCCAGATCATGGCCGTGCCGATGATGTTCCTCAATGGCGAACACTTTGGCCAGGGCCGCACGAATGTCGAGGAAATCCTCGCCAAGCTCGACACCAATGCCGGCGCCCGCCAGGCCGAAGCGCTGAGCAAGAAAGACGTGTTTGACGTGCTGATCGTCGGCGGCGGCCCAGCCGGCGCGGCAGCGGCCATCTACGCGGCCCGCAAGGGCATCAACACGGGCGTGCTGGCCGAGCGTTTCGGCGGCCAGGTGCTCGATACCCTGGCCATCGAAAACTTTATTTCTGTCAAGGAAACGGATGGTCCGAAGTTCGCCGTGGCGCTGGAACAGCACGTCAAGGAATACGACGTCGACATCATGAACACCCAGCGCGCCGCGAAGTTGACGCCAGGCAAGCTGATCGAGATTGAAACGGCGAATGGCGCCGTGCTGAAAGCCAAGACCGTCATCCTGGCCACCGGTGCCCGCTGGCGCGAAATCAACGTGCCGGGCGAGAAGGAATACCGCAACCACGGTGTCGCCTACTGCCCGCACTGCGATGGTCCCTTGTTCAAGGGCAAGCGCGTGGCCGTGATCGGCGGCGGCAACTCGGGTGTGGAAGCGGCGATCGACCTGGCCGGCCTCGTGAAACACGTGACCCTGATCGAGTTCGGCGCGGAACTGCGCGCCGATGCGGTGCTCCAGCGCAAGCTGCACAGCCTGCCTAACGTGACCGTGATTACGTCGGCGCAAACCACCGAAATCCACGGCGACGGCAAGATCGTCAATGGCCTCTCCTACACGGACCGCGTCAGCGGCGCGTCGAAAAAGGTCGAGCTGGAAGGCGTCTTCGTGCAGATCGGCCTGGTGCCGAACACGGAGTGGCTCAAGGGCACGGTCGCCCTGTCGCGCCACGGCGAAATCGAAGTGGACGCCCGCGGCCAGACCTCGATCCCCGGCGTGTTTGCGGCCGGCGACGTCACCACGGTGCCGTACAAGCAGATCATCATCGCCACCGGCGAAGGCGCCAAGGCTGCCCTGTCCGCCTTTGACCACCTGATCCGCTCGGACGACGAGGAAGTGGTCGACGAGTCCGCTGCCAAGGAAGCGCTGACGGCGTAATTATTGAGCCGTATCAAACAAAAACCGGAACTGCCGCAAGGTGGTTCCGGTTTTTTTATGTGTGCAGGGAAATCAGCTGCCCGCGTACAGGGGATTGCCGGCCACATACACTTGAATCCCGTCGACGGCCATGTCCTTCGGCGCGATCTCGGCCAGGGCGAAGACGGTCTTGTTGCTGAACGTTTGCACGTGCCATGTAAAGCGCTGGCTGGCGCGCGCGATGGTGACGGTTTCGCCATGCGTGACGTTGATGTGGCGCGTCTCGGGCTGCAACTCGATGCTGCGCTGGGCCGCGCCGTGGTGGGCGGGCGTGCCATAGTCGGCGGCCGTGCCCGTGGGGCCGGCGGCGATGGCCGAGGCGGCAACGGTGGTGAGGGCGGCGCCCAGGATGGCCAGGGCGCTGCGGTGGGTGTTGAACATACTCATCTCCAAAAATAGGCCGGGTGCGCCGAATCAGCGCGCCGTGTTGTCGTCGTGGCTGCACCGGGATCGCCGGTTTTTGCAACACGGCATCGTAAGCTGTCCCTGGCCGATCTGCAAAGCGGTATTTCCTGTCTAGATTTCCACCGTGGCCGCCAGCGGCAGCTGCGGCTCCAGGTGGCTGGTCAGCACGATGCACTGGCGCGCCAGCCGGGCCGGGTCGGACAGGCGCGTGCGCAGGTGCGCCATGGCCGCCGCATCGAGGCCATTGAAGGGCTCGTCGACGAGCAGCAGGCGCACGGGCAAGGCCAGGGCCAGCGCCAGCTGCAGTTTTTTATGCTGGCCCAGCGAGAGAGCGGTGATGCTTTGCTGCAAGGTCGGCGTCAGGGAAAATGCGCTCAGCTCGGCGTTCAGCAGGGCCGCGTCGCTGCCCGGATACAGGGCCAGGTGCAGCTCGAGCATTTCATGCACCTGCAGCCAGGGCAGGGCGGGCGCGTCGCCGCCGCAATAGAAGGCGAGCGCGCGGTAGGCCAGCGGCATGGCGCCGCTGTCGATGCCGTCCAGGCGGATGGTGCCGCGCGCCGGCAGCAGGGCGCCGCCCGCCAGTTTCAGCAGGGTCGTCTTGCCGGCGCCGTTCGCGCCACGCAGCCAGCTGATGCCGGGACCGAAGCGCTGCTGAAATCCTTGAAACACGCTGTGCGTGGCAAAGTGAAAATCGAGCTGCTCGACGTGCAGCACGGGAGAAGGGGCATTCAATTCCATAATTCGCTTCCGATGGCGCTCAAGGCAAGGATGGACAGGACGACGAGGGCGACACGCCCGCGCGCCGTGAGGCGGGGCAGGCCGACGATGGCCAGCAGGGCCAGGCTGGCGGTGACGGCATACACGCCCGTCACGCGCCGCTGCAGCATGGCCGGGTCCGTGCCATACAGCACGACGCCGGCGCCCAGCAGCACGGCCAGGGCGGGCAGCAGGCTGGCGCCGCAGGCCAGGCGCAGGAGGCGGCGGCTGGCCAGGGGCCAGGCATCGAGCGATGGACGCAGCAAGCCGATCTGCTCGCGCACGGCCTTGTCGCCCCGGTCCGTCACAATGACGAGGCTGGCGCTGGCCAGCAGGCCCAGCAGCGGTGCGGGCACGAGGGGGGCGCGCAGCAGCCAGGCCAGCATGCTGGCGCAGGCGCCGGCCAGCAGCACGCTCTGTTGCAGGCCAATCACGTTTTCATTGCGCCAGAATGGCAGCCAGAATAGGCGCCGCCACAGGAACAGGGTGGGCCAGCGGGGTTGCCGGGGCACATACGTGTGCATCGTGGGCGGGCGCGCCCGTTGTGCTGGCCGCGGCGCGCGCAGGCGCCGGGCCACGATGAGCGTCGTGAGCAGCCAGGCCAGCAGCCACGCGCCGGCCGTGGCGGCGATGCCGGTCCCGGCAACGGGGCGCAGCCAGGGCGGCGACTGCGCCAGCCAGATGGCGGCCGAGACGGCATAGGCCATGCCCAGCGGCAGCATCAGCAGGCCGGCCACGGCGACATCGGTTTGCCAGCGCAGGCGGCGCGGCAAGGGCAGTTGGCGCAGCCAGGCGGCGACAGGGGCGGGCAAGAGGCGCTTGCGCAGCAGCCAGGCGGGCAGGCAGGTCAGCAGGGCTTGGCCGCCCAGCACGCCCAAGGCGGCGGGCCAGGGCAGGTTCATGGCGAGAAAGCCGGGCAGGGCGATGACGCTGAGCAGTCCCAGCAGGACGGGGCCGGCCAGGAACAGGACGATTTCCATGGAACTCGTCAGGCTGGCGGCAAATTGCAGCAAAGCATGATGGGCCAGGCGCAGCCGCAAGGCCAGATAGGGATGGGTGCTTCGGGGCAGGCGCATGCAAGCAGGGGCGGAGTCAGGGTAGCTGATTCTAACAGCCGGGGTCAGACACCCGGATAAGTTGGCTTTGGGCTTGACGTTGGTGGTGTTGCGGATCTGGTCCCAGAATGGGAAAAGCCCTTCGGTTCAGAGAACCAAAGGGCTTTTCTTTTATTGGCGGAGCGGACGGGACTCGAACCCGCGACCCCCGACGTGACAGGCCGGTATTCTAACCAACTGAACTACCACTCCAAGCTCGTATGATCTGTGTTGCTGATCCATGAAGCACTGGATAATTTTCTGTATTGGTGGTGGGTGCTGAGAGGCTCGAACTCCCGACCTACGCCTTGTAAGGGCGCCGCTCTACCAACTGAGCTAAGCACCCGCATACCCAGAAAACTATCCCGACGTTTGTCACCACGTCTGGAAGAGGCACTATTATAGGGGGCGCTCTGCCGCTTGTGCAACTATTCTTGGCGATAAAAGCGGTTTTTTTGCTGAAAAGCGCAAAAATATTCATGCGGGGAAGAACGGGTGTATTTTCGGCGCTGAAATGGGAAAAGCCCTTCGGTTCAGAGAACCAAAGGGCTTTTCTTTTATTGGCGGAGCGGACGGGACTCGAACCCGCGACCCCCGACGTGACAGGCCGGTATTCTAACCAACTGAACTACCACTCCAAGCTCGTATGATCTGT